>NZ_CP114598.1:331259-662518 GCF_030848305.1 Akkermansia muciniphila | reverse complement strand
AGAGTTCCTGAGGCAGGGGGTAGGCGGAGCCGATACGGATTTTGATGTCTTCGGCGGTACGTTCCCCGACCATGAGATTGTAAGTTCTCCTCATGTAGGAGATGATGGCGTCGTCCAGTTCATCCCCGGCGCAACGGACGGAACGGCTGTAAACGATGCCGGAAAGGGAGATAAGCGCGACTTCCGTGGTGCCGCCGCCAATGTCCACGATCATGTTGCCTGCGGCTTCCTGAACCGGAAGGCCCACGCCGATGGCGGCGGCCATGGGTTCTTCAATCAGATGCACGCGGCGTGCTCCGGCCGCTTCCGCGGATTCCTTGACGGCCCTGCGTTCCACTTCCGTAATGCCGGAGGGGATGGCGATGAGCACGCGCGGTTTGATCAGGTAATACCTGGCCGTGGCTTTTTTAATGAAGTAGCGGAGCATTTCCTCCGTGATGTAGAAGTCGGCGATGACGCCGTCCTTCAACGGCCGGATGGCCGTGACGGAGCCGGGGGTGCGGCCCAGCATGCGCTTGGCTTCGTCTCCCACGGCCAGAACCTTGTCCCCCTTGACGGCGACGACCGAAGGCTCGCGCAGAACGATGCCCTGGTCCTTGACGTTGACCAGGGTGTTGGCGGTGCCCAGGTCAATGCCAATGTCATAGGAGAAAAGTTTGACAATTTTCTGAAAGAAAGATGACATAAAAAACTAGTGGATAAAGGCGTAGCCCTGAAACAGCCGGTGGAGGAACACCTCGCTTCTTCCTTTTCACGGGACTGAAAGCCTGGCACTCGGACCGGGGCTGCGGGATAATCCCGTACAGGGCGAATCGACTATGAAAAAACATGCCTTCCAGGTCAAGCGGAAGATGCCGGATGACATATGTATTTGCATTATCTGCAAGGATGTATTATATGAATGAAAGGTGGCGCCGGGGAGTCTCCGTATATTAAAATCGCATTCCCCTATTCCATGATGAAAGTTACTGCTATCCGAATAACGGCGGCATGCCTGGCCGGCTCTTTTTCCCTTTATGCCGATACGGTTTCCGATCAGGAGGCCGTATCGTCTACGGGAACCTATTCCGTGGCCGGGTCTCTCCGCCTGCCGGAAAACGTGACGAAGAGGGACGTTTACGGCATGAATGTGGGCTGGAAGCTGTTCAAGGGCCGGAAGGCACCGGAGGAAGCGTCCAGCCCGGATGGCGACGATTCTTCCTGGGAGTCCGTCAACCTCCCCAACGGCATTGAACTTCTTCCGGAAGAGGCCAGCGGCTGCTCCAACTACCAGGGGCCGGTATGGTACCGGAAAACTTTCATTCCTCCCTCCCGGCTGGAGGGGAGGAGGAACACCCTGTATTTTGAGGGCATCATGGGAAAGAGCGAGGTTTGGGTAAATGGAGAAAAGGCCGCGGAACATTTCGGCGGATATCTTCCCGTGATCGTCAATCTGGAAAAGTGGCTGAAACCGGGACAAAAGAACGTCATCGCCGTGAAGGCGGACAATTCCAACGACGCTTCCTATCCCCCCGGCAAACCCCAGGAAGGCCTGGATTTTTCCTATTTCGGCGGTATTTACCGGGATGTGTACCTCATTTCCACCGGTCCCGTGTATATTACGGATCCGAACGAGGCCGGCACCGTGGCCGGCGGGGGAGTTTTTTTCCGGACGGAATCTTTTGATCCCCGCACCCGCAAGGGCAAGGTAGGGGTGAAGGTTCAGGTGGCCAACCAGACGGATAAGGAACAGAAGGTGCGCGTGCAGGCGGTGATGACGGACCCCAAGGGGGTGGATCCCGCCGGGGAGACGGTCCCTCTGGCCATCCCACCCCATTCCACGGGTGAAGTGGATATCCCTCTTGTGCTTTCCAACGTGAAACCGTGGTCTCCAGACAATCCCGATTTGTATACGCTGAGCGTGGAAGTATGGGATGCCGCCGGAGGGGACCATGCTAAAGATCCGGTCCATCTGCTGGACAACCGTTCCATGAGGGTGGGGGTCCGGACGGTGGAAATAACGGAAAAGGGGCTGGTGCTCAATGGGGCCCTGTTTCCTGAAAAGCTGATTGGCGGCAACAGGCACCAGGATTTTGCCATGCTTGGGAATGCGGTGCCCAACAACCTGCAATGGCAGGATGCCGTGAAATTGAGGAAGGCAGGCATGCGCGTGATCCGGAGCGCTCATTATCCGCAGGACCCGGCTTTCATGGACGCCTGCGACCGCCTGGGCCTTTTCGTCATCGTCGCCACGCCGGGCTGGCAGTTCTGGGGCAGCGGCCCTTTTGCGGAGCGGGTGTATGACGATATCCGCCAGATGGTGCGCCGGGACAGGAACCATCCCTCCGTGATGATGTGGGAGCCTATTTTGAATGAAACTCATTACCCGGCGGATTTCGCCAAAAAGGCCCGCGACCTGGTGCATGAGGAATACCCGTACAAGGGATGCTACACCGCTTGCGACGCGGTGGCTCAGGGCAATCAGCATTATGAGGTTCTGTATGCCCACCCGGCTACAGGCGACAAACACTGGTCCATCAAGGAGAGGAAGAACAACAAACCTTACTTCACCCGCGAATTCGGCGATAACGTGGATACCTGGGCCGCCCACAATTCCACCTCCCGCGTGGCCCGGCACTGGGGTGAAGCGCCCATGATGGTGCAGGCCCTTCATTACCTCAAGACCTCGTTCCCATATACCACATACGATACGCTGAACGCCGCTCCCGCCTACCATTTCGGCGGCTGCCTGTGGCATCCTTTCGACCATCAGCGCGGCTATCATCCGGATCCTTTCTACGGAGGCATGATGGATGCTTTCCGTCAGCCCAAGACTTCCTATTTCGCGTTTATGTCCCAGCGTCCCCAGAAGACGCTCAACGGGTCCGGTTCCGGCCCTGTGGTGCACATTGCCAACGAATGCACTCCTTTTTCTCCGGAAGACGTGACGGTGTTTTCCAATTGTGATTCCGTCCGCCTGAGCGTCAACGGAGGGCTTCCGGTGGAAAAGAAGGTGGCATTCTGTCCCGGCGGCCTCAAGCGTGTGCCCGTCGTGTTCCCGAAAGCCTGGGATTTCATGGAAAACAAGAAGCTTGCCCGGTCCGGCAAGGAGGGCGCGGTGAAACTGGTGGCGGAAGGCCTGATAGGCGGCAAGGTGGTGGCCAGGCATGAAGTCCGCCCGGCCCGGAGAGCGGAAAAAATCCGGTTGACTCTGGATCGGGAAGATGGCGTGGATTTGTACGCCAACGGTTCCGACGTGTTTGCCGTGGTGGCGGAGGTTACGGATGACCGCGGAACGGTGAAGCGCCTGAATGATGAGGAGATTGTCTTTTCCGTGGAAGGTCCTGCCGAGCTGCTGACGGATTCTCCGGACGGCACGCTGACCCAGCCCGTTAAATGGGGTTCCGCTCCGGCTTTGGTGCGTCTGGGCGCCAAGCCCGGCACGGTGACGGTGAGGGCCTCCGTGAAGCATCCCGGCTCCCAAAAGCCTGTTTCCGGCGTTATAAAGTTTGACACGAAGGCTCCCGGGTTGAAAATGCTCTTTACGGAAGACGCCGTAGGCTGCGGGAAGAAAGCTGCCGGGACGCCGTCTTCCGCCGCGGCTTCTGTCTCCGAACGGGAGAAATCCCTTCAGATGGAGCTGGAAAAGGTGCGCCATGAACTGAACAGTTTGCGCAATGAAAAGGTGAGCGCCCAGCAAACCCACTTCGAATAAGCGGAATACGCCAATGATGCTAAGGGAAAAAATCGTCCGTTTCTGTCTGCTCCTGCTCCGGCTGGGGATGGGGGGCTTTTTCCTGTTCGTCGCGGTGCGCAAGCTGTTTCATCTGGACCAGCTTCAGGAGACGATCGACCGTTTCGCCATTTTCCCGGAGGCTTGGGGTCATCCCCTAGCCTGCCTGGGGGTGTCGTGTGAAATTGTGGTGGGGCTGGGGCTCCTGTTCCGCAGAACCTGCGCCGGGGCCGCGCTGCTGGGCAGCGCGCTGACATTCACGTTCGTGGCGTTATTCGTCCAGGGCTGGACCAGGGGGCTTTCCCTCTCCTGCAACTGCATCGGCGTGGAGAGGGCGGTAACCAGTTATCCCTTTGAAGTGGCCTGGAGGCTGGTCCTCTTTTTCCTCATGCTTATTCTCCTGTGGGATTCCTGCCGGAAGGGAAAAACGTACTTTAATGTGACCCGGCTGGATTTCAGTGAAATGTGACCGGAAGGAAAGACTTCTGCCGTTTTCCGGTTCGGGATAGTTTCCGGGAAAATGTTCCGGGAGAGGAGGCCGGGAACCATCGAGCGGGTAGTGACGGCAGCCATTGCAGTACCGAATGAAGCCGCAGGACGCCTGCAAGGCCAATGGTTACGCCCTGCTCCATATAAGGGGGCTCTTCCATGCAGCCGCATGGAAGCAGGCCGGGGAAATGGCCGTTTTGCGCGCCTTTCCCCGGCAGGACGGTTCATGTCCTCATGTTGTCAGCGATGCCGCCGTCCGCTCCGTATTACAGCCTGTGGCCGAAAGAGTCTTCCGGCGTCAGGGATTTGACCAGTTCCAGCAGCAGCTTGATGGTGTTTTCCACATCTGTCAGAGAGGCCGTTTCCACCGGGGAATGCATGTAACGCAGGGGGAGGGACACCAGCGCGGAGGCCACGCCGTCGCGGGAGATGTAGATACTGTCCGTGTCCGTTCCGGTGCGGCGTCCGGCGGCTTCATGCTGGAGCGGTATTTTGTTCTTGTCCGCCACGATTTCCAGACGGGCCACCAGATTGGGATGGTTGGCCGTGCCGTGGATGACCGCAGGGCCGCCTCCAAGCCTGATATCGCCAAATTTGCCTTTGTCCAGTCCGGGCGAGTCCGTGGCATGAGTCACGTCAATGCAGATGGCCGCGTCCGGGCGCAGGCGGTGGGTAATCATTCCCGCGCCAATGCAGCCAACTTCTTCCTGCACGGCGTTGACGAGCACCACGTTCCAGGCGACGGGCTTTTTCAGCTTGCACAGTTTGCGGGCTATTTCCGACAGGATGAAGCCGCTCAGCCGGTTGTCCAGAGCCCGGCATACCAGCTTGTTTTCATTCATCAGCATGGGGCCGTCGCAGTAAACGCCCACATGGCCCACGCGCAGGCCGAGTTCCGCTACTTCCTTGTCGGAGGAGGCGCCTACGTCAACGTAAATTTCCCAAATCTTGGGTTCCTTTTCTCCGGGTTCCCGCAAGTGGATGGCCGTGTTTCCGGTTACTCCCATCACTTCGCCCTGGGAACCCAGGAAGCGCACGCGGCGCCCCCGCGCGATGGCCGTATCCGTACCGCCTACGCGTTCCACATACAGGAAGCCGTCCTTGGTGATATGGCGGATCATGAAGCCGATTTCATCCGCGTGGGCTTCAATCATCAATGTGGGGGCTTCTTCCGCGTCCGCGTGGAAGACGGCCCAGGTATTTCCGTAGGTGTCGCACTGGACGTCTTCCGTATATTTGCGCAGTTCGTCCGCCCAGATGCGCTGGGCGTCTATTTCAAAGCCGGACGGGCTGGGGGTTTCCAGAAGTTCCGTTAAGAATTCAAGGCTGTCGTCGCTGATCTTCATGGCTTTTGTATAGCACCGTTCCGGCATGCGCTCAACAGGAAAGCACGGCTCCTGCAGTGGAGCTCTTTTTGAAGGCGGGGAATAAAAAGCCCCGACTGCGCAGGAAGCAGACGGGGTCTGGAGAAAGTTTTTTTGACCGGGGGGCTAGGACTGTTTGTCCGGGGAAAGCCCCGCCAGAACGTCCTGCTTGTCCATGATATAACCGATGTCCGGATCGTGGTACTGAGTGGAGTAAACGGATGTTCTGGCGCTTCCGTACGGGTCCGTTTCCTTCGCGACGGGGAGGCGGTTGACCAGGGAAGGGAAGCACTGCTCCACCAGTTCAAAGGCAGTGACGGGTTCCGGCACCAGATTCACGGAAAAGATGCCGCACTCCCAGGCTTTTTCCACGTCCCTCACCAGGCGGTGCATGGGATAAAGCTGGTGGCGTTCCAGCAGGGCCACGTCCAGCTCTTCCGTCCCTTCCGGAACTTCTGCCAGCAGATCCGCCACACTCATGCCTACTCCCGTTCCGGTGACTTCCGGAAGGTACACGGTCAGCACGCGGCCGAACCGGAGGTTGATGAAGTCTTTCAACTCCACCAGAGCCGCCAGCCATTCGTCCTCCGGTTCACGGAGCAAGGGGGAAAGTTCATTGCCCGTTTCCGGCTGGGTGTCAATGCTGGTGATGTAGGTCACCCGTTCCGCCTTTACATCATGCAGGAGATCAATCAGGGTTTTAACCTGAGCCAGAAAGGGAGCCGTATTCCGCCGGATAGCCGTGCCCCCTTCCCGGAGGGAGGGGCAGATAATGACGGCCTGCCCGAATTCCTTGCCGCGCAGCAGGGACAGGTTGGTTTCATCAATCAGGTAGTCAAAATACCGTTTTGAGGACCAGAAAGCGCCGAGGGCGCAAGAGGAACCGATGAGGACCGTGTCTGTCATGGAATGAGTGCGGGGAAAGAGGTTGCGGGGGATGAACCTTTATTTCAGGGCGTCAAAGGCGGATTTGAAGAGGAAGTACCCCCAGCCCCAGTCTTCGTTGCCGGCCCAGTCCTTGTCATAGTGGTGGCGGGGCAGCAGAAAGCGTTCCGGGTGGGGCATCAGGCCCATGGCGCGCCCGGTGGAATCCTGGAGGCCGGCGATGCTGCATTCGCAGCCGTCGCGGTTGTCCACGTACTGGAGAGCCACATTTCCGGCGGCCAGGTATTTTTCCGCATCTCCGGGGCGGGTGACCAGGCGCCCTTCCGCATGGGCGGAGGGCAGTTCGAATTCGTCCGGCAGGCCCTGGAGGAAGGGAGAGTCTTTGGCTACTTTCACCAGTTTGGCCCAGACGCATTCAAAGCGTTCCTTTTTATTGTCAATCAGGCTGGAATCGGGAAGAATACCCAGCTTGGTGAGAATCTGGAACCCGTTGCAGATGCCCAGGAGCATGCCTCCACCGGCGTGGTGCCGCTGCAGGGCATCCCCTAGGAAACGTTCCGTTTCCAACTGGGCCAGGCGGCCGCTGGTGACGTAGTCCCCGTAGCTGAAGCCGCCTCCCAGGACGACAAGCTGGGATTTGGCGACATGTTCCGGCGTAGCCGTGGCGATGGGCTGGATCTGGGTGGAGAAACCTGCCGCGCGCAGGGCGCGTTCCGTTTCCACGTCGCAGTTGGTGCCGGGGTATTTCAGTAAAAGTGCGTGAGGCATATTGGTAGAAATGAATCGTTGGTTTGGTAAGATGCCGGTTTCGGGAGATCAATAATAGGGGGTAAGTCCGTCCTTCCAGAGCTTTTTGAGGTTGGCGATGCCGCAATCCAGCACCTTTTCTCCGCCGCAGCAGGTGGCCGTGAGGCGCTTTTCTTCCGTAACGCTGCCGATGCAGGCGCAGGGGAATCCGTCCATAGCCGTTTCAAAATCCGCGGCGAATTCCGGGTCCACCTCCACAAGGATGCGGCCCGTGCTTTCGCTGAACAGGGGGACTGCCGGGGATTTCCAGCCGTTGACGGTCGGAACCTTCGTGAGATCCAGCCGGACGCCTCCCTTGCCGGAAAAGGCCATTTCCGCCGCCGTGACGGCCAGGCCGCCTTCGGAAATGTCATGGGCGGAGAGCACCAGGCCGGAAGTCAGGGCGCTGTAGTAGGCTTTGTACAGTTCCATGTTCGCTGCGCAGTCCGTCTGGGGAACCTTGCCGTCTTCCACACCGTGGGTGCGGGCGAAGACGGAGCCGCCCATCTCGTCTTCCGTATGGCCGATGAGGTACAGCAGGCTGTTGTTCCGCCTCAGGGAAGAACCAATGACGTGATCCGGGTTTTCCACCACGCCGAAGCCGGAGCAGAGGAAGGTGACGGGCACGTTGATGGGGCCGTCTTCCGTTTCAAAGTAGTTGTAGAAGGAGTCCTTGCCGGAAATGAAGGGGGCATTGTACGCGTCCGCCGCCTTGGCGATGGCTTTCACGCATTCCACCAGGCGGCCGAGTTCCGCCGGATCTTCCGGATTGCCCATGCAGAAGTTGTCCAGCAGGCCGATTTTGTCCGGATTGGAGCCTACCAGGATGAGTTGGCGCACGCATTCATCCACGGTGCCGGTCCCCATGGCGTAGGGATCCGTTTTGCCCCATTCCGGAAGAATGGCGCAAGCCATGGCCATGCATTTGTCCGAGCCGTCGATGTCCACCACGGAACCGTCCTGCGGGGCGTCCGCCTGCGCGCCCGCCAGGGGCTTCAGGATGGTGTTGCCCTGCACCTCGTGGTCGTACTCGCGGATGATGGGTTCCCGGGAGACGATGGCGAAGTCCCCCATCACGGTTTCCAGGGATTTGTTCAGGTCCTTGTCCGGGAGGGGCTGGCCTGTGAGCGCCTTGCCGGGGGTGAATACGGATTCCAGCTTCTTGATGGGGGCGTCATGCAGCTTGGAGTTGTCCAGGCAGCAGACGAGTTCCCCCTTGTGCCAGACCTTCAGAATTCCCGTGTCGTCGGAATGGCCCAGGACGGTCAGTTCCGTCTGGAAAGTGTCTGCCAGCTTCCGGAGTTCCGGAAGGTCTTTTTCCTCCACGGCCATCACCATGCGTTCCTGGGATTCCGACAGGAAGATTTCCCAGGAGATAAGGCCGGGTTCCTTGAGAGGGGCGTTGTCCAGGAAAATTTCGCCTCCTGTGACAGAGAGCATTTCTCCGGCGGCGGAAGAGAAGCCGCCGGCGCCGCAGTCCGTAATGAAGACGATGAGACCGCGTTCGCGCGCTTCCAGAATGAAGTCCAGCGTTTTCTTCTCTTCAATCGGGTTGCCGATTTGCACGGCGGTGAAGTCTTCCTCATGGGAGGCTTCATCCAGGGCGGCGGAAGAGAACGTGGCTCCCTTGAGGCCGTCCCGTCCCGTGCGCCCGCCGATGACGATCACCTTGAGACCGGGGCGCATTTCCTTCAGGATGTCGCCGCGCGGAATCACGCCGGCGGTGCCGCAGAAGACGAGGGGGTTGTAAATGTATGTGGGGTCAAACTGGATGGCGCCGTTGACAGTAGGAATGCCCATGCGGTTGCCGTAGTCGCGCACGCCGCGCACCACGCCGCGCATGATGCCCAGGGGGTGGATGACGTCCGGGGCGGTGATGTCCGCCGGATTCGTGTCCGGGGCGCCGAAGCAGAAGACGTCCAGGGAGGCGATGGGTTTGGCGCCCTTGCCTGCGCCCAGGATGTCGCGGATGACGCCGCCCAGCCCGGTATTGGCTCCGGCATACGGTTCAATGGCGGAGGGGTGGTTGTGCGTTTCCGCTTTCAGGCAGACGGCCAGGTTGTCGTCCAGGGCGATGAAGCCGGCATTGTCGTCGAACGCGCTGAGCACGAAGCCCGGCTTACGTTCCATGATTTTTTCGGAAGGTTTCTTGATGTAGGTTTTGAACAGGCTGTTCACCGTTTCCGGCGCGCCTCCGTTGACGCTGTGGCTGATGGAGGCGGAGAAGATGCGGTGCTTGCAGTGTTCCGACCACGTCTGGGCGATTACTTCCAGTTCCACGTCAGTGGGATCGCGGTCGATTTCCCGGAAGATCTGCTGGACGACTTCCATGTCCTCACGGGACAGGGAAAGCTTCTGCTTCTTGCTGAGTTCAAGCAGTTCGTCGCTGCTCAGGTTCCTCACGGGAACGGTTCGGTAGGTTTTGGCGGACATGTGGATGGGAAAGAAAAAGGGTTAGGCGATGGTCCAGTTGTGAATGGCGGGGTTGCAGACGTCCTTGGCAAAGCGCGCCGCCAGGGTTTCCTTGTCTCCCTGGCCGAAGATGTACACGCGCTGGGTGATTTTCAGACCGTCCAGAGTAAAGCCCATATTCCGGCGTCCGCGGTAGTTTTGCAGGATGGCTTCTTTTTCCAGGTCCAGGGCGCCGGCTTTCATGCCGTAGTCAATCGTGAACAGGGCTCCTTCCAGGATGGGCGCGTTCTGTTCCGTGCATTCCTGGGAAATGGGGTCCACCAGCACACTCAGGAGATATTCGCGGGCTTTTTGTTCGTCCCCGTTGATTTCTACGGTGTAAACGCGGCTGCGGCGGAACGTGAGGCCGGCGTTCAGGGGGGTATAGAGCAGGGCGTCCGCGTTGGCGGCGGCCTGGAACCGGCTGATAACTTCAAAGTGGAGGGTCATATTGCTCAAGAGTGTGGTAAAATGAAAAATGGGGGCCGGCGGAAAGGCCGGCTCCCATGGAGGGGGGAAGATGCTTAAGCCTGGTTCTGGAGCCGGGAAAGGACTTCTTCGTAGGCTTCCATCACGTTGCCGAGATCCTGGCGGAAGCGGTCCTTGTCCATCTTTTCGCCGGTCTTGATGTCCCACAGGCGGCAGGTATCCGGGGAAATTTCATCCGCCAGCACGATTTGGGAGGGATCTTCCGCCAGGCGGCCGAATTCGATTTTGAAGTCCACCAGCGTAAGTCCAACCTGTTTGAAAAAGTCAATCAGCACGTCATTCACGATGCGGGCCTGTTTTTTCAGGAAGGCGCATTCCTCTTCCGTAGCGGCGTTCATTTCCCGGGCGTAGTCGTCATTAATGAAGGGATCGCCCAGGCTGTCGTCCTTGTAGGAGAATTCCACAATCGGCTTCTTGAAGGGAGTGCCTTCCTTGACGCCCATGCGGCGGCTGAAGGAGCCGGCGGCGATGTTGCGCACGATCACTTCCAGAGGAAGGATGGAAACCTTTTTCACGTCAATGTTGATGTCGTCCACATCCGCAACCAGGTGAGTTTTCACGCCCTTGCTTTCCAGCATGCGGTAGATGACCAGGGTGATGGCCTTGTTCATCCTGCCCTTGTTTTCAAACTGGGCCTTCTTGGCTCCGTTTCCGGCAGTGGCGTCGTCCTTGTATTCCATGCGGAGGACGTTGGGATTGTCAGTCGTATAAAGGCGTTTGGCCTTCCCTTCGTAAATAGGTTCCATGATACGTGTTGCGCAGGGGTTAAATGCGTGCGAAAATGTTACGCCAGACGCTCCGCACGGTCAAGCCGCAACTGGATGGGGGAGGGAAGGGAAAAAGACGCGAAGCCCGAATGCGAAGGCGGAGCATGACGTGGGCGGCCGCTGTCTCCGTAGCGGCTCTGGAAAGCCGTGCAGGCCGCCTCCGGGCGAAAGAGGGAATATTAGTCTTGATACCGGTAGGGGGGGGCGTATCATGTGCCTCAGTATGCACGCCGACTTGGAGAAATTATTGTCTCTGGGGAAAATTACCCCCGCTCTCGCTGAAAAACTTGATCGCATCGCACCTGGCCGTTACTGCTTCCATGCTTCCTGGGGCGCCGGAAAAGTCATTTCCTGGAATCTTCCCGCCCAAAAGCTGGTCATTGATTTTGAGGAAAATCCGGAACACGAAGTTGCCTTGGGATTCGCTCCCAAAATTCTGGAATTCATCAGTGATGACCATTTCCTGGCCAAGCGGTATGAAGATACCGAATCTCTGATCAACCTGTCCGTGGATGACCCGGTGGAACTGGTGCGCGTTACCTTGCAGGGCTACGGTAATTCCCTTACTCCTGAGAAGCTGGAAGCCGCGCTGAAAGGCACCGTGATTGCGGAGGACAAGTGGAAAAACTGGTGGGACAAGGTGCGTGCCATGCTCCGTTCCAATGTCCAGTTCATGATGCCCACCCGCAAGGGAGAGCGCATTACGCTTCGCGCGAATACCCTTTCCCGCGCGCAGGCTGCCCTGGAAGATTACAATAAGGCCGCCGATCTGAAAGCCAAGGTGCGCGTTTTGGACGGCATTAAAATGGAAACGGTCATGGCGGAGCCGGATGCCGTCAACGCCCTGATTCGCGCCGTGGATGCCGATGTGCGCAACGGCGGCAGCCTGGCTCTCCAGCAGGTGCTGGAACTGGCCGTGCTCAGGGATGACCTGATTGCCTCCCTGAAAAATACGGAGGCGGCCAAGGAAGCTTATCCTCTCCGTTCCATCGTGGAAGCCAATATCGGCGATGTGGGACGCTTCGCGGAAGTGCTCAATTCCATGCCTGCCGTGCGGCAGAAACGCGTGTACGCCACGCTGCCCGCCATTTTTGGTGAGGATTGGCCGCAGAAGGCGCTGGAGCTTTTTGACGCGGGCGGCGCACGCGCCGTGGGGGAAATTGCCAAATTCCTGATAGAGGAAGGGCAGGACAAGGTGCTGGTCAAGCATCTGAAGCATGAATTGCTGCGCCAGACCCTTCCGGCGGAGTCCCTCATCTGGATATGCCGCCAGCGGCATGACGCTTCCAAGCCCCTCTTTGGCCTCCCTGTGGGCATTGCGATGCTTTCCCTGATTGAACAGGACCACATGGACGGCGGCCCCAACCGCATGCTGCGCCTGAAGAACCTGTTCATGGAGGACAAGAGCATCATTCAGGAAATGATCAAGGGGCAGGATGTGGCGGAAGTCCGCCAGTTCGCCAAGATGCTGTACAACACCTCCGCTTTTTCCGAACAGGATCGCGGCGCGCTGATGGCCCGCGTCATCAGCGTCTTCCCGGACCTGCACGCCATTGTGCTGGACGCCCTGGTGGACAACTCCGACAAACCGGAACCGATTTTCGTTTCCTGGGAAAGCCTGGAAGCCCGCAAGAAGGAGCTGGAAGAACTGGTAAACGTGAAAATTCCGGAAAACCTGCATAACAAGAAGATTTCCCGTGCGGAAGGGGATCTCCGTGAAAACGGCGGCTACCAGGACGCCAAGGAAGTGGAAAAGGTGCTCAACCGCCGCCGGGCGGAACTGGAACATGCGCTGGCCCTGGCCCGCGGCACGGATTTTGCCGTAACGGATACTTCCCGCGCCGCCATGGGCACGAAGGTGACTCTTCAGCCGTTGAATGGCGGGGAGCCCGTGGTGTACACCATTCTGGGCGCGTGGGACACAAATCCGGAAAAGCATATCGTCTCTTATCTTTCCCAGGTCGGCAAGGAGCTGACGGGCAAGAGCGTAGGGGATCAGGTGAAGATTGTCCCGATGGACGGCGACAAGAAAAAGGTGTATACCATCATGAAGATTGAAGCCGCTTTCTAACGGAGCCTCTTCCCTTTTTACCAAGGTCTTTATAAAAACGCCCCTTTTTTCGGAAAGGGGCGTTTTTCATTGTTCATGGTTCGCCCGCCCGTTATTTTGCAGGGTTGGGGTTTATTGCATTGTCAATAGAAGCATCGCTTTATCCTGACCATTCCGAATATTCATTGGCGCCAGGAAGGAACCCGGACATTGTCCGTTCCGGCAGCCATGATGAAAACGGGCTGTTGGCAACCGGGGCTTTTGCGGCCTTAAGCTTGTCCAGGACCGGTTCAGGTCATGGGCTCCGCTGTTGCAGAGGTCATGTATTTGGAGAAATCCGGACGGGAAATGAACGGAATTTTTGCAGGAAAGGATAGTTCCTGCGTTACGGATAATGGTGGCTCGTGGGGACGGCCTTACTTTTTTTCTGGCAACCGGGGAGACATGAAAAAGGGGCTGTTCCGGCGAATGCGGAACAGCCCCTGGAAAGAGATGACGGGGAAAATTCCCTGTTTATCTGGCAAGCACCTTGTGAACGGCGGCGACGACGTTGTCCACATTCATGCCGAGTTCCTCCAGCACCTGCGTTCCGGGAGCGGAGAAGCCGAAGCGGTTGATGCCCACGGCCTCTCCCTGGCAGCCCAGATATTTCCACCAGAGGTCCGTGACCCCGGCTTCTACGGAAACTCTTCTCATGCAGGAAGAGGGAAGCACGCTCTCCCGGTATTCGGAAGGCTGCGCGTCAAAGCGGAAGAAGCTGGGCATGGAGACGACCCGGATTCCTTCCCCGATGTTTTCCGCCGCTTTCAGGGCCAGTTCCAGTTCGGAACCGCTGGCAAGAATAATGGCTTTCAGGGGGCCCTGTTCCTTCCGGGCGATGTAGGCGCCTTTCAGCACGCCTTCCCGGCGCGTCTCAACGGGGATGCCGTTCAGCGTAGCCACTTTCTGGCGCGTCAGAATGAGGGCGGTAGGGCCGTCGGCACGCTGCATGGCGGCCATCCAGGCTCCTGCGGTTTCTTCCGGGTCCGCCGGACGGATGACATCCAGGTTCGGAATGACGCGGAGGCCGGAAATTGTTTCCACCGGCTGGTGGGTGGGGCCGTCTTCTCCCACGGCCACGGAGTCATGCGTCAGAATATAGGTGACGGGGAGCCCGCTGAGGGCCGCCACGCGGATGGAGGCGCGCATGTAGTCTACGAAGACGCAGAACGTGGCGGCGCTTACGCGGAACAGGCCGTCATAGGCAATGCCGTTGCAGATGGCGGCCATGGCGTGTTCGCGGATGCCGAACCAGAAGTTGCGTCCTTCCGGGGTTTCCGCAGAGAAGTCTCCTGCGCCGGAAAGGTAGTTTTTATTGGAGCTGTAAAGGTCCGCGCTGGTGGTCAGGAAGCAGGGATTCGCTTTAGCGATGGCGTTGATGGCAACGGCCCCGGCTGAACGGGTGGCATCGCTATAGTCCTGCGGGAAAGGGGGAATAGCCTTGTCCGAGTCTGCCGGATTGACGCCGCAGGAGCAGGCGTTGATGCCCGCGTCCAGTTCCTCTGCCAGTTCCGGATAGGTTCGGCGCCATTGTTCGTACGTGGCGTTCCAGGCCTTGAAATCTTTTTCCCTTCGGGCTTTCAGGTCTACGAAAGCGGCACGAATGTCTTCGGAGACGTAGTAGCGTTCTCCGGCAGGAATGCCCCAGTTGGCGTGCGCTTCCTCCTGAAGCTTGGCTCCGCCTTCCCCGTGGCCTTTTGTGGTGCCTTCAATACCGGGAATGCCCTTGCCGATGACCGTTTTGGCAATGATGAGCTGGGGTTTCCCGTTTTTGGCGTTTTTGGCGGCTTCAACCGCTGCCGCAATGGCCTTGATGTCATGCCCGTCAATCTGGCGCACATCCCAGCCCATGGCTTCGTATACGGCGCGCGGATCCGTGAGCTGGGTCCGTTCCGAGGGAGCGTCCAGCGTGATGTCGTTGGAATCGTAAATGAGAATGAGGTTATCCAGCTTGAGCACGGCGGCCAGAGCCAGGGATTCCCGGGCTACGCCTTCCTGCAGGCAGCCGTCTCCCGTGAGGCAGAAAACGTGCTGGGTAAAGATGTCCATGCCGGGCCTGTTGAACCGGGCGGCCGCGCGCCTAGCGGAGAGGGCGAAGCCTACGGCGTTCGCAATACCCTGGCCCAGCGGCCCCGTGGTGCATTCTACGCCTTCCGTATCCCGGAATTCCGGGTGGCCGGGCGTGATGGAACCTTTGCTGCGGAAGCTCTTGATATCTTCAATGCCGACGTTGAATCCTGACAGGTGGAGCCAGCCGTAAAGAAACATGGAGCCGTGGCCGGCGGAGAGAATGAAGCGGTCACGGTTGAGCCAGCGGGGCTGTGAAGGGCAGATGTTGAGCAAATCGCCGAACAGGACGGCCCCGATTTCGGCGCACCCCAGCGGCAGGCCCAGGTGGCCGGATGCGCAGTCGTGAACGGCATCCATGGCGAGTCCCCGCGCCTGGTTGGCGGCTTTTTGGAGAAGGTCAAGATTCATGCCCGGGCAATATGAGCGGATCAGCTTCATATTGGAAGCCTAAAATGCGTCTCCCGCGCCAGTTCCGGACCGGGGAAAAGCCTTGAAGATGGAAGCGCCGCGCATGCTGCCCCGGTTTTACGGCGCGCTCGCCGGCATGTATGGCGATTTAGGGAATAAAGCCGGAGGAAAACATGTTGGACGGCCAGCTTCATTCCTGTTCCGCGGTTTCGTCTGGCTCCGGTTTTCTTGGTTGCCCGGGTATTGTCCGGGACGGAGCATTTCACCCGCGCCGGCGGCCTGTCAAGCGGAGGGGATGATCCTTTTTTATCCCTGTAAAGAGGGGAGAAGTCCTTCCGTTTTTTGCGTCCGGCGCTTTCGCGGGTTAGAGCGGAAAAGACGCGTTTTCCGCTTTTTTTGGGAAAAGGAATTGTTGTATTATAAGCGGCGGAAATACATGAAAATCGTAATTAAAGTAGGTACGGGCGTGTTGACCCGTGAGAATGGGACATTGGACGGTTCTTCCATCGTGCATTTGGTAAGCGCCCTGGCGGGGCTGATGCAGCAGGGGCATCAGGTGGTTCTGGTCAGCTCCGGCGCTGTAGGGGCCGGCGTGTCCGTCCTGGGTCTTCCGTCCTATCCTCAGGAGCTGTCCTTGAAACAGGCGTGCGCCGCCGTAGGGCAGACGCGGCTGATGCAGGCATATGAGAATCTTTTCAACCACTTTAACGTAGATGTGGCCCAGCTTCTGCTGACGGCGGAGGATTTGAAACGCCGCCGTGGCAATGTGCAGGCTACGGTGCTGCGCCTGTTTGAGCACGGCGGCATCATCCCGATTGTGAATGAGAACGACACCGTATCCGTGGAAGAGCTGAAATTTGGGGATAACGATATTCTTTCCGTGCACATCGCGCGTCTGGTGGAGGCTGACGCGCTGTTCATTCTGACGAGCGTGGACGGCCTGTATCCCCCCGGAGGAAAGCGGAAGGCCATCATTCCCCGGGTGGAGGACGTGGATGCCGTGCTGGCGTTCGCGGAAGAGGACCGGGGGCGCTTTTCCATGGGCGGCATGAGCGCCAAGCTCCAGGCTGTCCGGGAGGCCGTGAATGCGGGGACGGGCGTTTACATGCTGCATGGCCGTCATCCGGAACGCATTGCGCTGCTGCTGGAGGGGAAGGCGGAAGGAGCCGGAACATATTTTGTGCCGAAGGGATAAAACTATGAAGATGGAGAATTCTCTTGAACCGGCGGGACGGGCCGCGCTGGCGGCCTCACGGGAGTTGCTTGCCCTGGAGCCGGAAGAGAAGGCGCTGGCCCTGCGCCTGATGGCCGCAGGCGTTCGGAACGCCGCGGAAAAGATTGTACGGGAGAACGGCCTTGATATGGAAGAGGCCCGGAAAGGCGGCCACAATGCCGCGTTTCTGGACAGGCTGCTCCTGACTCCGGAGCGTGTGGAACACATGGCCCGCGGCATGGAACAGGTGGCGGCCCTCCCTGATCCCGTGGGCGAATGCATCCGGGAATGGATGCGCCCCAACGGGTTGCATATCCGCCAGGTGCGCGTTCCCCTGGGGGTCATCGGTTTTATTTACGAGAGCCGCGGCACCGTCACCTGCGATGCCGCCGCCCTGTGCCTGAAGTCCGGGAATGCCGTTATTCTGCGCGGCGGAAGCGAGTCTCTGCGGACCAACCGGGCGCTGGCGGAGGTTCTGCGCGCCGCGCTGAAGGAGTCCGCCGTTCCCGCGGACGCCGTGCAGCTTCTGGATTCCGGCAGCCGTGATGAGGTGCGGCAGTTGTGCGGGCTGGATTCTTTCCTGAACGTGATTATTCCCAGGGGTGGAAAGGGGCTGATCCGCGCCGTGACGGAGTACGCCAGGGTTCCCGTGCTGAAGCATCTGGACGGCGTTTGCCATGTGTATGTGGATGCGGCGGCGGATTTAGAGATGGCCGTGAACGTGTTGGATGACGCTAAAACGCAGAGGCCCGGCGTATGCAATGCGGCGGAAACCCTGCTGGTGGACGCTGCCGCGGCAGAGCGGTTCCTGCCGATGGCGGCGGAACGCATGCGCCTGCGCGGCGTGGAATGCCGCGTGTGTGAGCGAAGCCGCCCGTTTTTTGATCCGGAAGCCATTCCGGCAGAGGAAGAGGATTGGTCCACGGAATATGAAGACCTGATTCTTTCCGTGAAAGTGGTGGACGGCGTCCGTGATGCCGTGGAGCACATTAACCATTACGGCTCCCACCACAGTGATTCCATCATTACGGAGGATGAACGGGCGCGCGATTATTTTATGAACCGGGTGGACAGCGCGTGCGTTTACCATAATTGTTCCACGCGGTTCAGCGACGGGGAGGAATTCGGCTTCGGGGCGGAAATAGGCATCGGTACGGACAAATTTCATGCCCGGGGGCCAATGGCTTTGCGGGAACTTACTTCCTACAAGTATGTTATTGAAGGAGACGGGCAGATGAAGGACCCGTCCCGAGTTCCGCGGAAAGGCCGTGCCTGAGCAGGAGGGCCCGCCGTAAACAAGAAAGCACCGCGGCATGGCCGCGATGCTTCCGTTGATACATACTCCTGAAGAAGTCGGTCAGAAGGTCAGCCTGTAGCCGATGCTTCCGTTGAAGCTGTTGGCGCGGCTGCGAAAGTCCGCATTGACGTCTGCAAAGACGGAGCCGGTATAACCCACCGGAATGGTGATTCCGGCTCCGACCTGCACGCCGGTGGCTCCTTCCCTGGCTCCGTTTACGCGGAACCCTGCGCCGGGTATGCCGGCGGGTGCCAGGACGGCTGCGGTGTCCCGGTCGCCCAGAAGCTGGACAACCTGCACCCGCAGTTCACCCAGGGAGGCGCGGCCCGTCAGGTTGGCGGGTAGTTCTCCGCGGAGCCTTGCGCCCAGTCCCACGGTTCCGAAGGTGGAGTCCATGTCATCCACGTTCATGCCCAGGCCGCCGGATTCCGTAAAGCCGTCTATCCGGCTCCTGTACACGGAGGCATTCACCAGAGGCTGGAGCGCGGAAGTGTTGTTCTCATTCAGGTACAGGTCATACGTGCCTTCATAGAAGGCGCCGTAGCTGCTGCCGCTGGTGCTGCCGTGCATGGTGTACATGCCGGCTCCGGGGATTCCCGCGGTGCGGTCCAGGGAAGCGTCGTTCCATCCGCAGGTGAGGATGATGTTGTGCGCCCAGCGGCCCGACTGGATGCGGAAGAACAGATTGCCGTAGTAGGAATCCAGGTCTCCGTTCGCCATGTAGGCGTCCAGGTCGCCATAGCTGGCGGAGAAGGCCGCCCCCCATACGAAGCTGTCGCTGCACGTTACGTCAAAGCCGAAGGTGCCGCCCCAGGTGCTGAGCTTGTAGCCTGATTCGTCCGTCCGGTCATCCAGCCTGCGGTAGCCGCCTTCCCCTTCAATCCAGGCGTTGAAGCCGGGCAGGTCATCGTGAATGTACTGCGGGGAGACTCCCATTTGGGAGAGGCGGTTGCGCAGGTGAAGCACCTGGTCCCGGAGGGCTCCCTTCTGGGCGGAATGCAGGGCGGTAATGCCGCTGCCCGCATAGGAGGAAAGGGCTGACCGGATAGCTTCCGCATTCCCCATGGCCTGGGCGTTGCCCATGGCGTTAAGGAATTCCATCATGTCCGGAGTGATGTTTTCCGGTGAGGAGGTGACGGCCCACAGACTGTCCGCCGCGCCCTGCTGGTTGCCCGTGGAGGCGAAGTCTTTCAGCGGGCTGTCTCCCTGCTTGGTGAAGTGGACCTGGAACAGCTTGCCGTCGTCGGAGAGTTTCTTGCTGATGTCATAGACAAGGTTGGCGAAGCCGGCATAGGTCAGGTTCACCATGTCCTCCGTCCAGGTTTCCCCGTCCGCCGTGACCAGTCCGTTTTCCGCATAGAAGGCGTTAACGGTGAATTCCGGCAGGATGGCCCAGTCTCCGGCGGCGCCCAGGCCGTAAATGTTGACGTTAATGGACGGATCCGTTCCGTTGATGCGGATGGAGCCGTTTTCCGCCTTCAAGGCGGCCCAGGCGTTGTCTGCGCTATTGGTCAGCGTTTCCGTATTGACGGTGAGGTCCAGGGAAGCGCCGGAGGCCAGAGCGGCCGCCACGCCGCCGTTGTTGCCGGTCAACACGAGCTGAACGGCCCTCTGGTTGGGATTGCCGCCCAGGTACAGTTTGCCGTTGGAGGCGATGGAAAGCGTGTTGGCCGTGGTATTATTCATCAGGGAGAGGTCTGCCGTGGCGTCCAGGTCGGAGGCGTCCCGGGTGTTGCTGCCGATGAAAATATCCCTGTAGGTCATGAGGCCGTTTGCTGCCAGATCCTTGTCTCCCAGAACGAGATGACCGCCGGTCCGGGTATGGCTGACGTCCACGCCTGCGTTGCCGGAGGAAAGGATGATCTGCGTGCCTTCGCCCCGGTGGGTAATGGCTCCCGTGCCGGTGATATCCCCTTTGAAGGAGTAGGTTTTTCCGTCGTTGGAGGCCAGTTCCAGACGTCCGTCGGCCCCCAGGTGGAGCGCGCCGTTCTCCTGCTCCTGGTGGAGCCCTTCCAGCGCGATCGCGGAGCCGTCCTGCAGACGCAGGCTGCCGCCCCCCAGATGGAGCAGCACGTCTTCGCCCAGATTGTTGTCCGTACCCAGAATCAGGTTGCAGTTGTCCAGTTTCAGGGTGCCGGAGCCGGTGACGCTTGCGTGGAGCGTCAGGTCTGAAAGAGTGTCCCTGGCGATGGAGAGCAGGGCGCCCCCGTTCAGGGTGATGGAGCCGGAGCCCGCCAGATCCCCGGCGGCCAGGGAGGCAGCGTTCAGCGTCAGCGCGGCATCCTGTTCCACGTTCAGGGCGCCGGAGATGATGGAACTTTCCTTCGTGTTCTGGAGCGCGAGTTCTCCCTGTTGCACGTCCAGAGCGGAGGCGGTTACCCTGCCGTCAACGGTCAGCCTCTGTTCCCCGTCCTTGACGAGCTGCGCCGCTCCTTCAATGGAACCCGCGTAAGCGGTGTTGCCCGGTTTGTCCGGATCTGCAGAGGTTTCATTCAGAAGCGTGATGATCACGTCGCTGTCCGTCCCCGTATTCACGACGGCATCGGCTTCCGTGCCGGCCAGGTAGCGGATGATGGTGGTTTTGTTTTCCGGCGCGGTGGCCGCGGACAGGTCAATGTTCAGCGTTCCGTTGTTGGTGACGCTGGGAGTTGCTGCCAGAGTGTTTGCGGAGGTGACGTTTTTGGAAGCTCCCTTGTCAATGACCATGGCGTCCAGCAACTGGCCGAAGGAGATGATTACCTGGCCGCCTTCCGTCCGGGTAATGTCCCACGCCATGCCGTTGTATTCGCTCAGCGTAATGTGGTTGGTATCCGCGTGCAGGGCGGCGTTGGTGACGTGGAAAGAGTAGTCCCCTGGAGCGGCGAGGAGCGCCACGGCATCCGCCGTCAGGGTCAGGGTCAGCTTGCCCAGCGTCAAGCTGGCATTGTCCGCGTCATTGAACTGGATGATTCCCGTGCCGTCCGCGCCCATGTTGGCGGCGGAAAGCCTCAATTGCGTGTCGGAACCGGACAGGTCCGCATGGCCCGTCAGGCCGGAAATGGTTCCTGTACCGCTGCCCATGTTAATGGAGTTCAGCTTGCTGCCGTCCAGTCCGCCCAGGTTGACGTTCCCGGTGATGCCGGAGACGGAAACGCTCTTGGCTCCCAGTCCCGCCGTATTGGCGAGCGCCCCCGCGGAGAGGGATATTTTCCCGGAGACGGCCTGCCCGGCCAGGTCCAGCGTTCCTCCTTCCACCTGATAGGTCCCGGTTCCGGTGTCTGCGGATTTGAGGGTCAGGTTGTGCGAGGTGCGGATTGTGCCGTTGTTAGTGATGTCCAGCGTGGCGTCCTGGTCCCGGTTGAACCGGAGGGTGGAACCTGCGTCCACGGACAGGGAGGTGACGGTATTCCCCAGGGATTTGTCCAGCGAGAGATCCGAATTCCCGGTAATTTGTACTTTGTCAAAATTCTGAAGCGTTCCCAGGAAGCTGGCGGCGTAGTTGTCAAAGACGAGCTTCTTCTCCCCGTTCACCGTCCCGGCTCCCTTGCCGTCGATGATGCCGGCGTATTTGTCGAACTGATGTTCGGTTCCGGCTCCGGTAGTGGCGGCGATATCTTTCAGGGTGATCGTGGTGCCTCCGTTGATGGTGCCGCTGGTTTTATTGCCTCCGCACAGAAGTGTCCACGTCCAGTTATCCCCGTCAGCCTTTCCCAGAATGGCGTCCGTGCCCGTGACGGTCAGGCTGGTTCCCCGGGAAATGGTGCCGTCCGTCTTGTTCCCAGCGTAAATTTCATTCATGAACGTTCCGCCATTGATGAAAAGGGAGGCGGAGCCGGAGATGGTTTTATTTCCCGTGTAAAAGCCTCCGAAAATGCGGTGGGAGAATACGCCGTCATTGAACACCATGGTGATGTCCCCGTTCACGGCGGAGGCATAGGATCCCGCCACGGAGGTGCGGTCCGCTTCTCCGGTGGTGAAGGAAGTATCGTAAACCCCGGTGGATGAGGAGAATTCCAGGTAAATGTCCCCGTGAACGGTTCCGGCGTTCACAACGCCGAATACCGTGGATTTGCCGATGGCCCCTTCCGCCAGGCGCAGGTGGATGTCACCGTACAGGTCTCCCGTTGTATGGCCGCCTATCCAGCCGTTGGTGCTGCTGGTTCCCGCTCCCAGCGTCACCCACAGGTCCTGACGGTTACCCGCGCTGCCGTAAGCGCCGTTATTGGCGTAAATGAATTTGGTGCTTCCCGTGCCCGTAATACTGGCAATGTTGGAATTGGTTGTGTTACGGACATTATACGTGGCATTGGTTCCGGCAGTGGCTACGGCGGTGGCGGCGGTTCCCGCAGTCCATTCAATCATGCCCGGTTTGAGAGTGGAGGGAGACGCGCCATTTGCCAGATAAAGAGATTCCGGGCCAGTGATGCCGGTGGTAGAGGGGGCGTAGGAAAGGGAACCGTCCAAAGCCAGATTGGACAGGATGGCGTCCAGCGTGCCGGAATAGCTGAACGTGAGGCCGGAAGAACTTCCCCCCGCTGCCGTCTGCGCTTCCCCGATGAGAACATCCCCCAGCCAGATGTAATAGCCCGCGTCCAGGCCGTTGGCGCGGTCTCCCGCCACGTAGGCTACGCGGATGGAGTCCGCATTGGCGGACATGTCTTTGGAATAAAGAATGGTGCTGCCCCATTGGATATACGCTTCATTAATGTTCAGCGTTCCGTTTCCCAGGTTCAGGGAGAAATTGTTTGTGGTGTCCCAGCCGCCCGTGGCCCCGTTGCCCAGGCGCAGAGTGAAATCTACCGTGTAGCCTTTGTCCTGTCCTTGGGCGGCTCCCCAGTTATAGGTCAGGGAGCTGTTGCCGGATTTATTGAAGTTGACCGTATTGTTGGAGACGGTAACGTTATTGGCGGTGAAGCCGTTGGCCTCCAGCGTCTGTTGGGTGATGGAAGGGCTTTGTCCGAAGTTGACCTCCAGCTCATGGGCGGCTTTCCTTTCCTGCCCGGCTGACCGCCCGGCATAGCCCATGCCTTTGGCCAGGTTGCCTGCCATCAGGAGGTCGCCTTGGGCATTCGGGTGCAGCCCGTCCGCCGTGGGATTGTTGAACATGGAGCGAACCCCGTAGAACGGCGTAGAGGAAGCTACATCGATGATGCCTGCGTTGATGTCGATGACCTTGACGCCATTGGCGGCGTTATTCGCCCCCCATTTTTTCAGGGATTCGTTGTAGGAGGCTACGGCCTGGTGCGTTTCAGCCAGGTTCCCGTTGGAATGTTGCGTCCAGCAGGGAATGGTCATCACTAAAATGCTTGCTTGGCTGTTGGCGGTACGGATGGAAGAGACGATGGAATCCATGTCGCCCAGCAAAAGGGAGGAAACTCCATCCAGACGATAGAGCAGCAAATTATTATCGCCGTCGGAAAGGAGATCGTTGGTCCCGGAGAGCAGGAAAAACGTGTCCGGTTTATCGGCCCCGGTAAAAGTCTGGCCTGCATAGGTTCCTCCCTTGGTCTTTTCCGTGCTCAGGCCCAGCCAGTTTTTGATGTTGGACCCGTCAAATCGTCCGTAATTGCTGCCGTTCGCTCTTCCGGCGATTTCATAAGTTCTTGCGGAAGCCGCAGAGGAATGGATATTCTGGAAAATCTTACCGCCGTAAGAGGCGCCAGCGGCTACGCCCCCGCTGAAATTGCCGGTCATGATGCCTTTTTCAGTATAGCTGATGCCGTTGTCCGTGAAAATTTTGTGCATGGCCCAGCGCCAGGAGCCGCTGTTGACGCCATGGGTGATGGAGTCCCCTATGTACATGACATTGCCGAGGTTTCCGTCTGAAACGGAGGCGGAAGCCACGGTTGTAAACAGGACGCTGCATGCAAGCAAAGCAGACCTTAGAGAGAGGGGTAATCTTAAACGCATATCCCGTGCAGTATGCGAATTAGAAATCCGGTCTCAACTCAAAATATTCAAAATAAGCGCATTGAGAATTTCAATGCATTGATGTTGAAACTATTATATTATGTCTGGTCTTTTCAGAATTTACCTTTCCCGCTGATGTTCGCGGAGTTGCGGATTTAATTCGTTTTTTGCTGTAAGTGACGGATTTCTAATCCGTTATCTATTCAGTTGCAAAGGCACTGGTTCATGTCCAGCGCGGGATTGTCCGGAATGGAGTCGTTGACGATAACGGCGGGTACGCCCGCTACCGTGGTATGGGGAGGGACATTTTCCAGAACAACGGAGCTGGCTGCGATTTTGGCGCAGGCGCCGATGGTGACGCGCCCCAGTATTTTAGCCCCCGCGCCGATAAGAACTCCGGATTCCACAATGGGATGGCGGTCTCCTTCCTCCTTGCCTGTGCCGCCCAGCGTGACTTCATGCAGGATGGAGACGTTATCCCGGATGATGGCGGTTTCCCCCACTACGAAACTGGTGGCGTGGTCCAGCAGGATGCCGCAGCCGATGGTAGCCGCCGGATGAATGTCCACCGCAAATACTTCACTGGCCAGGCTCTGGAACTGAAGGGCCATGATCGTCCGGTCATGTTGCCACAGCCAATGGGAAATGCGGTACGTGGTGATGGCGTGGAACCCCTTGTAAAAAAGCAGGGGTTCCAGCGGCGTACGGCAGGCGGGATCCCGGTCCACGATGGCGATCAGGTCCTGGGCGATTTGGCTGAGGATGTTCTGGTCTTCCGCCAGCGCTTCCCGGATAAGGGGCTCAATCAGCTCCCGCGGCATGTCCCGGCGGGAGAGCTTGCGTGCCAGCCGCGCCGAGATGGAAGTGGCCAGGGAATTGCGGGAAAGGCAGACGTCGTCCAGAATGCCGCGCATGGCGGGTTCTTCCTCAGCCGCCGCGCGGGCGCATTCCTCCACCCATTTCCATACTCCGTTAATGACGCATTCGCAGTTGGTGCACTGCCGGAGTTTCAAGCGTTTATGGCTGGTCATGGCGGGAAGGGTTAACAGGGCAAAAGAAAGCCTCCCCATAAATACCGGAATACAGAGGATTTGAGAACCGGAAATTATGTCCTATGCCCAGCCGGGGATGCTCTGCCCCCGTCAGCCGAAGATAACGTGCACGATGTCCATGCACCAGGCATCCACGGACCACGGGCCGGGACCGGTCAGCAGCAGCGCCAGGGCGGAGCCGGCATAGAGCAGGTGGAATTCCACCCCTTCCCCGGTTTTTTTACCGGACCAGTTGGCAAAGTAACCGTTTTTAACGTGCTTGGTCATGGCGACGGCCATCATGATGATGACCGCAAGCGCCGCTATCCTGGTGAAGACTCCCAGCACCAGGCAGATAGGGGCGAAGAATTCCGTCAGCATGGCCACCTTGGCCAGGAAGGGGGGTATGCCCATCTTTTCCGTGAAAGCCTGGTACGTGCCGTCCCAGCCCGCTCCCCCGAACCAGCCCAGCACTTTCTGGGCTCCGTGCGGCCACAGGATCAGGGCCAGCGTCAGCCGAAGGACCAGCAACCCCCACGCCGCCGCAATCATGGTAATGGAATCAATGGTGTCCATGGATTTGAAATGGTTGAAGAAAAGACCCTTTTATTCCATGGGACGTTCATTTCCGGGCATGGGAAAGGCCGGAAAAGGAGGTCATTTCCTCCCTCTCCGGCCCTTGAAGTCGGGATGAAGCGGTCCGTTACCGGGGAATGGAATGGTAAAGCTGTTCCAGAGCCAGCACGCAGTAGGAAGTCACCAGAATGGGATCCGCCTCCCACCAGCGGTTGTTGGTGTTTACCCAGGAGCCGTCGCTTTTCTGGATGGAGATGAGCTTGTTGGCCAGTTCATCCCGCCAGTCCACCTTGCGGCCGTCTTCCAGCGTCAGGGTGTCTATTCCCATGGCGCTGAGCGTTTTGGACATGGCCTGGTAGTAGTAGTACAGGCCTTGGACGCCCATGCCGGGGTTTTCATCCAGATTGTAGCTGTTTTCCAGCCATTTGAGGGCCAGTTTGACGCGGGGATCGTTCCTGTCCACATTGGCGTAAATGAGGGACTGCATGCCCGCGTACGTCATGCTGCCGTAGGCCTTGGGCGATTCCGTCTTGTCAAACGCGGCGCTTTTGTTGTCCCTGGCGCTGGAGACGCCCGGGCGGTACACGAAGCCTCCGAGCTGGGATTTGTCGCTGGAGACCCAGGGTTCCTTGTTGACGGCCGGGTTTTGCTGGCAGCGGTTGATGAATTCCGTGGCGGCGTTCCAGTCCAGATCCGGCTGTTCCCCGTATTTGCCGTCTTTGGCGAGCTTCTGGGAGTAGTAAATGGCTTCCAGGGCCAGGGAGGTGTTGGAAAGGTCTGCAATGGGAGGGGCTTTTTTATCCCCGTAGCCGATGCCGCCGTTGTAGGGGTTGTCCGGAGCAAAATGGTTTTGCTGCTTGATGAGGTAGGCGCGGCCCTTGAGGATGGCGGGGGCGTATTCCTCCTTGTTGGCGGCCAGCAGCGCCATCATGCATACCGCAGTGTTGTAGGAGGACATGCCGCGGTTGAAGATGGAGCCGTCCTCTTTCTGGGATTTCAGGATGAAGTCATATCCCTTCCGGATGTATTCCGGAAGGGGCTTGCCCTGGTTGGCGGGGTCGCGCATGTAGGCGGTGACCGCCAGGGCCGTCAGAGCAGGGTAGGACGGCTGGGCCCAGTAGCCTTCCGGGTTCTGCCTGGTTTTCAGGTATTCGTTCCCTTTTTCAATGGCGCGCAGGATTTCCTGGCTGATGGAGGCGTATTTGGCGGAGGCCGCTTCTCCGGGCACGGCCGTCAGGGTGGTCTGTCCGAAGGAGGCTGTGCCCAGCGCGGCGGCCAGCGTTAGTGAAAGTACGGATTTGAACATAAAGTGTTATTGCCTGGGTTGAACCGGTTTCTGGGAAATGGTGATGGTAACGTTCGTGCCCAGAGACAGGTTTTTCTTCGGGTTGACGATCCAGCCCGTGTCGTTGACGCCGTCATGGAAGTCTCCGATGTAGTTGATGGGGGAGGTACGGCTCGCGAAAATGGAGATTACTTCCCCGCTCAGGCTGGCCTGGTAGGCGCCTTCGTAAAAGAAGGAGTTGGTGTAAAGCCAGTCGCTGGGATTCAGGCCCTTCCGCGTTTGTGAGTTTACGACGATGTCGGAAAAATCGCTTTTCTGTTCCCTGCCGTTTTCCGTATAGGTCATGACAATCTGCACGTAGGCGTCTGCGTAGTCCTCCGGCTTGGGTTCCGTGAAGGGCAGCCATTCAAAATTTTCATCCCTCACCGGGAAAAATTTTTCAAAACGGCGGAATTTGAGCAGCGTCATTCCCAGGCTGATATGCAGGGGATCCGCTTCCGTCACCAGCAGGGATTCATGCAACTTGCCGTTGGGCATGCAGCAGACGTATTCCAGAATTCCTTCCTTCATGTTGACCTGGGCCTGAAAACTGACGGTGCGCTCCTTGTGGTTGACAATCACATGGCCGATTTTGATGCGGTGCTCATCCAGGGGTTCGAATTTGGGAACCGTTTTCCCGTCCGGAAGAGGGACTTCCCGCGAGGCTTCCTCCGCAGCGGGAGCATTGGGATTTTCCTCCGGGCCGGAGATGTCCTGTGCGCAGGAAAAGCCCCAGGTGCAGGCAAGCAGGGCGATGGTAAATTTCAGGAACATGTTTATGGAATTAAGATTGTGGAAACGGAAGCTTCCGTTCAATGAAAAAGGCATCCGTGACTGATTTGTTACTTTTGAATCACGGATGCCTGAAAGGAATGGGAAAGGGAGGGCTTAAACCAGTTTCAGCCTGGCAAGGTCCTGGAGGTCAATGATGCCCACGGGAGTCATTTCCGCATTGAGCACCACCAGGTCGTCAATGCGGCGGTTGCTCACGGCCTTCGCCGCTTCAGCGGCCAGGTCTTCTTCCATGACGTAAATGGGATTGCGGGTCATGAATCCGCTGACGGGCTGTTCTCCGATGAGGGGATTGGCCCCGTATGCCCGGACAAAGTCTCCGTGGGTGAAGATGCCGGCCAGTTTGCGGTCCGCCGTCAGCAGGACGCAGGCGCCGGCGTGGGCCGTGGTCATCGCTTTCAGGCAGTCGTTCACGGAGGCGGTTTCCGGAAGCATGGCCATTTCTTCCCCGCGGCGCATGATGTCGCTCACCCGGGTGAGCAGGGCGCGTCCCAGCGAGCCGCCGGGGTGGCGTTTGGCGAAGTCCCGCGCGGTGAAGTGGCGCGCTTCCACCAGAGCCATGGCGAGGGCGTCTCCCATGACGAGCATGGCCGTGGTGCTGGAAGTGGGGGCCAGGTTCAGCGGGCAGGCTTCCCGGGAAACGCCCGTGTCCAGCACGATGTCCGAGTATTTGGCCAGGGAGGAGGCCGTGTTGCCCGTCATGGAAATGATGGGCAGTTCAAAACGTTTGATGAAGGGGAGCAGGGCCAGCAGCTCCGAGGTTTCTCCGGAGAAAGACATGGCAATGCAGACATCCCCGTCCTGGACGATGCCCAGATCCCCGTGCAGGGCGTTCAGGGAATCCAGCAAAACGGTGGGCGTTCCCGTAGAGTTCAGGGTAGCGACGATTTTGGCCCCGATGTTGCCGGATTTGCCTACGCCTACAATGACGATCTTGTTGCCGCGGTCCAGAGCCTGGGACATGAGGTCCACAGCCTTGTTGAAATTGTCGTCCAGCCGGGACAGGACGCCGCGCAGCTCTTCAATCTCCATTTCAAAAACGGATTTGGCGCGTGTTAAATGATTCATACCTGTTGGAAATGATGCCAGATGCCGCCGTCGCCGTCAATTTTTCATTGCGGCTCCGCACCCCCGCTTGTCCGGCATCTGCACGCGGGATTAGGCGCCAGAGGAATGGTGGAGAAGCGCATGCGCCGCGTGTCCGCGGAGAGCATGGCTCCTACCAGCGGAGAGGGAATGCCCGCAAGATATTTCAGGGCTTCCATGGCCTGGATGCAGCCGATGATGCCCGCATGCGCGCCCAGAATGCCTGCGGCGGAGGCGGTGTCTTTTTCCTGCATGGGCGTGTCTGCCGGGAAGAGGCAGCGGTAACAGGCGGTTCCCTGATGGGGGGCGAAGACGGCCACCTGCCCGATGAAGCCTTTCACGGCGCCGTACACCAGCGGAATGCGCAGGGTGCAGGCGGCGTCCGCCATGGCGAAGCGCGCCGCGTAATTGTCTGAAGCGTCCAGAACCAGGTCGCACCCTTTCAGCAGGGAAACGGCGTTATCCGGCGTAAGGCGCCTGTGGACCGTGTTGATGCGTACGGAGGGATTCAGGGCGTAAAGGCGTCTGGCGGCGCTGGCTGTTTTAGCCGTGCCCGCCGCATCCGTGGCATGCAGGATTTGCCGCTGGAGATTGGAAAGGCACACCTCGTCCGGGTCAATCAGGGTCAGGCGCCCCACGCCTGCGGCGGCAAGATAAAGGGCCGCCGGGGAGCCAAGCCCCCCGAGGCCCGTCAGGGCGACGTGCGCCCGTTTGAGTTTGTATTGGCCCTGTTCTCCCAGTTCCGGAAGGGAAAGATGCCTGGCGTACCGTTCGGTTTCTTCCTGGGTGAGGGTCATTGTCGTCGTCTGGATTAACGGCGGGCGGAATTGCCGCTGAAAGCATACAGGAGCAGCGTCCACCCGGAGAAAATCAGTTCCACCGCAATCAGGGTGCCGATGAACCATGCCGTGGATTCAGGCCAGCCGAAGATGACCATGAGGCCCAGGATCAGCGTGATGATCACGTTGAACAGCCGCCACCCGCTGGCGGGCAGGGAACGGGTTTGAAGCCAGATGGCTCCCTGAAAGACCGCGGCAATAACCAGGCCCCATCCGATGATGAGCGTGGTGATAGCCAGGGAAATATTGGGGTCCCGGAACAGGAACCAGCCGGCGATGCCGTACAGGATGGCCGTCACCAGGTTCCACCCCCGTGAGGAGGGAACGGTGAAGACCTGGATCAGCCGGACGACGGCCAGAACCATCAGCATGATGCCGATTACCCAAATAAAGCTGGCTCCGACGATCCAGGGAGAGGCCAGGGCGATGAAGCCAAGAAATAGCTCGATGACGCCAAGGATACCCATCCACCATGAGTTGCCGGATACCGCGGAGCTGCTGCCTTGAACTTGAGGTTGAGTTGTCATATGGCGGTATGACCGGGCCCGCAACGGAAACGTTGAAGAATGACGGTTTTATTTGCCGGCGGCTGCCTGCGGGGAAGAAGTTTTCGGCTCCATGGTCTTCAGCAATTCCGGCGTGACGTTAATCAGCACGGGGCCGCTTTTGGGTTGCGCCTGCGGGGGGACGAAGTAGGAAAAAGCCCTGGCGGGCAGGTAGCCCGGGGTTTCCGGCATGATGTACACTTCCACGAGTACGGCGCCTTTTTTTCCGTTCGGGCTGTCGGAAAAGTTCAGCGTGAGAGAGTTGGTCCCGTCCCTCAGCCCTCCGGAGATGACTTCCGCCAGGCGGGTGTTGTCGAATTCATGCAGGGAAATATTGTTCACGTTCGCCTGGACGGTGCGGCCGGGGCAGTCCACCAGAATTTTTGCGATGTATTTGGGCGGCGGGCAGACAGGCGGCACGGCGGGAATTTTTCCAAGGGGCTGGAATCCGTCCTGCTCCATCAGCACGGAGGCGTCTCCGCGTTTGAGGCGTTCTTTGACGGCGGGCAGGCGGGTGAGGTTGAAAAAGCGCGCCTGGTCATATTTCCATTTTCCGTTTTCATGGGTGAACAGCAGCACCAGGGCGTTCGAATCCGTTGGTTCCTGGCCCAGCCCCAGATCCACCTTGCCGTAATAAGTGGCTGCGGCCGTAGGGCCGTTGACGACGGAGCCTACGTACATCAGAGGAGCGAGCGCGGGGGGAGCCATGGGCTGCCGGAACAGAGAGGCGGGAAAGGGGCGTTTTTCCGAGACGGCCAGATTGCGCACTTTCACCTGGCGGTAGGCGGAGGTTGTGGCCCTCCAGCCGTCATAATTGCCGCGCAGCAGGTGCAGGCGCCATGTATTGTAGGCCACGTCCAGGTCGTCTCTCAGTTTGGCGTCTCCGGGCCGGGGGGCTGCGGAAGCGGGGGAAAGAAGGGCTGCGGCGCAGCAGGCCAGGGAGAAAATGGAACGGAAAGTCATTACACGATTATTTAGACATCAAACTTGCGCGGAGTGCAACACAATTGCATCATGAAGCCGTTCTTATGGAATTGTTCACGGAAGCCGATCATTTGGCGGAAGCCCGGTACAGGAAACTGTTGCGGGAACAGCCCGGCTTTGTGTGGAGGCGGTTTTCAGACGGGGAGGAGCTGATGGCGTATGTCTTTTTCCCTCCCGGCCATCGTGCGGACGCGTCCGCTCCCTCCGTGCTTTTTTTTCACGGCGGCATGTGGGTGGGCAAGAGCCTGGGGGATTTTGTGCCGTGGACGCTTCATCTTGCACAGCAGGGCATTGTGGGCATTATACCCATGTTCCGCACGCGCGGCGATTATGAAGTGGAGCCCATGGACATTCTGGAAGAAGGCAGGGAAGCATGGGCCTGGACGTATGAGAACGCCGCACTGCTGGGGCTGGACCCGGCCCGCATTACTGTGGCGGGGAGCGATGCCGGGGGGCTGATGGCCCTGCATGTGGCCCTTCCGGACCACCCCGCGCGCTGGTCCCTGTTCCGCAAAAAGGCGCCCCTCCCTCCCGGCCCCGCCGCCGTGGCCCTGTTCCGCGGCGTGTGCGACCTGACGGCGCAATCCGCTTTTAAACTGAGCGGCATGATGCCTCCGGACCAGAGGGATGCCGTCAACCCCCTGCGGCGCGTGCAGAGAGGATTGCCTCCCCTGTTTGCGAGTCATGGAGGAAGAGACAGGCTTCTGCCGTGGCGCAACAGCGAGAGGCTGGCGGAGTTGTGGAGAAAAAAGAAGAACTGTTCCCGATTTGAACTTCTGGATGTGGCGGACCACACGTTTTACCATTTCAATGTGAACGCCGCCTATTTTGAACAGCTGCTCAACAGCTGGAGCGCGTTTATGGCGGAGCAGGGAATCTGGGAATATAACGAAGGAATGGATGCCGGGCTGCTGGGGTGATTTTGGCCTGATGTCCGGGAAGGCTCCCGAAAGGCGCTGCATGCGGAAAGGCTGTTTTCTATCTCCCTCCCAGCATGTTTTCCCGGATTTCCTGCATGTCCCGGCGGAAAGCGTCCTGAGTCTGCGGAGTAGGCGGCTGGATATCCCATTCTTTCATTTTCCGTCTTACCTTGAGTAAGAGTTCCTGCTCGTTGGCTCCGTATTTTTTGCAGACGGCGGAGAGAGTCAGTTCCGGCCCCGTGAAGCGGCCTTTGAGAAAGAAAGGCAGATCGTGCTGCCAGGCGCGCCGGAAGTCTTCCGGGCATCCCTCTGTTCTGATGGGGGCGAACAGTTCCCTGACCTGGCTTTCCCGGATGCCCGCAGTGCCCATGCAGATGGCGGTTTCCATGTAGGCCAGCGTGAATTCCAGCATAACCCGTTCAATGGACTGTCTGGCCTGGGACAGCTGGGCCGGGGTGAGGCCCATAATCTGGGCGCGCAGGGCGGCCAGGGCTTCCAGGATAGCCCCGGGGTCTCCGCATGTGCGCGGGTCCATGCGTGGGATTTGTTCCCCTTCGTCGTAAAGGGGGATGGGAGGATGCACCCGTGGGTTGATTTTGAATAGTTTGCCCTGGAGCCTTTCCCTGAGATCTTTCAGGCTGACGCCGTACTTGCGCAGGACGGGAGCTGCGTAATTGCGGCCCGGTTTGGCCGTTTGCCGGAGCCATGCCTCCCGGAAGTCCGCGGGGCATTGCTGAAGGCCCGCTGCCAGCATGGCATTCCGGAAATCCTCCGCTTTGGGCGTTTTATTGGCATAAGCGTGGGTCCATTCCATTTCCAGCATCCAGATGGCGGTAAGCCCCAGGAATTGTTCTATCGCCTGCCTGGGAGTCTCAGGCTTCGGCGCGGAAATGGCGGCCGGAACCGCGTCGGAGGCCATGGAATGCCGGCAGAGCGGGAGCAACAGGGAGAAAGCAAGGAGGGGATGCAGCGGGTTCATGGAAAATGAAGCAGGAAAAAATGAGAGGAAATGTGCGGAATTATTCCGTTGTTACAGTGACGTCCAGGGGGCGGTTGGAGACGGGGAATTGCAATTCATAAAACCCGTTCCCCAGGTTTTTCACGGGCGTGTTCCCCGCTTTGACAGGACCTTTCCCCCGCCAGATGACGACCGGCCCGGATTCCTTCACGCGGAAGCGGAGGCTGTTTTCCCTGTACCCGGGAGAGGAATCCAGAGAGCAGGGAGAGAGAAATTTGTCCCTCCTGCCGATGACGGCCCAGCCTTGGACGATAGGGACCATGATGAACAGGCGGTCCTTGAATCCCGTCAGCTCCACGTCCAGGTCCGGCTGTGCCGGAGTCAGCGCGCGGCCTCCCTCTGCGGAATAGGCGGCGATGCCCTCCGGCGGGAGAGAGGCATACGCTTCCGCCGCGTTGCCGTTCAGCAGGGCCGCCGCGCTTTTATAGTCCTCCAGGGAAATTTTCCCCCGCACCGGTTCCGCCGGGGAAGGGTGTTTGAGGTTGTACACCGCCACGGCGGCGCTTTGACCGGGGAGAGGGGCGATTACCCGGTACAGGCGGTTCTCGTTCAGGGCATCCAGAAAAACGGAGTCCGGCAGGGGAACGGCGGGCACCAGCGGGCGCAGCAGAAGGCCGTCCGACCAGACGAGAGGCATGATGTTTTCCGGGTTAAGTTTGTCTGCCGGGTCTGAAAGATAGACAGGACCGCCTGAAATGGCTTTGGATGCGGCCATGAGGCGGGCGCAGGCGGGGTCTGTGGAATGGAACATGTCATGGTCCGGCCACACGGTCTGTCCCAGCCAGAGCGTATTGGCGTAGGACTGGAGGAGGTGGGATTTGGCCATGGCTTCGTCTCCCAGCTTGTAGTCAATGCTGCACCGGGTGACCGCGCTGTAACGCGTGTTCTGAATGTTGACGGTGCCCTGCGCCATGCAGTTGACCAGGCTGAGGCCGGTTTCCCGGCAGGCCTGTTCCAGGGCTTCCGAACACCTGGTATTGTGGCGGACCGGGTTGTCCAGGCCGTCCGCATGTTTCAGGTATTCCGCCTGCACATCAATTTTCACGAAATCGAACCCGGCATTTTTGACGGATTGGAGAAAAGGGGTATAAAACGCGCCGGCTCCTCCGGGGCCGTCACCGGGGAGGATTCTTCCTTTGGCGGTACGGACCAGCCCGCGGGCGGTATCGCCGTCCAGACGGTGCCTGGGGTGAATGCCGTTCCAGAGGCCGTAATAGCAGTGCCACAGGCCCATCCATTTCAATTTGGGGCTTTTGTGTTTCATCAGGGGCTGCCAGCCCCGGGGGAATCGGTCCTGCCGGGGTTGGAAACTGACCAGTTGAAGGTCTTCCTGGGTCTGGAATCCGTCGTCCACCAGCATCCACCGGACGGGAACGGGGGAGGCTTCCAGTTGTCTGGCCGTTTCTTCAAGCAGATTGGAGGAAATATTCTTTTTGTACTGCTCCCAGCTGCACCAGCCGAGGTACTTGAACGGTTCCGGGTAAATTTTCTTTTCCCGTGGAAAGGTTCTGCCCTTGATGAAGGGAAGGGAAAGGGCCTTGTTCCATGCGGCGGAGCAGGCGCGGTAAATATCCCTGTCCGTGGCGGTGACGGCCAGAACGGTCTGCGGTTTGGCGGAGGAAGTTCCCAGCGAGCCGTCTTCCACAAGGAATGTGCCGTCCCTTTCAAGTTTCAGCCAGGAGAGGGAATCAGGGGCGGCGACGGGGAGCAAGGCCATGAAATTGCCGTCTTTGAGGTGGAACAGGGCGAACATGGCATGGTCCCCCGGTTTGGCGGTGCTGGGATTCGGTCTGCTGTCCAGCAGGTTGCCGGGGGATGTCCGTCCGAACCAGGGAAGAACCCGGTTTCCGTCTCCGGGCCAGCGGCCGCGATCCGCTGAAAACCAGCAGAAGGCCTGGTAGGGTGGGAGCGAAAGCCGATACGCCTTTTTGCCCGGTATGGGAGGAATGGCGGATGTCCGGGGTTGGGCGGCGCCGGTCCAGGCGCTCAGGGCCGCCAAAGCAAGAACCGGGAACATGATTGCTTTCATGGAATGATCACAGGGTTGGAAAATGGGGCGGGGGAACCCGGGGGAATTGTGGAAGGAACGTGCTTTGCCTCTTTCCGGAAAGGATGGCAGAGCTTTTCCCTGAAACGAGCAAAAAATAATGTTTCCGCTTTATTTCTTTTTTCAGGGCGTTGAAGGAAAGAAATAACGTCGGCTGGCCGTCTTACAGGGGAATTTCGTTTTTTCAGAGAACACCGGCAGCCATGGCCGGGAGTTCCGCCGCCCGGTTACTTGGCCGCTTTTGGGGCGAGGGAAGCGCGGCGCTTGTCAAGGAAGTACAAGACGAGCCATTGCAGCACCAGCAGGGATACAGCCAGGAAGACGGGTTGGAAAGGTGTGAAAAAATCTGCTATGCCGCTGAAGACGCGCCGGTTGAGTGCATGAATGTTGAGCAGGGAGTTGATGAGGTAGGCGGTCAGGGCGTTGATGCCGATAACGCGGAGGGGAAACGCCCACAGGGCCCATTTCCCTTTGTTCCACACATCGACGGCCAGATGAAACAGGGAAAGGAGCGTCAGGGAGATGCCGGCGGCGGCCAGGACGAAAGTGCCTGTCCACATGCTTTTAATGATGGGGTAGAGGCCGTCCAGCATCCTGGCGGCGCAGAAAAGGAGAAGGCCCGCCCCTGCCATTGCCGAGCAGAGGCGCGCGGGAGAGAGCCGACTTTCCTTCAACAATTTCCCGGCCAGCCATCCTCCCAGACACAGGACGGAGGCGGAGACGACGCAAAGCGGTCCCTCCGGGTCGAAAACTCCCCCATGCAGACGCCCGGGGAGCCAGTGCCTGTCTACCCATGAGTTGACGGAGCCGTCCGGCGTGAAGTTGCCGCAGGTGAACTGGAGCAGGGTAATGAGGGCCAGGATGGCCCCCGCCGCTGAGGCAATGGCCCCCGTCCGGCGGCACAGCAGGATGCAGGTTCCCGCAATGGCGCAGGAAAAACCGATCAGCCCCAGAACGGAGGCGTAACGCATGCTGTCCGTCCAGGTAAGCGTTCCGTTGACCAGGAGCCCCAGAAAAGCCAGGACGAGAGCCCGTTTCCAGAGATGGAGAAGCCCGGGGGCGGAGGAAGCGTTTCCGCTGGTGTATTTCCCCAGGGAAAAGGACATGGAAACGCCGGAAATGAAGACGAAGACGGGGAATACCAGATCATACAGGTGCAATCCTTCCCAGCGGGCATGCGTCATCTGGCGTGCGGCTTCCTGAAGAAAAGAGCTTTCCGGATTTCTGGAAGCCAGAAGCAGAACCAGGGCGTCCAGGCCCAGGATAATGAGCATGTCCAGTCCGCGCAGGGCGTCCAGGGAGTGCAGGCGGGGAGAACGGGCGGAGACGGAAGAGGAATCGGGCATACAAAAGCATCATACGGATAAAAAAGGAGTTTCTATCATGTTTCCGCCTAACATGGCGGGACGAAGGGGAATCGTGCTTGATTTCCACGGGGGAAGGAGGTAAAGCAGGCCGCATGCCGCACACCCTTCCCGCTTTTCTTTTTTTTCTGTGTGTCTCCCTGTTTTTGTCCGCTTGTTCCTCTACCCCCAGGACGCCTCATGGAAAGCCGTTGATGAAAGACGGCAGGTATGCGTCTTCCTATGAAGCTTTTGTCGCGGACTCCCAGTACCGCTTCACGCGCGATATCTGGTATCATGACGAACGTATCCAGCAGGCGCGGACGCGGAACAGCAAAATCGTCATTCATCTGAAGGATCAGCGGGGCGTGTTGTGGGTTGATGGCAAGCCGGCCATGGACTTTCCCGTTTGCACGGGCAAATCCGCCCATGAAACGCCGCGCGGCAAGTTTTCCATCATTCAAAAAGATGCGGACTACCGTTCCCGGTCTTACGGCAGCGTGTTTGACGCAAGCGGCCTGTGCGTAAATTCGGACGCTACCTCTTCTTCCCGCGTGCCGTCCGGCGGTAAATTCATCGGCGCCAAAATGCCGCTGTGGATGCGCATTCATGGCGGCATAGGGCTGCATGTGGGCACCGTGTACCGGGACGCCAACTCCCATGGGTGCATCCGGGTTCCGGTAGAGGCGTGCCGCATCCTGTTTGACAAATGCGGCCTGGGAACAACCGTCATCGTTCAGGAATAAGCGTGAGCGCGAATAATCGTTGATTCCTTGCGGTATATTTGCCACACTCCTGCAAACTGATGAAAATAAAGGTTCTGATACGTTCCCTGGTATTGTTGGCCGGGTTGGTCGCGTGGACGGCGGATACGGCCTGGGGCCAGTCCTCCCCGCGCCGTTCATCTTCCGGAGGGGGCGTGCGCCAGGCCGCGGTGGAGCAGCGCGGAGAGGATGACGCTGTGGAAACGGTTGACCTGGGAGACAGGAAAAAGGATTCCGATACGGCCTCCGGAGAACGGGAAGGCGTGGCCGCCGCTCCGGAGATGCCCGGGGAAACGGAAAAGGAACAGAATGGCTTGGATTCCCTGTCCCTGATTCCTTCCCTCGGAGGGGGACGGTTGGACGCCGCGCGGGAAGCGCACACCAGCACGCGCCCTTCCGCCAGGACCATGGCTTTGCTGATTCCCGCGCCGCGCGGCCCCATTCTGGACCGCAACGGGGAACCGCTGGCCGTGACTTCCGTAGCCTACCAGTTGGCTTTGCGGTTTGAAATTTTTGAAAACCCCGACCGTTCCCGCGTGGTGGAATTCGGGCGCAACTGTTTGGAACAGGCCAAAAAAATTGCCGGAAAGGCGTGGTCTTTTTCCGACGAACAGCTCTGGAAACATTATGAGCACCGCCGCTGGCTGCCTCTTCCGCTCACGAACGTCATTCGTGCGGAAGAAGCGGAAAAGCTGAAGGACAAGGTGAAAAGCGTGCGCGGGCTTCAACTGTTGCCCATTTACATCCGTTCCTATCCGGAGAAGGAAATCGCCGGCCATATCATCGGCTATGTGGGATCCAAGGGAAAACTGCCAACCGGCCCCATCAACCACATGGACCCGCTGTGGGAACAGGTGGAAGGCCGTGCGGGGCTGGAAAAGGAATTCAACAAGAATCTGACCGGAACGCCCGGCGTATGGCGTTTGATGTTTGATGAAGACGGCAACAAAATTCTGGATGAACTGCAAATACGCCCCAAGCCCGGCGGAGCTGTCGTCACCACCCTCAACCTGAAATGGCAGAAGGATGCGGAACGCATCCTTTCCCGCGGCAAGAGGCGCGGCGCCATGGTGGTGCTGGACTGCGTGACGGGTGAAGTTCTGGTGATGGCGTCCACTCCGTCCTATGACCCGAACATGTTCATTCCAAACATATCCCAGAAGGATTACGACGCCCTGCGCAATGATCCTGCCGGTCCTCTGGGCGCCCGTGCTTTCCAGGGCCGTTATCCTCCCGCTTCCACATTTAAAGTCCTGACGGTAGCCAGTGCCTTGAGGAACAACAAAATCACGGAAAATACGCTCGTTTATTGCCCGGCTTCCGTGACGATCGGCAACCACGTTTTCAAAAACTGGAGCAAGACTCCCCTGGGGGATGTCAACTGCGTCCGCGCTTTGGCGATGTCCAACAACCCGTTCATGTATCAGATGGGCCTGAAGCTGGGTGCGGAAACCCTGATGGATACGGCCCGCGCCTTCGGCCTGGGAGAACGGACCGGCCTGCCCATTCCGGACGATCCCGGCCTGGTTCCAACCAGTGATTATATGATCCGCAATTACAAGCGCGATTTTATGTCCGGAGACGCCGCCAATTTGTCCATCGGCCAGGGAACGCTGCTGGTGACGCCCCTCCAGGTGGCGCACATGATGTCCGGCGTGGCAAACGGGTATCTGCCCAGGCTTCAGCTCATCAAGCAGATTCAGGACGGCAACGCCAATGTCGTTTACGCGCCCAAGCCCCAGGAAGTTCAGCGCCCGCTGCCTGCTTATGAGCGTGCTCTGTCCAGCGTGCGCAAGGGGATGAGGGAAGTGGTTGAAGCCGGTACGGGGGGGCGTGCGCGCCTGTCCTATTCCAGTATCGCCGGCAAATCAGGAACGGCCCAATGGGGGCCGGAACGGGAAGACAAGCGTCTGGCGTGGTTTGCCGGTTTCATGCCCTGCGACAATCCGCGCTTTGCCTATGTGGTGCTGTATGAAGGTCGCGCCCACGAACGGCTGGGCGGGGGAGCCGCCGCCGCTCCCATCGTCAAGGAGTTTTTCGAAACGGAGAAAAAAGACATCAAGGCTATTATTGACCCGCCCAAGGACGACATTCCGGTGGCGGAACCGGTGGAGGAAACCCCGGAAACGGCCGCGGCCGCTCTTCGGGAACGGAGCGGGGCCCCTGCCGTCGTGCCGGACAACCTGCCCCCCGGGTTGTATGATCCGGAAGGGATGGAGCCGATCAAGGCTGATGAAATCCCTGCCGATCTGGATGACTCTTCCGATGCGGAAATCAAGGCAACCCCGGTGGGCGGCTCCTCAGGGCATGCCGGGCCGGCGGCGCCCCCGTTGTCGGAGGAGCCTTCTGCGGCCCCTCTCACGCCGCGCCGGGGAGATTCCGATTACATTCCCGGGCTGCCCCAGCAGATTCCCCGCCATCTCAACCGTTCCACTCCCGTAAACGCTCCCGCGCCGCAGTCTCCCCTGCCGGAGGATGATATTCCCATGGCGGAACCCCTTTAATCCGTTTTTCAGGGAAATCCGGAGCGTTTTTGTGGTTTCCGGAAAATCCCGGGAAGATGCGGAAAGGGGCGGCGCGGAAAGGTTCTCCATGCGTCAACGCCCTGCGCGCCCTGAGTGGCGTTAATGCTTTGCATTGTGCTTGCGTCTCGCGGGAAAACGCCTGTATAATAAAGACGGTGCGCTGATGAGACTGTTGCCGCAAGGAGCGGCGTTCCTGTCGGATGACATCATGACCCCACGTTTAAAGATAATGAAAAAGCATTATTTCTACTCCATACCCTGTTTGGCGCTGACCTGCGCTCTTGCCGCCTGCTCTGACGATGATAAATCATCTTCCGCCAAGGCCGGCCAGGATACGGCCGGCCTGACTTCCGCCGCTTCGCCTGATCCTTTGACTTCCGTTGCTTCCGATCTGGTGGCAAAGCGTGCCGAACGCCTCGGAATAGCCGCCCTCTTTCCCAAGGATATGGGGGTGGTAGCGGGGGTTTACGATATCCCCGGCATCATGAAGAGCGTTCAGAATTTGAACATGGTTAAAACCTGGAGTTCCTGTTCATCCGGGGAGGTGGCCGATGAATCCATAGCCATTCCGGGAGAAGACGCTCCCGAACCCGTGCAGCGGAAATGTTCTTTCAGCAGTCCTGTCATTGACGCGATGATCGGCTTGGGCCCCGAATGGGCTCCGTGGCTGGATAGCGCGCAGTCCTCTTTTACCAGGATGGGCCTGAACCAGATGAAGGAAATTTTATCCGTTTACAGGCTTTTCCAGGGAGTAAAGGATGGAAGCGGGGATGACGATGGCGCGGAAGCGGAGGCCATGGGCGGCCAGGGGGTCGAGATGATTGCGCAGTGGGCTGAGATGATGGATTTACGCCCTTCCCAGGCTGCGACGGCGCCCGTGATGATTGCCGCCAAACTGACGCCGGAAGCCCTGGCCCAGGCCAAAGCTTTCCTGAAGGACGCCCATCTTCAGGAGGATATGGAGCTGCATGGAATGGTTTCCCTGTACGAAAAGACCTACAATGGCCTGGCCTGCAAGGTGGCGGAAGTGGACTGCAAAAAGGTGCGCGCGAAGCTGGAAGAGCTTCTGGAGGAGGCAAAGGGGCAGATGGACATTTCCCAGGAAAATATGGACCGCCTCAAGGCGGCGCTCGTTCGTCTGGATGAATCCAGGCTGTATGTAGCCGTCTCTTTTGTGGAGGATACCCTGGTAGGCTTTATAACCACCAATCCTGAAAAACAGGTCCGCATAGCCTCTTCTCCCCAGGACTCCGTGCTGTCTCGTCCTGATTTTTCCATGGCCGATGCCCGGTCCCAGTATCCGGCCTACGGTCTGCTCTTCGCAGACAAAGCCTCCGTCAAAGGGGTTATTAACATGGATCTGGCCTATTACAAGGGCATGTTCACCGGGTTGAAGGACGTGATGCAGGCAATAGGCGCCGATTGGAAGATTGCCGATCCGGCTCCTTCCATGACGGCTCTGGATTCCATCAGGGGCAGCATGCTTGGCATGTATGAAGAGCTGGCCCGGAAGGCCACGTCCGTTTCCTACTATTCATGGCAGGATCAGGGGGTGCATGTGGAAGCATGCACATATCCGCTTGAATTTTACAAGCTGGACGCCCCCTCCGCCATGAGCGGCGTGCGTCCGGGCGCGTCCACAGTGCTGTATTCCTCCTGCACGGTCAATCCGCAGATGATGGATATGGGTTGTTCCCTGTGCGGTAATCTTGCCCAGATTGTATGGGACTACGGCAATGCCTATATTTCCAACCCGAAGCATGATGTGAGCGATCAGGTGCGCATGGCCGCTCCTATGATCCAGATGGCCAGGCCTACCATTGAAGAGCTCTGGAAGGCTTATAAAACTGCTCTTTCCGGCCTTACGGGTTCAGGCGTATTCATGATGGACATGCAGGGCGCTCCCAATCCCATGCTCAAGAATGTGCCGGCGCCGCGCTTCTCCGCTGCGTATGAAGTGAACAACCGCGCCGCTCTGGGCGAGGCCTGGCAGAAAGTGACTCATGCCGCCAAAACCGTCGTCACCCTGCTCAGCCAGGGTAAAATGGCGGAGCTTCCCGCTCCCCAGTCTTCTGTGGACGGGGATATCACTACCTACGATTACCAATGCCCTCTGGGCGCCGATCTGAACCCGGTAGTGAGCATTTCCGACACCCGCTGGGCAATCAGCATGCCGAAGGCTTTCGGCCTGGAAGTCCTCAGGGAATCCGTGAAATCTCCGGCGCAGGGAGCCCCTCTCGAATTTCAGCTTAACCTGGTTCCGGTCCGTGACGCCCTGAAGAGCGCGGCGGAGGGCAGCAAGAAGCTCCGGAAGACTGTGGAAACCCTGGATGTAATCACTTCCGATGTTACGGGAGTACATGCCACGGGGCGCAAGGCCGCGGACGGCAGGGATGTGTACCACATCCATATTATTCCCGCCGCCAAGTAACGGCCTTCCTCCGCCCAGTTTTTCCTGCAGGCTTCCGGGAGTTCATCCCGGAAGCCTTTTTTGTTGATGGAGAAAAGGTTGTGTTCATGACACAACGGTCATCCAGGCGGGCTTTAAAATTATGTACAAATGTATACAATTTGCGTGCGCGCCAAGTTTTGGGCTTGCCAAAAGAAAGAGGGAAGTACATAATCAGAACCGTCAAATAAAGGGAATGGATTCCCTCTTCCAGTATTTACAGGAGTTGGCACAAGTAATGGTGAGAGAAAGACAATGAGCAGATTTTTCCAGTTCCTGTGGTTGGCGGCGTTGACCGTGTCCGGCGTTATGGGCGGCAGCGCCTGTGCGGCGGAGGAAGGAGCGGAGCACGGATTGGAACAGGCGGCTCCCCATTTGTTTTCCATTCCGCTGCCCGGAGGCATTGAGCTCCCGGTGTCCAACTCAATGCTGATGCTGTTTCTGGCGGTTCTTCTGATAGGGGTGGTCGTATGGTCCGCCACCCGTTCCATGCGCATCCTGCCTTCCCGTTTGCAGAATGCGGTGGAATACTTTTTTGAGACTCTGTATAACTTTGTGAAGTCCCTTCTGGGGCCGCGCCTGACACGCAAGTACTTCTGGTACTTCGGGACCATTTTCACTATTATTCTGGTCAGCAATTACATGGGGCTTCTTCCCGGAGTGGGAACCGTCACTTACCATGGGGTGCCGCTGTTCCGCGGTGCGAATGCGGACATGAACGTGACGATGTTCCTGGGTATTTTTTATGCGCTGATGTGGCTTTACTGGTCTATCCGGGAGCAGGGACTGAAAGGCTTCTTTATGCATCTGTTCGGCCCCAAGGGAAGGCTGCCGGGGTTCATGGGATTTGTACTGGTGTTCATCTTCATCTTTGTGGGGCTGGTGGACGTCCTGAGCATCACGATCCGCCCCATTGCGCTGGCAGCCCGTCTTTACGGCAATATTTACGCCGGGGAGACGATTATTGACACTATGGCTCACATGTTCGGGCCCGTGCTCAGCGCCCTGTGCGTACTGCCGTTTCTGGCGATTGAACTGCTTGTGGGGTTCATTCAGGCCCTGGTTTTCCTGCTCCTGACGGCGATTTTCCTGAAACTTCAGGTAGGGGACGATGACGCCCACGGCCATACCTCCAAAAATGAGGAAAAGGAACTTCCCGTTCCGGACAGCCCGCCTCCCGGAAAAGCCTCATAAACCGTACCGCCAACTTTCCGTTCCGGACCATGGGCGACCTGTGGGGGAACGTTCAACAAAAAACATAAACCATACCAATAACATGATCGATCCTATCGCAATGACCTCCCTGGCCGAATTGTCCGGCAACGTAGGTTTCGGCCTCGTCACCATCGGCGCCGGCCTCGGCATTGGCCTCATCGGCTCGAAAGCCGCGGAAGCCACCGGGCGCAACCCCGGAGCCTCCTCCCCCATTATGGTGATTGCCATCACGCTGGCGGCCCTGATTGAAGGCGTGGCCCTGATCTCCATCTTTGTGAAATAAAACGGAAGTTCCGTCCCCGGAGGGAGCTTTTCCGCTCCGGGGCGGCGCGCCCGTCCCCTGCCGGTCCGGAAAATTTCCGGCATGTTCAAACCGCTCATCTTATGCTGAATCTCATAGCTGACCAAGCCTGGAATCCTTTTGCTCCCTTCGGGGTAACGAGTTGGGAGCCTTTTGTTGCCAACCTGATCGCTTTCATTCTGATGGTGGTGATCCTGCGGTATCTGGCGTTCAAGCCCATCCAGAACGTTCTGGAAAAAAGACGCCGGCGGATTGAAGAAGGAGAGGAAATGCGTGAGGAAAGCGAGCGGCAGCTGGCTTCCGTCAAGGAACAGACGCATGAAATGCTGGTGGAAGCAGGGGAAAAGGGGCAGGAGAAAATAGACGCCGCCAAGGCTGCCGCCGCCCGCCTGTTGGAAGAACAGGAAGCGGAAGCCTCCCGGAAGGCTGAGGAAATCGTAAAAAAAGCCCGGCAGCTTGCGGAACTGGAACAGCAGAAAGAGCGTGAAGCGTTAAAAGAACAATTTGGCCAGCTGGTGGCCCTGGCTGCGGCCCAGGTTACCGGAAAAATGCTGACGGAAGAAGACCAGCGGAGAATCAACCGGGAAGCGATCGACAGCCTGGATTCCTGAAACGTTTATGAAGATCGGAAAGGACACGCAAAATGCCGCCCGCAGACTGTTCCGGCTCTGTATGGACGGGAATGCCGTGGCGGAGGACCGCGTGCGTTTGATCGCCCGGAAGATTGCGGAACGCAAGCCCCGTAATTATGCTGCTCTGCTGAAGGCTTTTTCCGGCATGGTGGAATATGCGGTGAAGAGCCGTACAGCCACTATTCAAAGCGCCGTGCCCCTTACGGAAGAGGAACGTTCCCTGATTCAGGCCAAACTGGAGGCCAGATATGGCGGCGCCCTCTACTACCGCTGGGAGGTGGAGCCGTCTCTGCTGGCGGGTGTCCGCATCCAGGTAGGGGATGACGTGAGGGACGGTTCCGTGCGTTCCAGAATCGACCGTCTGGCTGCGGTGGCCCGCACCCTTTCCAATTAACTAACGAATTTTTTCCCATGAGCAACATACTTCAAGAACTCGAAGCAGAAATAAAAAAAGCCACGGCTTCCGTCAGTCAGGAAAACGTGGGCGTCATTCGTTCCGTGGGGGACGGCGTCGCCAAGATTGAAGGATTGAGCGGCGTCATGCTCAATGAAATGATAGAGTTCCCCGGCGGGGTGATGGGGCTGGCGATGAACCTGGAAGAGCATGAGGTGGGCGCCGTGATTCTGGGGGATGATTCCAGGTTGAAGGAAGGGGACACGGTCAAGTGCTCCGGCCGCCTTCTTTCCGTGCCTGTGGGCCGTTCCCTGCTGGGCCGTGTGGTGAACACGCTGGGAGAGCCTATTGACGGCAAAGGGCCGATTGAGGCGGAAGCGTATTATCCGGTGGAAAAAATCGCCTCCGGCATCATCTCCCGCCAGTCCGTTTCCGTTCCCGTCCAGACGGGCATCCTTCCCATTGACGCCATGATTCCCATCGGCCGCGGCCAGCGCGAACTCATCATTGGGGACCGCGCCACCGGGAAGACCGCCATTGCCATGGATACCATGATTGCCCAGGCGGAACAGAACCGTCTGGCGGAGGAAGGCAAGCTTCCGGATCACCAGCCCCTTTACAATATCTACGTGGCTATCGGCCAGAAGCGCGCCAACATCAGCCGCCTGGTGGCGAAGCTGGAGGAAACGGGAGCCATGAAATATTCCATCGTGGTGGCGGCTTCCGCCTCCGATCCCGCCGCCATGCTGTACCTGGCGCCCTACGCCGGCTGCGCGATGGGAGAATACTTTATGGACAAGGGGGAAGACGCCCTTATCGTTTATGACGACCTTTCCAAGCATGCCGTGGCCTACCGCCAGATTTCCCTGATTCTGCGCCGCCCCTCCGGCCGTGAGGCGTATCCGGGGGACGTATTCTACCTGCACAGCCGCCTGTTGGAACGCGCCGCGCGCATCAACAAGGAACATGGCGGCGGCTCCCTGACGGCTCTTCCCATTATTGAAACGCAGGCCGGCGACGTCTCCGCCTACATTCCTACGAATGTCATTTCCATCACGGACGGCCAGATATTCCTGGAAACGGACCTGTTCTACCAGGGGGTGCGCCCGGCCATCAACGTGGGTATTTCCGTCTCCCGCGTGGGTTCCTCCGCCCAGACGAAAATCATCAAGAAACTGGCCGGCTCCATTAAGCTGGATCTTGCCCAATTTACGGAATTGCAGGCGTTCGCCCAGTTCGGGTCAGATCTGGACTCCAGCACGAAGGCCAAGCTGGCCCGCGGCCAGCGCATCGTGGAGCTCTTTAAGCAGAACCAGTATGAGCCCAAATCCCTGGGGCTGGAGGCCGCTGACTTGTATGCCATGCAGAAAGGGTACTTTGACGATGTACCGGTGGACAGGATCAAGGAATGCCAGAACGCGTGGGAAGCGGTGATGCAGGATCAGCATCCGGACCTGCTGGAAAGCATCCTGAAGGAAAAAGACCTGACGCCGGAAATAGACGCAGGGCTTAAAGCCGCTATCGAATCCTTCAAGCTCAGCTGGAATTAACGATTACGGGAGTACTGACACATGGGCAATCTGAGAGATATCAGACGCCGGATCAAATCCGTCAAAAACACGTCCCAGATCACCAGGGCGATGCAGATGGTGGCTTCCGCCAAAATGCGCCGCGCTCAGGACCAGGCCGTCAAGGGCCGCCCCTACATCCGCGCCCTGGCGGAAGTGCTCTACCATCTCCAGGATGAAATTGACACCAGCAACAGCCCCCTGATGCAAACCCACGGCGGAGCGGATTTGGTGTTGCTGGTGAATACGGACCGCGGCCTCTGCGGCGGCCTGAACGCCAACCTGATCAAAATGGTCCGGGAACAGGCCCCGGAAAACGCCCATTATATCACCATCGGCCGCAAGCTGAATGCGGCGCTCGCCAAATTGAATGAACGGTTGGAGGCCACCTGGAGCCTGACGGATCCCCTTTCTCTGCTGGAACTAAAGCCGGTATTTGATTTTATCGTACAAAAGTTCAAGGCGGGGGAATATGGGCGCGTCTTCGTGGCTTTCTCCGGTTTTGTGAACACGATGGTTCAGAAGCCTGTCTTTCGCCAGCTTCTTCCCATTGAGCCGGAACCCCTGATGAACATGGCGAAGGCCGGCGGCTCCTCCCTGGACGGAGCGGAAGCCCATAAGCAATTTCTGCTGGAACCCAGCCCCGCCGCTCTGCTGGATACCATCCTGCCTCTTTACGTTTTCCACGGGCTGGTCCAGATTGTGCTGGAGGCCCGGGCGTCCGAACACTCCGCCCGCATGGTCGCCATGAAGGGGGCCACGGAAAACGCCAAAAACATCATCGGCGGCCTCACCCTGGATTACAACAAGGCGCGCCAGACGCAAATCACCAACGAACTGCTGGAAATCACCACAGCCATGCGCGCTATGGAATAACATGGCTCCCTTTTCTTTACCCGCCTTTCAAACAGAACATTCTCTCCACTCCATTTCAACACCAAGTTTTTTCCATGATGAATAACACAGGCATTCTCGTTCAGATCATCGGCGCTGTGGTCGATGCGGATTTCTCCCAGGCTGAAACGCTTCCCGCCCTGCTCAATGCGCTGGAGGTGGATTACGAAGTTGACGGCAGGCGCAAGACCCTGGTTCTGGAAGTCCAGCAGCACATCGGAGACGGCTGGGTCCGCGCCGTGGCCATGAGCTCTACGGACGGTCTGCGGCGGGGGATGCCCGTGCGCGATACGGGGCGCCCTATTGAAGTGCCTGTGGGGCAGTGCGTTCTGGGACGTATTTTCAATGTGCTGGGGGAAGCTGTGGACGAGCGCGGCGAACTCTCCTGCGCCGGCATGAAGAGCATCCACCGCGGCGCTCCGCCGCTGGACGAACAATCCACCAGCACGGAAGTGCTGGAAACGGGCATCAAGGTCATTGACCTTATCTGCCCCTTCCTGAAAGGCGGCAAAATCGGAGCCTTTGGGGGTGCGGGGGTAGGCAAAACCGTGCTCATCATGGAGTTGATCAACAACATTGCCAAGGCGCGCAGCGGCCTCTCCGTCTTTGCCGGGGTGGGGGAACGCACCCGTGAAGGGAACGACCTGTACAATGAAATGATAGAGTCCGGGGTCATCAACCTGGAAAAACCGGAAGAATCCAAGGTGGCGCTGGTGTACGGACAGATGAATGAACCTCCCGGCGCCCGTCTGCGCGTGGCCCTGTCCGCCCTGACGATGGCGGAATACTTCCGTGATGAGGAGCATAAGGACGTGCTGCTGTTCATTGACAATATTTTCCGTTTCTCCCAGGCGGGGTCGGAAGTGTCCGCCCTGCTGGGCCGCACGCCGTCCGCCGTGGGCTACCAGCCGAACCTGGCGGAGGAAATGGCGGATCTTCAGGAACGCATCACCTCCACCAAGCACGGTTCCATCACCTCCATGCAGGCCGTGTATGTTCCTGCGGACGACTTGACGGACCCGGCCCCGGCCACTACCTTCGCCCACCTGGACTCCACGGTGGTGCTGGAACGCTCTCTGGCGGCCCAGGGGCTCTTCCCGGCGGTGGAACCGCTGTCTTCCACATCCAAGGCCCTGGCCCCGGAAATTGTGGGGAATGAGCATTATGAAGTGGCTCGTGGCGTGCAGATGGTGCTGCAGCGCTACAAGGACCTTCAGGATATGATCGCCATTCTGGGTATGGATGAACTTTCGGAAGAAGACAAGCTCATCGTGAGCCGCGCCCGCAAGATTCAGCGCTTCCTGACCCAGCCGTTCCATGTGGCGGAAGTCTTTTCCAGCATTCCCGGAGCCTATGTGCCCGTGGCGGAAACCGTCCGGGGGTTCAAGGAAATCCTGGAAGGCAAGCTGGACATGGTTCCGGAGGACGCCTTCTTCATGCGCGGCGGCATTGATGACGTTCTCAAGGAAGCCAAATAACCCTTTTCCCGCCGTTCCGAACCATGAGCATGGAGTTCAAAGTCATTACCCCGGATGAAGTGGCGGTTGCCGCTACTGTAGAGTACGTTTATCTGCCCGGCAGCCTCGGGGAGATGGGCGTGCTGGAACATCATACGGCCCTGATTACCTCCCTGGAACCGGGGGAACTCCGCTACAAGCCCATGGACGGCCCGGAGGAAAGCATGGTGGTGGGCACCGGCTTTGTGCAGGTCAATGACGACCAGGTTCTCATGGTAACCGACCTCGCGCTCAATTCCTCCCAGATTGATGAAGGCAGCGTGGAGCGGGCCATTCAGGAAGCGCAGGAGGTGCTCAAGACGCGTTCGGAAATGTCCCGCGAGGAACAGGCCCGCTTTGAAGCCAATCTGACCAAGCAGATCATGATGCTTAACTTTAAGCGCAAACACAAATCGCCGGGCCGATGATGGAGGAAGATTGGAACGATACGTTTTACGACCTTTTCCGCGAAGCGGTGGGGCGCTACCATGAAGGCCACAGGAATGTGGACGGCTTTTTTACGGATCAGGAAATTATCTTTCTGTCTTCCATTGGTTGCCGCACGCGGGAATTGTTTGATTTTGTAGAAACCTATGCCCGCACGGGAGAACCTTCCCCCACCACGGTTCTGCTGATGGCTGCGGCGCGCCGGGACTTCTTCCTGACCGTCCAGCACGGGCAGTTTTACCAGGGGAAACCTGTGATCGGGTACGATTTGCCGGGGTTCGGCGACGAACTCAGCGGCCTTCCCTACCTTCCGCGCCTGATCGCCAAGGCGCGGGCCAAGCTCGTCGGTTCCATGGGGAATGACGTCATTTACTGCTGCGAGAATGACCGCCGCTTCTTCCGGGACCACGGAAACATTCATCCAGCCGACTTCTTGCGGGTGGTTTGGGCCGCAGGAGACAGCGACGCGAAGGTGTATGACTACGTACGCCAGTGCACCTTGAATGTTTCCTCTTCCGTTCCGGAAAATGAGCGGGCGTAAGAAAACGGAAAGGCCCGGAATGGGAGGGCCGTTGATTCTGGAGAATAGCCGGGAAACGGCGCGTTTCTTTCAGCTTTTGTGAAGATTATTCTTCATAAGGCGCCAGTTCCAGCTGTCCCAGCGTATCGGGGCGGTCTTTCAGGGCCATGCGCTTGAGGTATTTGGCAAAAGAGGGGCGGCGGTGGTATTTGCCGACGACTTCGCCCGTCGTTTTCAGACGCAGGATATATTTGTACGTGGTGACGCGGACGGCGTCCTGTTTGGCGGCGGCGCGCGGAACGGCCCCTATTTCCCTGCAAATCTGTCTCCATCGCGGTCCGTGGGTGCGTTCCCCATGGCGGGTCCACGCCAGGGCGTGGGCGATCTCATGCAAAATCGTGTCACGGATTTCGTGAGGGGTTTCCAGATTGGCGCGGACGAAGTGGATGGAAATCGTAATGCTTTTTTCCAGCAGGCGGCACACGCCCAGCCTTCTTTTGGCCCGGTCCCAGCCGAATTGCCAGTCTGCCAGACCAAGTTCATCCATTTTCAGGCGGGCGTAAGTTTCAATATTCCGGAAGCTGTCGCGTTCGCCGGATTGGTCGTTCCCCATGGTCATGTTGCGGGGAAAGCATAGCATGGAAGACGGGGAAGGGAATATGGAGAAAGGCATCATGACGGAGTTGCCGTGGAGGACAGGTTTTTCCGGAAACAGCCGTTTTTTTTTACGGAGCCTGAGAAAAAGAAAGTCTTTGGAAAGGTTGGCGGACATAATGCCGTAGTTGGAATATCGCCATGAGTTCTCTTTCCGATACCAAGCCGCAGAGGATTGCGGCCATTGACGCCCTGCGGGGATTTGACATGTTTTTCCTGACCGGGGGGCTGGCTCTGGTTGTTTCCGGCATCAACCTTTTTTATGACCGGAGCCCCGAGTGGCTGGTGAAGCACAGCACGCACGTGAATTGGGAGGGGTTTGCCGCCTGGGACCTGGTGATGCCCCTCTTTTTGTTCATTGTGGGAACGGCCATGCCGTTTTCCTTTTCCAGGCGCATCGGTTCGGAGCCTGTGTGGAAGATTTACCTGAAAGTTGCCAGGCGGGTAGTGGTGCTTTTTTTGCTTGGCATGGTGGTGCAGGGAAATCTGCTGAGTTTTGAACCGTCCAAAATGTCCCTGTACTGCAATACGCTCCAGGCCATCGCCTCCGGCTACCTGATTGCGGCCATTTGCCTTCTTCATTTGTCCGTCCGGTGGCAGGTAGCGGTGACAGGGCTGTTGCTGGTTGTTTACTGGCTGGTGATTAAATTCGTTCCTTTTTCCGATCCCTCGGTGGGTTTCTGTGCGGCAGGAATGCTTGAGCCGGGGAGGAATCTGGCCCTGCTGCTGGATAAATACCTGATGGGGAACTGGCAGGATAAAACGAATTACGCGTGGATCCTGGCGCAGTTCGGTTTTGGCGCCATGACCATGCTCGGCCTGCTGGGCGGCCAGATGCTGAAACGGGTGCAGGGGCACGGGAAAAAGCTGGCGTGGCTGCTGGGCGCGGGCGCGGGCTGCCTGGCGCTGGGGTATGTCTGGAGCCTGGATTTCCCAATAATCAAGCGTTTGTTCACCAGTTCCATGGTATTGTGGGCGGCGGGATGGTGCTATTTGCTGCTGGCTCTGTTCTACCTGCTGACGGATGTGCTGAAATTGAATTGGCTGACATTCTTTTTCTCCGTAATCGGAAGCAATGCCATTTTCGTGTACATGTGGGTATCGTTGTGCCCCCCCACGGGCAATTTCTCCCGGGTGCTGTTTACCGGGTTTAGCGGGTGTTTCGGGGATGCGGACAGGTTTGTCTTTTATCTCTGCAATTACGCCCTGATCTGGGGCGTGCTGTATTACATGTACAAAAACCGGACCTTCATCAAGGTCTAGGCTTGTTTTCAGTCCTCCGTTCATAGTAGGGTCTCCCCGTGCGGAAGGCGGGGAACGCCTTCCGCACGGGATCGGCACGCCTGCGCCGGGCGTCCGTTATGGGCCGGTCTTTTCTGAAGCTATGGAGATTCCTTTCAACCAACCTCACCAGCACGGCCCCGAATTGGATTATATCCGGGATGCCATCCAGCGCGCCCATTTGTGCGGAGACGGCTATTACACGAAAAAATGCCATGAACTGCTCGCGGAACGCACCGGCGCCGGAAAGGTTCTGCTGGTTCATTCCGGAACCGCCGCACTGGAGATGGCGGCCCTGTTGATCGACTGCCGCCCGGGCGACGAGATTATTATGCCTTCCTATACGTTCGTCTCCACGGCGAACGCGTTTGTGCTGCGCGGCGGCGTTCCCGTATTCGTGGATATCAGGCCGGATACGCAGAATATTGACGAGACGCTGATAGAAGCGGCCATCACGGACCGCACCCGCGCCATTTGCGTGGTTCATTACGCGGGCGTGGCCTGTGAAATGGATGCAATCATGGAAATTGCCGAGAGGCACCGCCTGTACGTGATTGAAGACGCCGCCCAGGGCGTCGGCTCCTGTTACAGAGGGCGTCGGCTCGGTTCTATCGGCCATTTGGGCTGCTACAGTTTCCACGAGACCAAGAATGTCATTTCCGGGGAGGGAGGGGCCCTGCTGGTGAATGACCCCTCCCTGATGGAACGCGCGGAGATTATCCGGGAAAAAGGGACCAACCGGGCCAGGTTTTTCCGCGGGCAGGTGGACAAATACACCTGGGTGGACGTTGGTTCTTCCTATTTGCCCGGAGAGATGACCGCCGCTTATCTGTATGCCCAGCTGGAACACGGGCAGGAAATCAACGGCGAAAGGTTGAAATGGTGGAATATGTACCACCGCGCGCTGGCTCCACTGGAAGAACAGGGAGTGCTGCGGCGTCCGTGCGTTCCGGAGCATTGCACGCATAACGCCCACATGTATTACGTGCTGCTCCGTTCCATGGAGGAGCGCGCGCGCTTGATCAACAAGCTGGCGGAGCACGGGATTAAAGCGGTGTTCCACTACATTCCCCTCCATTCCTCCCCTGCCGGGATGAGGTTCGGGCGTTCTGCCGGGGCCATGCCGCATACGGACCGTACCAGCGATACGTTGCTGAGGCTTCCTTTGTATTACGATTTGGGGGAAGAGGGCTGCCGGGAGGTATTGCGGGCCGGATTTGGGCTGGAAGGAGTTGAATCATGATTAAAATTGGACTGGTCAACGTGTCCGATGTGGATGAGGCCATGCGCAGCCGCCTGCGCGTGTGGCGCAATTCCGACAGGGTCAGCCCGTTTTTTTTGTTGGACCAGGTAACGGAGGAGCAGCACCGGACGTGGCTGGAAAGAAACATCCGCGGGGAGGATGCCCGCGCCTGCGTGATTTATGCGGACCGGGTTCCGCAGGGCCTGGTTTACCTGCCCTGGTTTGACCGGAACACGCGCTGCGGAGAGATAGGCATTTATCTTTACGACAGGGCGTTCAGGGAACTGCGCCCGGCCTCTGCCGCGTATGCCGGGATGATGGAGCTGGCCGCGGGGGAGCTGGGCCTGGAACGGCTGTATGCCCGGATTCTGGAAGACAATGCGGCTTCCGTGCGTTTTCATGAGCGCATGGGGTTTGTCCGTGTCCCGGAAAAGGACGAGGTGCGCGTGAAAAACGGGAAAAGGAAGCGCGTTCTGATGTATGTAAAAGCGTTATGACTGATCCACAGATTCAATTGTCCATTGTGGCTACCGTGTATTGTACGGGCGGTTATCTGGCGGAGTTCTGTTCCCGCAGTTTCGCCGCTGCGCTTGAGGCGGGTTATGACCCCTCCCGCACGGAGGTGGTGCTGGTGAATGACGGCTGCCCCAGGGACGGGCTGGAACAGGCTTTGAAGGAGCGGGAGAAGGACGGCCGGGTGCGCGTGGTGGATTTATCCCGCAACTTCGGTCATCATCTGGCCATGTACGTGGCCTGCGAAGAAGCACGGGGTGAGCGCGTATTCTTGATTGACAGTGATTTGGAGGAATCTCCCGAATGGCTGGCTGATTTTTCCCGCGAGATGGATTCCACCGGGGCGGATGTGGTGTACGGGGTGCAGGAGAAGAGGAAGGGCGGCTTGTTTGAAGCCGTTTCCGGAGAATTGTTCTACACATTGTTTAATTTGCTTTCCGACCAGCAGATTACCAGGAATATGGTGACGGCGCGGCTGATGAGCGCGCGTTTCCTGCGGGAGATGCTGAAATTCCAGGATCGGGAGCCTTTTTTCTTTGGGCTGTGCGTTTCCGCCGGTTTCCGGCAGGTGCCGTGCAGGGTGAAGAAGGCGTCCTCTTCTCCAACTACCTACACTTTCCGCAAAAAAATGGCGTTGGCGGTGAATTCCGTGGTTTCCTACAGCGCCAGGCCGCTGGTGTATATTTCCTATTTTGGCCTGGCGGTCACCATGATCGCCATGCTGTATGTAGCCTGGGTGGTTGTGCGCCAGCTTCTGTATAATGTAGCCCCGACCGGCTGGGCCTCTTCCGTGGCCTCCATCTGGCTGGTCGGGGGCTTGATTCTGATGAGCCTGGGAGTTATCGGCATTTACATATCCAAAATTTACAAGGAAACCAAGCACCGGCCCGCCGTAGTGGTGGCGCGCCGGTATGAGTGAGTTTTCCCCACCTTTTTTCTCTCATGATCAATTACCTGATTCTGCATCTGCTGTTTATTGTTTATGCGCTGAATACCGTCCTGGGGCGTATGGCCGCCCCTTACGGCTGGACGGACTGGCGCCGGTTCGCCCTGCTGGCCGGCGTGCTGTTCCTGTTGGGCATTTATGCGGCGGGATGGCAGGTCATGCTGAAAAAATTTAACCTGGGCGTAGCTTATGCCAACCGTTCCGCCGTGGTGATCTGGGGCATCCTGCTGGCATGGCTTTGCCTGGGGGAGGCCCTTTCCTGGACGCTGGCGGCGGGAGCGGCGCTGGTCATCGGCGGTATTATTTTGGTCTCCACGGAGGATGCGCATGAGTGAGGAATTTTACATCGGACTGAATCTGTTTTCCGTTTTTCTGGCTTCCTGTTCCCAGGTGGTTTTGAAAAAGTCCGCCATGAATGACCGGCTGACCGGCCTTTCCTATTTCGTGAATCCGGCCACGATAGCGGCATATTCCGTTTTTTTGGGCTGCTGCCTGCTGACGTTTTATTGCCTGTCCCACCTGCCGATGATTACGGTGAATGTGCTGGAATGCTCCGCATACGTGTACATCCTTTTGTTTGACCGGATTTTTTTCGGCAAACCAATCACCTTGCGCAAGGTGTGCGGCAACGCGATGATCATCGCGGGCATTATCATCTGCCTGAACCGTTAAGAAGGTGGGTACAGTCTTTTATCCCCCCGGTTTGTTCATCCGGATCGGCTCTTGACTTTCATTTTCCCCGTTTCTAGTATGCGTTCCCGAACAGGGAAAACAGTCTGTAAAGTCAGGGAATTTGCTTATGTTGAAACAGATTTGGAGATGGGTATCGCTTTTCCCTCTGCTCCATCCCGTATGGTTCAACCTGCTGCTTCTGGTTCTGGCCTGGAGCCTTGTGGGCGTGGCGTACCAATCCAATGACGATCTGGTGATTGCGTCCGTACTTGACGGATGGGGGGACCCCTCTTACGCGGACGCCCATGTTATTTTCGTCAATCCCCTGTTGACCGGAATTCTGTTGAAAGCCGCGCCTGTCCTTGGCGGGGTGTCCGTCTGGCCTGTGTTTCTGGCGCTTGCCACGTTGTCCAGCGGCGCGGCCATTTTCACGATGCTGACGGCGCATGCCCGCAAGGCGCGCAGATATGATTTCAATACGCTGGTTCTGCTGCTGGTGTGGCTGCTGATCATGCCGGGTTTTTACGCCGCCCTGCAATTCAGCCATGCCGCCTTTCTGACGGGATTTACAGGTGTGCTGGCGTGTTTGAAGTACGGTTCTTCCTGGAAGGGATGGTGCGCGGGGGTATTCCTGTGCGTGCTGGGCAGCATGGTCCGGCTGGATGCCGCCCTGGCATGCGCCGCTTTCTGGGGAGCCATCCTGCTGGCAGGCAGTCTGGAAGGGCTCAGGCCGTCCAGGGAGAAGCTGTTTGCCCTCCGCCGCCTCTGGCTGGCTCTGGCCTGCGTGCTCATCGCTTCTTTCAGCCTGAATGAATATAATAAGTACGCCCACCGGAATGTGCTGGAAGGATGTGACGTGGCGGCATGGAACCAGGCCCGCTCCCTTCTCTCGGACACATGCCCCATCAGGCAGGAGAGCGCCTACCAGTGTGAAAAGTACGGCGTGTTCGCCAATGATATCAAGATGGTCCGGATGTTTACCAATTGCGATATGAATGTATTCAACGCGGATTATCTGGAAAGGCTTCTATTGGCGCGGGACGGGGGAGAATTCTGGCCCAGGGCATGGGCCCGCGTAGAGAAAGCCTTGCATCTGTTTTCGTGGGATTCCGTTATGGATCTCCTCCCTTGCTGGATTTTGTTCGGCCTGGCATGCCGCGTTTCTTTCCGGCGCGGGGATTCTCCCGCCCTGGTGTACTGCGTAGGCTCCCTGCTGGTGCTGGTTCTGCTGTACATGGCCAGCATAGACCGTTTGTATTTCCGCGTGGTTTACCCAACGTTCCTGATTGCCGGGCTGTGTCTGCTGTGGTCGGAGCAATACCGCCCCATCCGCATCAACTGGACGGGGAAAGGAGCCCTTGCGGGCGGCGTGCCCATGTTCTGCGCGTTTTCCGTTTCCTTGTCCCAGGCGTGCGCCGCCGTATGGGAGGCTAATCTGGAGTCTTTTTCTCCGGATGCCGGGCGCCTGTTATGCGAGCGGGTGGACCGGGAACCCGATTCCCTGTTTTGCGTCCAGATGTCCGGCGGCACTATTGACGATCTGGCTCCGGGGCAGTCCGTTTTCCGCAAGGCCTGGAGCTGTTCCCGCAAGAATGTAGTCACGCTGGGCGGCTGGAATTTCCCGTTGAAACCCGTGCAGCGGAAACTGAAGGAAATGGGGTGGGCGGGGCAGTCCTCCCTGAACCTGTGCAGGGATAATGTGTACATTGTCTGTCTCACGCCGCAAGGGGACGTTTCCGATATGGACAGCAAGTTCATGGGAATGCTCAGCCGCCATATCTGGGAGCAGCACGGCGTTCGCACAGCCTGGCATCTGGATGAGAATATCCAGGGTGTGCGCGTTTACCGCCTGCGCAAGACATGGTTCCAGCCCGGCAGGAAGGAAGCCGCCTCTGTTCCGGAAATGTGTCTCTCCGCAACGTAACATCCCCCGATGCGTATTACGCGACGGGGGATGAAAGGAGGGAGGTTGGGGCTTGGCGACGGTTTTTAGAAGCGCGGGACGCCCGGCATGCGTCTGTTCATGCGCTCTTCGCGGAGTTTTGCCTGTTCCGCGGGGGAAAGAAGCAGAAATTCCAGATCGCGGATGGCGCGCTGTTTTTCAGAAGGCTCCTTGATGCTGGAAATCAGGCTTTTCATTTTTTCAAGGGCCGCTACCTGGTCACCGAGTTCAAAGCAGGCTTTTTCCCGGTCCCACTGCCTTTTGGTCAGGAAAGCGGCTTTTTCCGCTTCCGCCGTTTTCTTATCGCTGGCGGAGTTGTTTTGAAGCAGAGTCGCTTCCAGGGCGATGCGTTTGTTCCAGAGCTTCCGGAAATTTTCCACATCTTTTTTCTCCTTATAGGGAACCAGCAGAACGCGGTCAAAGATGGTGTTGAGGTCCATCAGGTTGTCCGGCAGGGTTTCCGAACGGTAGTCCCCAATGTTCAGGTAAGTGCGGATGACTTCGCTGGCTCCGCCTACCATGGGAAGCTGTTCGCCTACGTCCTTGGCGTTGGCGGCTACTTCATCCAGCATGGAGAGGACGCTGGAGGAAACGTTGAGTTCTCGCTCGTTTTTTTCCGCATCCGCTTTTCTCAGGCAAAGCAGCATCCATTTGCACTGGATTTGAAGGGCCTTTTTAAAACCGGGGGCCACGTTGTTTCCCGTGTTCTGCTTGCGCCAGTTGGAGAAGGCGGTGCTGGGGCTGTCAGGCTTGCTGCTGTTGCCTCCCTTCCCTCCGGAACCCGGCATGCGCATCATCCGGAAGCCTCCACCCCGGTTCAGCATGCGGGACATCATGCTGGTGGGGTTTAAGAAACGGTCCTTCATGGCGTCCACGTAAAGTTTCATGGCGGCGTTTTCCGTGCTGGTGGCTGCGGTAAGGGCGGCCACGGCCTTCTGGATGCGGGAAGAGCTGGTGTTCAGGTAGCCGGCTTTGACTTCCTTCAGCCATTCGGAAGCTTCCTTTCTTGCGGAATCGGTAAGCATTTCCTGAGCCTGGCAGAAACAGGACCCCAGGAGGAGAAGCATCAGCGCGGAAAGCGCCGGACGTTTGCGGAGCGGGATGAAATGTGTCATGGCGGTATAAGATTACAGGGTACTTTTACAAACCCCCCTTTTTTAATAAAGTTGCATTTTTCCTTTAAAAAAGGAAGCATATATTATTACCGGGGCGGCAGCTCAGCCCAGCACCTTGCGGATGCAGGAAGCGCAGATGGATACGGCTTCCTCCATTTCCTCTGGAGAAATAACGAGGGGGGGATTGAAATACAGGACGTCGCCCAGGGGGCGGAGCAGCAGTCCCCGTTTAAGGGCTTCCCTGTAAATCCGGTATCCCATCCGTTGTTCGGACGGAAAGCTTTTTTTGGTTTCCCTGTTTTCCACCAGTTCAATGGCGTTCACCAGTCCCAGGCTGCGTATTTCCCCCACGTGGGGATGATCCCCCAGGGTCTCCATAATCATCCGTCGGAAAAGAGGGGCCTTTTCCTGCGCCCGGGGAATGATTTGTTCCTCGTCCAGGACCTTCAGCACGGCGAGAGCGGCGGAGCACCCCAGCGGATTGCCGGAATAGGTATGGCTGTGCATGAACGCTTTTCCTTCCCTGTAGTCCGCATAAAAGGCGTCGTAAATTTTCTGCGTGGTGATGGTGATGGACATGGGCATATAACCGCCCGTGAGCCCTTTGGAGACGCACATGATGTCCGGGGAAACGCCGGCCTGGTCACAGGCGAACATGCTCCCCGTACGGCCAAAACCGGTGGCGATTTCATCCGCGATGAGGTGCACGTTGTAGGCGTCGCACAGGGAGCGCAGTTTCGCCAGATAGGCGGGAGGGTACATCCGCATGCCCGCGGAGCCCTGGAGCAGGGGTTCCACCAGCAGGGCTGCGCATTCGTCTCCATGGCGCGCAAAGGCTTCCTGTGCCGCGTCAATGCATTCCGCCTGGCAGCAGCCGCGTTTGTTCCCCTTGGGGCAGCGGTAGCAATCCGGGGCGGGAATGCGCACGATGTCCAGCAGAAGAGGCCTGTAAAGTTCCGAGTACAGGTCCAGGCCTCCTGCGGAGAGGGCTCCCAGGGTTTCTCCGTGATAGGCGTCGCTCAGGGACATGAAACGTACTTTCTGGCGGTTTCCGGTCTGGTAGTGGTATTGGAAACTCATTTTCATCGCGGATTCGATGGATGCCGAACCGTTATCGGAGAAATTGAATTTGCAGAGCCCCCGCGGAATTTTCTTCATCAGTTCTTCACACAGGGTGATAGCCGGCCTGTGCGAGAAGTTGGCGAAGATGACATGCTCCAGGGAATCAAGCTGTTCCTTGATGGCGCGGTTGATTTTGGGGTGGGAGTGGCCCAGCAGGTTGCACCACCAGGAGCTGACCACGTCCAGATAGCGTTTCCCGTCCACATCATACAGGCTGACGCCTTTCCCGTGGTCGATCACGATAGGAGGCAGCGTTTCGTAATCCTTCATCTGGGAACAGGGATGCCAGATGTATTCCAGATCTTTTTTTGACCAGTCGGAGTGGTTCATGGCAAAAGTCGCGGAAGTGGGGCGGATTTTATTTCATGCGGACTTCATATCCCAGTTCCGCCAGCATGGCCAGGTCTTCCCGGATGGTGACGCCGGCGGTGGTGAGCATGTCTCCGGAGATGGCGGCATTCGCTCCGGACATGAAGATTTTCCTGCCGTGGTCCTTCATGGTGTTCCTTCCGGCGGCGATGCGGACGAAGCCGTCCGGCATGATGAACCGCACCAGGGCCACGATGCGCAGCTGCTCTTCCTCTCCCAGAGGAGTCATGTTCGCGTACGGCGTTCCGGGAATGGGGGTCAGAAAGTTGACGGGCATGGATTTGATGCCCAGCGCGGCAATGTCCATGTACATGTCTATCCGGTCCTCCATGGTTTCTCCAAGCCCCATGATGCCGCCGCTGCAAACTTCCAGCCCGGCTTCCAGCGCCCATTTGATGGTTTGCAGTTTGTCGTCGTACGTATGGGTGGTGCAAACGTTTGGAAAATTGCGGCGGGAGGTTTCCAGGTTATTGTGGTAGCGTGAAACGCCCGCGGCTTTCAACTGCTCGCAGTGCTTCTTGGAAATAAGGCCGTGGGAGGCGCAGAGAGAGATGCCGCAATGTTCGGCGATGTGCCGGTAACTGGCGCAGAGCCGGTCCACGTTTTCATCCGTCAGCCTCTTGCCGGAGGTGACGATGGAGTAACGCAGAATGCCGCGTTCGTCATTGTACCTGGCCCCCGCCAGGAGGGCTTCATCACTTAAAAGGGGATATTCCTCCACTGCCGTGGAGTAGTGGGCGGACTGGGCGCAGTATTTGCAGTTTTCCGAACATTTGCCGCTGCGGCCGTTGATGATGGTGCAGAGGTCGAAGATATTCCCGCAGAAATGTTCCCGGATGGCGTTGGCCGCCTGGCACAACTCTTCCAGCGGTTCCCGGCTGAGGGCTATCAATTCTTCTCTGGAGCAGGAACCGCCCCCGAGAACCCTGGAAAGGAGGGAAGATGTCAGACTCATGAGTGAAAGACTAATCCCGGAGCCGTTCGCGTCAAGGGCAGAATGGCGGCGGAGGCGGATCGTGGGGCCTTCTTTCCCGCTTTCTTGTTCGGCTATTGTTCCGGGGCCCTGTAACGCAGGGCCTGGAATCCGGGGGCGGGTTGGTATTCCCTGTCCAGAATGGCGATGGCTCTGTTGATCAGGTCACGGTTTTCTGCGGCGATATTATTTTTCTCTGCGGGGTCTTTCACGATATCGTACACTTCCCAGTTGTCCGGTTTTTTACCGGGAAACAGGTTGCGGCGGATGACTTTCTTGGAGTCGAAACGGACGGCTACCTGGCCGCCGTAGCCTCCTCCTGCCCAAACCAGGGGTTTCCTGTCATGCAGGGCGGATTTTTTACCCAGAAGGACAGGGGAGAGGTCCGTTCCCAGCGGGGAACCTGCATCCGCTCCCGTCAGAGCGCACAGCGTAGGCATCACGTCCGCATGGAAGGCCGGCTGGGCAATGGTTTTTCCCGGAGCTATTTTCCCAGGCCAGCGGATAATGCCGGGGACACGTATGCCGCCTTCATAAAGCTGTCCTTTCAATCCTTTGAGATCGGCTACGGAGTTGAAAAAACGGTGGTCCACCCCTCCTGCATCATGGGTGGTGCCGTTGTCACTGGTAAAAATGACGATGGTGTTTTTGTCCAGGCCGCAGGCTTTCAGCGTGTCCAGCAGGCGTCCCACGTTGTGGTCCATCTGGGAAATCATGCCTGCATAGGCGGCCCGGGGGCGGGGATGGGGCAGATAGCCCCGGTTGCCGCGGTAGGGGGATGGGTCCCATTCGCGGGGATAGCGGTCAATCCATTCCTGAAGAGGCTGCATAGCCACATGGGGTTCCAGCGGGGCGTAATACAGGAAAAACGGTTGTTTGCCATGGGCCTTTTCCCTCACAAATTCCAGCATTTTATCCGCAATAAGATCGGAACTGTGCTGTTCCGCGCGGTAGGTGTCCGCCAGAACTTCCCCTTTGGGCTGGGAACCGTGTCCGATGGTGGCGGCTGTCAGGGAAGTGTTGAGAACTTCTTTCTTTCCGTTATTCCAGAGGTATGGAGGATAGTAGGTGTGGCAGGCTTTCTGGTCCGTGTAGCCATAGAACCTGTCCACGCCGTGTTTGTCCGGCGCTCCGGTGGAGCCGAAATCCCCAATACCCCATTTACCGAATACCGCTGTGGCGTAACCGGCTTTTTTCATGGCTTCCGGCAGAGTGTAGGTTTTTTCTTCGATAGGCCAGTCTCCTTTGAGGTCGCGCCAGTTTTCGCCCGCGTCCACGCGTTTCAAATCCTGTACGTCGCAGCTGCCCGTATGCTTGCCCGTCATCAGCACGTTGCGGGAGGGGGAACAAACCGGAGCCCCGGAATAGAAATAAACCCATCGCTGTCCTTCGGATGCCAGCCTGTCAATGTTCGGGGTTTTAATTTTTTTCTGGCCGTAGCAGCCCACTTCCGCCCAGCCAAGATCATCCGCATTGATGAGGACCACATTGGGCCGTGCCGCTTCCGCCACAGACAGCATCAGCAGGGAAAAGGCGGCGGAGAGAGTGATGTTGTAAAAGGTGACCATACGATAATAATAACGGAGGAACACTCTCCCCTGTTTCAAAAAACAGTTTCTCTTTCCTTGCCGGATGAGAGGCTCACATGGCGAACCTGCCGGTTTCCTTTTATTTCGGATTACTTATTTATTCACGCTGTTCCTGTTTGTTCTGGTTCTTCTTTCTTTATGTGGAATGACGAACCACCAGTATTTGTTCCCTCAATTTATTTGTCGGACAGGTCATCAACCGGCGGCAAGGCTATTTCTTATCATCCCCGCCAGATTTTTTGATGCATTGCTCAAGATGCTGAACCGGAAATTCAGAATGAAAATAGTTCCTGGTGAAGCGTTTTTCAATAAGACAGCTCTTCCTTGAGGGGGAGGGCGGATTTACAATCCGTTACGGATAGGAAACGGGAAAAGTCATCTTGTTCTCAGAGAAAGTGCCGATCTTCACAGTTATTGGAACGAGGCTCCGCTTTAACATGCAACGGACTCCATGAAAGAGGATTTGCCAAAATTCTACTTCAAGCCCGGAGATCGTAGAAATTTTCTGTGTTCACGTCACAAGGGTGCGCCCAGGCAGATTTTTGTTCTGCATAAAATCCCCTGATACGTAAAGGAACAACGTTGCAAGTTCTTTTCCCTTAGAGTTACAACTTGACTCCGGATTGTAAATCCGCTAAAAAAAGGCGTTCCGATACGTTGATTTGATTCCTGAATTGAAGGAGAACGATAGATGCCGGTTTTTAACAATTCTGTGGGAAAATTCATTCGTTCCTTTGCAGGGATTTGATTCGGGTATGCATGGGGCCAATGCCAGATTTTATGATAAATGAATTGTAAAAAAATAGAAAAAGTTTCCTTGTGGTGGGGGATAATCATTTGGGCTGCGCTTGTACTGCTTTTTTTTGCTCCTGCCGTGTTCGGGGGAAAGGTTTTAGCTCCGGTGGATTGTGTGGAGTGCCTGTTCAGACCTTTCGCGGTTCAGCCAATGGAGGAAGTCCATAACCAATATAACGTGGATGGGGCTTCGCAATATTTGCCTTATAGCTGGGCGATGCAGCAGTCCTGGCAAAGTGACGGGTATATGGGATGGAACCCTTATACCCACAATGGCACTTCCCTGCCGGAAAACACCATGTTAAGCCCGGGGGATTGGCATCATTGGTTATTTGGTTTTCTTCCTTTCTGGACGGCATGGGATGCGGGAATCTGGATGCAGTTTTTTATAGCGGGGCTGGGGATGATCCTTCTGCTGAAATCCAGGGGAATTCCCGTTCCGTACGTATTGCTGGGAGCCGTGAGTTTCAGTTTTTATTCCCAGTTTATTATGTGGATATATGACCGGTGGCTTGGTGGAATGATTTGGGCTCCGTTGATTGTCTGGTCCCTGTTGGAAGGGAGAAGAAAAAACAAATGGGTGCATATTCCCTCTATTCTTTTTATTGCTCTTGGATTCAGAGGCGGCCATCTGCAAGCGTGTCTCTTTGTTTTTCTTTTGGTGCTGTGCGTGTTTCTTGCGGATTGGTGGAAACGGACAGATCGCTGGTCTTGGAAAGTTTTTCTGAAATCATCTTCTTTTTATTTGATCTCCGGATTTTTGGCGGCGTTGCTTTCCTTGGACGTTTTTGTGGATACCCTGCCGCGTATGGAAGGCTGTAAAAGCCTGCCGTTTGTCTGGGGACTGGAAAATCTTCCTTTTTTGGTCACGTCTGTGATGCCGACGCTCTTCGGCATTCCTCAGACAATCAGTATTCCCAAAGTGATCGGCGCTGATTTGTTCGATATCAAGTTTGGTGGAGGAGTTGTTTTCGTGCTGGCTGTTCTGGCATTGTTTAACCGACGGGCACCGTTGACGGCCAAGTTCTGTTTTCTTGTCAGTTTCATTATTTCATGCACTCCTCTTTCTACTTTTCTTTATTCACGTTCCACGGTTGTGATGGCCTTTGGAATGAGCTGGCTTGCCGGATGGCAGTTATTTGACCTTGGGCGGCAGCCAGCTCTTCCTGTCTGGCGCAGACTTGCCTGGTGGGGAATTGGAATCTTGTGCGTATGGCTTGGCGTGTCGGTAGCCGTTCAGTGCTTCCATGAACCATTGCTGTTAAAATTGCATGGCTTTATTGACGGAAACATAACGACTTCTCAGCAACAATACCGTCATTCCTGGTATTTGTTCAGAAGCGAGCGTCTCCTGGACCAGTTGATGATTTGGGATTGGCGCAATGTTTCATTAATTTTTTTGGTCGGCATAGGGGGCTGGGCTTGTTCCCGCCTGAATATGTCCAGCCGTTATCCGAAGTGGTGGGCGGGACTTGTGGTGTTATGTACCTTTGGGGAGCAGCTGGTGTTTTCTTCTTCTTGGCTTGCCTATTCCGATAAACCGGAAAGTGGCTGTCTTTATAAAGAACCGAAATGGATGCCCGAGTTCCGCGGTCATGTGGGGGATGGCGCCGTTGTCATCGTCAATCCTCATAATGATTTGGATTTTCTATGTACCAATCATTTATCCACATATGGAATAAGATTGGCTTCAGGCTATGAAACGGTACAGCCCAAATATTTGAGACCTTTGTCGGATGGACATTATCATCCGAAAGATTATGCCATGGCCGGCATTTCCCATTTGCTGTGCGATGCCAGAGCCGGAAAACCACGCCTTGACGGGTGGATTCTGGTTCAGGAAACGGGAAATTTCTTCTTGCTGGAAAATCCCTTGTACCGTGGACGCTATTTCGTCCGCGCCCAAGGGGAAGAAAATCATTTTTCCCCTGTTGTTCCGGATTGGAGAACGAATAATAAAATCCATGTTACCGTGCCGCCAGGAACAAAGGAATTGTCTGTGCTTGAGAGCTATTCCAGGGGATGGAGCGCCCGCACCGGGAAGGGGGAAGAGCTTCCTTTATCCAGTACTGAGCGTTATTCCATTCTTGTTTCTGTCCCGGATTCGGAGCAGCAGACGGAAATCCTCCTTCAGTACCATACGCCTTACCGTGAATGGTATTACAGCATGATGGGGGGAACGGCCCTGTTTCTGCTTGTGACAGTTTTCTTGCAGCGGCGCATGAATGCCAGGACGGGAAAGAGGGGATAGGGAGGACCTTCTCTCCGTCTTTTTTGTTTTCATGAAATAGCGGTCAGGGCAGGATAAGGCTTTCTACCGCGGCACGTATGGTCTCATCGCCAAATTGGTTCAAGGCATGTTTCAGGAAGCCCTGGGCAATCATGCTGCGCGCCGTCTGCTCCGGAATTCCCCGTGAAAGCAGGTAGAAGATTTCTTCCGGAGAAATGGAGGATGTGGCGGAACCGTGCGAACACTGCACTCTGTCCGCCAGGATTTCCAGGCCGGGAATGGAGTTGGCTTCCGCTCTGGGGCTGAGAATGAGATTACGGTTGCTTTGATAGGCGCTGGTGTCATGCGCTCCTTCCGCCACCAGGATCATGCCGCTGAAAATGCTGCTGGCTTCGTCGTCAAGCACGTTGGCGTAAAGCAGGTTGCTGGAGGCTCCGCGGTAAAGGTGCTTCTGGCAGGTTCTCTGGTCCAGCTTCTTGTTTTCCTTGAGATGGTTGGCGGAAAGCAGGCGGACTCCTGCGCCGTCTCCGTTCAGGATGCAGACCGTCTCCTGCCTGACCCATGCCGCGCCGGGATGGCTGACGAGATGTTCCATTTCCGCGGAATCATCCGCCATCATATGGGAAAGCTCCACGGCACGGGAATGGCTGTTAAGTTCCTGAACCAGCGCGTATTTGACAGATGACGCGGAGGAAAGATGGTACTGCTGGAGCGCTCCGCAGAATTGGCGGCCATGGTCTGCGCTAATGTGGCGTTCCAGAATACGCAGGCGGCTTCCGGTTTCCGCAATGAGCAGCGTGGAGGGAAAAACGGCCACGTTATCTCCGGAAATGAAGTGGAGTATTTCCAGAGGGAGGGAGATTTCCCTGCCCGCCATAATAACCAGCCCGTTGTGCTGGAGGGCCGTAGCCAATGCCGACAGTTTTTCGGAACCGAGCGTTTCCGTCTCTGTTTCCAGGTATTTCCGGGCGGTGTCCGGGCATTGCAGCACAAAGTCTTCCATATCCATTACGGAAAGCCCTTCCGGCAGTTCTTCCGGGATGGAAACGGGGATTCCGTTGGCGTAGACAATGCGGAGGGCCTCCGGCATGGAGGCACGTTCCCTGATGATGGGGGCCAAGGTTTCCGGATCTGCAGGAGGAGCCGCTTCCACATGTTCCAGGGATTCGTTGCCGGGGGCGCCGAAACGCCAGGATTCCATATGGCGGGAAGGTTCCGGAAGCTGTTCCGCCTGCTCCAGGGCATGGCGGCGCCGGGCTTCAAACCATGCGGGAAGAAAGCCTGCGGGGAATTGTTCTTCGTTAAGCAAATGATCCATTATTTCCCTCCTTATCCGATGCTGTCTTCCATTTCCAGATCAATGAGCCTGCGCAGCTCCACAGAGTATTCCATGGGGAATTCCTGAACGAGGTCGTTAATGAATCCATTGACGGCCAGGGACATCGCCGCAGCTTTCGGAATGCCCCGCTGCTGCATGTAAAAAAGCATTTCTTCGGAGACCTGGGAGACGGACGCCTCATGCTGCACCGTGCCTCCATCCCCTTTTACCGTGATGGCGGGGTAGGTGTCCGTACGGCTGTTGGCCGCCAGAAGAAGGGCGTCGCATTCCGTGTTGTTTTTGCAACCCTTGAGCCCTTTGCCCATGATTACCTGGCCCCGGTAGCTGGCGCGCCCTTCGCCAATGCTGATGGATTTGGAAACGATGTTGGACGTAGTGTCGTCCGCCGCATGGATCATTTTGGCCCCCGTATCTTGATGCTGGCCCGTGTTTGCCAGGGCGATGGAGATGACTTCCCCGCGCGCGCGCCTGCCCTTGAGCACCACAGCCGGGTATTTCATGGTGAGGCCGGAGCCAATGTTGCAGTCTATCCAGCGGATTTCCGCATCTTCCATGGCAAGGCCGCGTTTGGTGACCATGTTGAAGACATTGGAGGACCAGTTTTGCACGGTGACGTACTGAATTTTCGCTCCCTTGAGCGCGACCAGCTCCACAACGGCGGAGTGGAGGGTGGAAGTTTCAAACTGGGGAGCCGTGCATCCTTCCATGTACATGAGTTCCGCGCCTTCGTCCGCAATGATGAGAGTTCTTTCGAACTGCCCGAAATTTTCCGAGTTGATGCGGAAGTAGGCCTGGAGAGGATGTTTGAGTTTAACCCCTTTGGGCACGTAAATAAAGGAACCTCCGGAAAATACCGCGCTGTTCAGGGCGGAGAATTTGTTGTCTCCCGTGGGAATGACTTTTCCAAACCAGGGGCGGAAGACGTCTTCATGGTGTTTCAGGCCTTCCGTGGAGTTGACGAAGATAACGCCCTGGCTGCGGAGTTCCTCCTTCATGTTAGAGTAGGCGGATTCGGAGTCGTACTGGGCTTCCACGCCCGCCAGAAACTGGCGTTCCTGTTCCGGGACGCCCAGGCGTTCGAAGGTGCGCTTGACGTCCTCCGGCACGTCGTCCCAGCTTCGTTTGGGCCGTTCTCCGTCGGAGAGGTAGTAGCGGATTTGGGAGAAATCTATTTTTTTAATATCCGGAGAAGCCCAGTGGGTGGGCATGGGCTTGCTTTCAAAAACGGCAAGCGCGTTTTTGCGGAACTGGCGCACCCATTCCGGGTCGTCCTTGACGTCGCAGATGTAGTCAATGGTGGCCTCCGTCAGGCCGTATCCGGCATCAAATTTATGGCGCTCCGGGAAGGAGAAGTTTCCCTTGCTCCGGTCGAAGTCAAACAGGTTCTGTGTGTTCCCGTTCTCTGGCATGTCAGGTGTATCGCTCATGATTGATGGCCGGATGGCGGCATTACGCCTTTTCCGCTGTTTCCGTGTCTTTCAGGAACTCGTATCCCCTGCTTTCCAGTTCGTCCACCAGTTCTCCGCCTCCGGTCCGGACGATCCGCCCGTCAGCCAGCACGTGGACCACATCCGGCCTAATGTAGTCCAGCAGGCGTTTGTAGTGGGTGATGACCAGGAAGCTGCGGAAGGGGGACCGCATGGAGTTGACCCCTTCCGAGACAATGCGGAGGGCATCGATGTCCAGGCCGGAATCCGTTTCATCCAGAATGGCGTACAGGGGGTCCAGAAGAAGCATTTGCAGCACCTCATTGCGCTTTTTCTCTCCACCGGAAAAACCTTCGTTAACGGCGCGGGACGTAAATTTGCGGGCCATGCCGAGCTGGTCCATTTTTGCATAGAGCGTTTTGTAGAAGGTGACCGCATCCAGTTCCTCCCCGTGGGGCATGCGGGCCTGCATGGCCGCTCGAAGGAAGTTGGCGTTGGAGACGCCGGGAACTTCCATGGGATACTGGAATGCCAGGAAGAGTCCCGCCCTGCTGCGCTCGTCAATGCTCATATCCAGCAGGTTCTGTCCGTCCAGCCAGGCTTCCCCCTCCGTTACCTCATAGTCCGGATGTCCGCAAAGCACTTTGGATAAAGTGCTTTTCCCGGAACCGTTGGGCCCCATGATCGCATGCACCTCTCCTTTGGGAATTTCCAGATTGATGCCTTTAAGTATTTCCGTGCCTTGCACATTGGCGTGCAAATTTTTAATGACCAGACTCATGATGATGAAAGAGAGTTAGCCCTGCGGCGTGGTGATGGACCCCCTCAGGGTGATTTGGGCTTCTTCCACGCACACGTCGTCGGGCAGGTTGATGAATTCCTTCAGGTCCACGCCTTCCTTGATGGTGATGTCATAAATGCGTCCGGTCCGGGTGTCCTGGAAGTGACCGTGCTCAACGAGGTTGGGACAGAAGCGGGAAGAGCTACGTTCAAAGTTGACCTGATTGACCAGGCCGTGGTTTACCAGAGCCTCCAGGCAGTTGTAAACGGTGGCCAGGGAAATGCTGGGGAGTTTTTTGCGTACCCGCTGGTAAACTTCATTGGCCGTAGGATGATCCCTTTGTTCCAGAAGAACCTGATAGACTTCCTGCCTTTGCTTGGTAAGTCTCAACCCGGAAATGACCGGCAGGGTAGAGGCGGTGCGGACGGCCTGCTTGGAATCTGTTTTGGGATTCATATCTTATTTTTCATGCTCTGCGTGGATAGTGGGGGAGGGGTAATTGTTTTGCAAGAACAATTCCTGTTATTTATTGGAGCGCGGAGAAGGGTAGAAAAAGGGGCGGTCATCCCTGTGGATGGCCGCCCCTGCAGGGAGATAGAGTAATCCGTAATTTAGTTGGCGGCTTCAGATCCTTCCGGAGCCACATTGACGCGGCGGCCTTCGCGGTCAAAGAACACGCGGCCGTCCACCAGGGAGAAGATGGTGTAGTCACGACCCATGCCTACGCCCTTGCCGGGGTGCCACTTGGTGCCGCGCTGGCGGATGATGATGTTGCCCGCGATCACTTCCTGTCCGCCGAATTTTTTAACGCCGAGGCGCTTGCTGCGGGAGTCGCGACCATTCTTGACAGAACCTTGACCTTTCTTGTGAGCCATAAGATAATAAAAATTAAGGGTTGAAATTAGGCGTTGATAGCGGTGATTTCCAGCTTCGTCATGGCGCGGCGGGAACCTTTTTTCTTGTGGAAGCCCTTGCGGCGCTTGAATTTGAAAGCGATGATCTTTTTGCCGCGGAACTGGCTGACCACCTTGGCGGAGACTGTAGCTCCTTCCACCATAGGGGCGCCGACGGTCACTTTTCCGTCATTTTCCACCATAAGCACCTGATCGAAGCTTGCTTCGGCCCCCTCTTCAAGGGTATTGATGCATTCAACGTCGATCACGTCGCCCGTCTGGACGCGGTACTGCTTGCCACCTGTTTTGAAAATTGCGTATGCCATTGCTATCACTGTTAAGGTTCGCCCGCAGATGCGGGAGCCGCAATAAACCATATGACTTTCTTTTAGACAAGCAAAATTTCATGGAAAAATGAGCGAATGGCATAAAATTTTTAAAAACGGCCCCGTTTTGACTCATTCCCCGGAGGAAATGAGGGAACTGGGAAGGCGAATAGGTAAAATTTTAATGCCCGGTGAAATTCTGGGCGTGGTGGGTGAGCTGGGGGCCGGAAAGACGCACCTGACCCAGGGCATTATGGAGGGGCTGGGGAGCTCCGAGGCGGCAGCCAGCCCGACATTTTCCCTGGTGCATGAGCATGCTGACGGCCGTCTGCCGGCGTGCCATTTTGATTTTTACCGCCTGAAGGATGAGTCCGAGCTGACCGGCATAGGGTGGGAAGAGTATCTGGACGGAGAGACCGTGCTCATTGTCGAATGGGCCAACCTGTTTCCGGAAGCGCTTCCGGAAGAAGCCTCATGGCTGTTGCTGGAACATGAAGGAAGCTGCCTGCGCCGCGTGTCTCTGGCCCCTGCGGAATGAAACGGATTAGTACCCGATGCTTTGGGAAAACGCTTTGTCAAAGCCGGGGCTGGACCAGATGGTATTATGCATGGCTCCGGGGAATTCCTGGTAGCTGACCGGTACGGAGAAACAGTCCCGAAGCCGTTTGGCGTGGTTCGGCGGAATGACTTCATCCGCTCCCGCGGCCAGAATGCTGACAGGGCAGGCGACTTTGGGCGCGGCCAGGTCCGACCGGAAGTGGTCCGGAAGGAGAAGCCTGACGGGCAGGTACGGAAAGAGGCCCCGGGCGGTTTCCAGAAGGCTGTCAAAAGGAACCAGCAGCACCAGTTTTTTTACGTGCCTGACAGAGGCTACCTGGGTAGCGACTCCGGAACCGAGGCTTTGCCCGACCAGAATGACGTCATCCGGCGTTCTTCCGGTTTCCTTCAGAACGGAGTCAAGAATAGCCAGGGAGTCTCCCATGATATCCTGTTCCGTGGGGATGCCGGTGCTGAGCCCGTACCCGCGGTAATTGACCAGGAGCTTGGCATGGGGAAACCGGTCCAGGTAGGGAAGCATCATGGAGATGTCCATGGCGTTTCCCCCATAATATACCAGGAGGGGCTGCCCCTTCTTTTCAATAAGCCAGCCGCTGAGTTTGGCCCCATTATGGTGGAAGGTGCGCCGATGCGGTTCCCAGGCGGCCCGTTTTTCCAGATACGCGGTTTTGTCCCTGGGCTGGGGCGGCAGGTACACCAGGGAGCGGACGGAGCACTGGAGGCACGCCAGGGCCAGCGCTCCGGCAAGCAGAAGTGTGCACGGGATTTTCCATGTTCCCGTTTTCAGTAGCCTCAGAAGGTTCATGGGAAATTTTTCTTCGTGATTATGGTTCCGGCTGTCCCGGTGCGGAGCCGGGCTGTGCCCCGTTCCCGGCAGCTCCAGCCGTTCAGGAGGGCCGTTTTGCCGTCCGCGTCCAGGCAGTTTACATCATTCAGGAGTACTTCCTGGGAGGGCGTTTTGAAATGCAGCACTGTGGAAGATGCTCCCTGGCTGTATGTTACTGTAGCCGTTTCCGTCCCCCCTCCTGTGCTTTCCAGCGTTCCTCTTCCTTCCCCCAGCGAATGGTAAAAAAGAGTCATGCCGGAAGGGGAATGCCGGGCTTCCCGTTCGGAAACGGGTTCGCTTTCTCCTTCCAGGGCAATCTCCGTTCTGCTGCCGTTGGGGAACCATTCCGCCTGGACGTTATCCGTTTCAAGCGTGGCGCCTCCGCGCCCGCAGGAGGAAAGCGCCAGCGGGATGCCGGGCAGTAGGAAGAATGCTGATCGCATGGAAACAGTGTTCCTGAATTTGACGGGGAAGGCAATCTCTCTTTTTTCTTAATGATGGTCTTTTTCAGGGATTGAAATTTTTCCGATAGAAGAAAAACGGGAAAAGGGTATAAAGGATATATATGTTCGTCCGGATGTTTTCATGGAGTTTTGCAGCGGCAGCGTGTCTGGCGGGATTTTTCCCGGCGCAGTCCCTAGGCGGGGAAGAAGCTGCCCAATCTGGAGCCATCGCCGTGAAAGTGCCTGCCTCCAGCCTGCTGATGGCCCGCCAGGAGACGGGAGAAACCCGGCTGGACCGTTCTTTCAGTAATGCGGGGTTGAGCATAGGCGGCAAGAAATATGCCACGGGAATCGGTACGCACGCTACGTCCATGATTCCCCTTCCCGTTCCGGAAACCCCGAAAATTCTGAGGCTGGAAGGAGCATGCGGCATTGATGACGGTGCGGATGGGGACGGAAGCGTGGAATTCCGCGTGATGAGCGGTTCCGGGGTTTTGTGGAGTTCCGGCGTGATGAAGAGGGGGATGGCCGCGAAGAAGTTTTCCATTCCGGTGGCGGAAAACGGCATACGGCATCTTTACCTGATGGCCGACCGGGTGGACAACAATTCCTACGATCATGCGGACTGGGTGGACCTGGCCTGGAAGACGGGAGGAAGTGGGCAGGGGGCGAAGGGAGCTGTGGTGAATGCCTCTGAATTCGGCATGGTTCCCGGCGTCAGAAAAGACCAGGGGCCGGCGCTGAGGGCAGCCGTTTCCGCTCTCCGAAAGCAGGGCGGAGGCGTTTTGAACATCCCCGGGGGCGTTTACCATTTTTATCCGGAGGGGGCTTTGAACATGAGCTTCCATATTTCCAACCATGACCAGCCGCTGATTCATCCGGTGTGCGTGCCCCTGGCCGATTTGAGAGATGTCCGCGTGGAGGGCAATGGTTCCCTGTTTCTTTTTCACGGCAAGGTGGTTCCCCTGCTGGTGATGGACTGCGAAAATGTCAGCGTCAACCGTTTGGCCGTGGATTATGAACGGTCCTGGTGCACGGAGGCGCGCGTCATGAAGGCGGACGACCGGTTTACGGAAGTGGAAATAGACAAAAAAGCCTATCCTTACGAAATTCGGAACAACAGATTCGTCTTTCAGGGGAAAGGCTGGGAAGAAGGGATGGGACACTGCATGGCCTTTGAGAAGGGGACGGGACATATCATCGCTAATACATCGGACATCGGCTGGAACGGACATGTGGAGCCGCTGGGCGGGAACCGTCTCCGTCTGGACTGGAACCTCAAGCAGAAGGGAATCAAGCCGGGGGATACGCTGGTGCTACGGAATTACAACCGCCCCCATCCGGGATGCGTGGTGTACCGGGCGCGGAAAACATCACTGAATGACGTATCCCTGCACCAGAGTTCAGGCATGGCCCTGCTGGTCCAGCGGTCGGAGGATTTCCATATGAAAGGCGGCGGAGTCATGGTCAGGAAAGGTACGGGGCGCGTGCACACCGCCGGAGCGGACGCTACCCATTTTTCCAATACCCGGGGCGCAATCGTGGTGGAGAAAGCCCTTTTCGAAGGGATGATGGATGACGCCATCAATGTCCATTCCACCTGCCTGGGCGTGATGGAAGTAGTGGACGGCCATACCCTGAAGTGCAAATACATGCATCGTCAGGCGGTGGGGTTTGAGGTATTTCTTCCCGGTGAAAAAATCCGTTTCATCAACGGTCCTACGCTGGAACCCGGAGGAACGGCCACTGTGAAAACGGCCGTGAAAAAAAGTTCCTCGGAATTGGTGATTACAGTGGAAGAGCCGCTTCCCCCCTCCGTCAGGGCCGGGGATGCCGTGGAGAATGCGGATTTTTACCCTTCCGTGGTTTTCCGCGACAATATCGTCCGCAACAACCGTGCACGAGGATCTCTTTTCACAACTCCGGAGAGAGTGCTGGTGGAGGGCAATTTGTTTGACCATTCCTCCGGCTCCGCCATTCTATTGGCAGGGGATGCCCAGGGGTGGTATGAAAGCGGCGCCTGCCATGAAGTGGTGATCCGCAAAAATACGTTCATTAACAACCTGACCTCGCGCTACCAGTTTACGAATGCCATTATTTCCATTTACCCGGAAGTCAAGCAGCTGGGCAGACAGAAGGATTACTATCATCGCAATGTGCTGATAGAAAATAATGTTTTCAAGACGTTCGATGTGCCGCTGCTGTTCGCCATTTCCACGGACAACCTCAGGTTCATCAATAATAAAGTCATTTACAATGATGAGTTTAAGGGGTGGGGGCAGAAACCTTTCCAATTCAGAAGATGCGCCAATATTCTGATTAAAGATAACAAGGTGCTGCCTCCACGCACATGGACTCTTGAAGACTGCAAGCTGGAAAATACTCCCGCAGACCAGGTTTGTTTTGGTGAGTAAGTTTTTTATTTTAAGCAATATTCATAGAAATTACATTTTCCCGCGGATTACATATCCGGCGGCAATATATTTTCCGGGATAAAAGCATTCAGAGCTTTTCAAAGTTGCAGAGATAAGAAGAGAAATAAATCTATTTGAATATCTGTTCATTGATATTCAATAGAATTGTGATTGTTTTCCTGTAAAAAACAGGAGCCGGAGATGCAGTCCCGCCATATTGACCTGCACTATGTGCCGGGAACAAGAAAGAGCGGGGAAAGGCAATGACGAAGGCGTCAAACATGGCGGATTTTACTTTTTTGTTCTTTTTGTTTCCCTGAATAATCAAAGTTTTTGGATTGATGAAGTTATAATGCATCGTGCGTCATGCAGCAGGGAACGGAAGGCTGCTGGATAAAGTTATTTAATATATTCTGGATATTTTTATCATCCTGTTTTTTCAGGAGGGGGCCAAAGACGCTGGTTGTTTTTTGATTGCGCCGTTTTTACTGCACGGCTGGATCTTATTGCAGGGCAGTGATGTTAACTTCTGCTTTTATGCAATGGGGCCGGCAAGGATGAACGTTCCTGATTTATGCCGGGAAGTGTCGTCTATCGCCGGGGTGGAATCCTTCAAACAGAGAAGCATTGATGTTTTACTGTTGTTTCAACATTTTGAGAAGGGACGGTGTCATTACAGGAATGATGGATATTTCTTCCCGCCTGGTCAAAAGATGCAGGAAATTTATTGAACCGTACCGGGTGACGGACGGCAGGGGATTCAAGTTGTCCCGCTATGACCCGGGCGATCTCGGCAAACTGGGCAAAGACAGCAAGAAAGAGGCCGTGGATAAGCTGGAAAAGGGCATCGAATTGCTGGCACAGCTTCAGGAAGTATTGTATGCCAGCGAGTCTTATGCTCTGCTGGTGGTGTTGCAGGCGATGGACAGCGCGGGGAAAGATGGCATTGTGAAGCATGTGATGGGAGGCGTCAATCCGCAGGGGTGCGTAGTCAGCAGCTTCAAGCAGCCTTCCACGCTGGAGCGGAGCCATGATTTCCTGTGGCGGTGTGTATCCCGTCTCCCCAGGCGGGGAATGATTGGCATTTTCAACCGCTCCTATTATGAAGAAGTTCTTAGCGTGCGCGTGCATCCGGAGTTTCTGGCCGGAGAGGGATTTAATCCCGCCCATGCCAAAAGTGCTTTCTGGGAGGAGAGGTTCAGGTCCATTAATAATCTGGAACGCCACCTGCTCGCCAACAAGACGAGCATTGTGAAAATATTCCTCAATCTTTCCCCGGAGGAACAGAGAAAGCGCCTTCTGGCGCGGCTGGATACTCCGGACAAGAACTGGAAGTTTTCAGAAGGAGATATCCACGAACGCGAATTCTGGGGCCAGTACCAGAAAGCGTATGAGGAGATGATACGCCATACTTCTTCCCGGGAGGCTCCATGGTATGTGGTGCCGGCGGACAACAAGTGGTATTCCCGGCTCGTCTGCTTGTGCGCCATTGTGGAGGCCCTGGCGGAAATGAGGCTGGAATACCCGAAGGTTTCCGGGGAATTGAAAGCGTTCTTTCCCAAATTCCGGGAGGAACTGGAACGCCCCCTGTCCGGGGGCGGGGATTAGGGTGACATTTGGAAACGCGGAGAGAAAAACGGCGCGCCAGCGGGAGATAGCCCTCCTTTTGGCTGCGCCGCCTTATTTCATTTCATGGAGCAGGTTCCGTTTTCGTCAGCGCCTACGTTCCCAGGATTGTACTTTTCCGTTGATAAAGAGCACGTAACCGGTGTTTACCGGAACGTAGGTGACATCATTGTAATAAGGGTAATAGGGACGGTAGAAGCCCGGTCCCCAGTAGGGGCCGCCCCAGTAAGGTCCGGCCCAGAAAGAGGGCGGCGGAGTGTAAACCGGCTGAAGGGAGGAATAAATCCAGCGCGTGGCGGATTTCCCGTTAAGGTTGCCTTCCGCTACGGCGGAGGGGTCCCCCCAGGCCAGGAAAACGGCCGGCGGAGACATCCCTTCCGCAATTTGCCCGGATTCCACCAGTGTTTTCTGGCTGGGCGGGAGGGAATTGAAAAGGGCCGGATTTTTCTGGATGCGTGATGCCGGGGTGGATACGCAGGAAGCAAGGCACAGAGCGGCGGACAGGGTAGTGAAAAGTAACTTCCAACTCATGATATGCATACGGATAACACTCACTTTGACTCTTGCCAAGGGTCTTTTGTTGAGTAAAATGTACGAACACGTTATGAAAGCGCTCCGCAATCTGGCTTTAACACTGATGGTCCCCGTTCTGGTTTCTTCCCTGTCCGCAGCGGAAAAGCCGGAAATAGTTGGCGAATATCTCCCGGTCGGCAAAATGGCGGAAGCCGCCGCCGTCAGCGTTGTGCTTGATGAAAGCCTGCAGCCGTTTATGGAAAAGATAGACGGCGTTTTCGCCTCCCTGCCCGACAAGGACAAGAAAGAGCTTGTCAGCCAGATTGTCCCCGGCCAGCCCGTCCCGTATGATGAACGCCTGGGCTGGACCAAGGACGAGTATGCCAAGTATCTGGAGTGCTGGAAGCTGAAGCAGGTGCAGGAAGTAGCGCCTGTGGCCCTGGGCATTTTCGCTTCGGGAGAACGGAATATATGGGATTTGGCTGCTGTGGCGCAGCAGGGGCCGCTGCCGATGAGCACGCTGAAGTATGATTCCAGCACCAAGTCGTGGATTTCTCCCAACGGAACCCTGTCCCTGAAAGGGGACGTGTCCTATGACGAACTGAATGTGTATGGCGCGTGGAGCGGCAAGGAATGGACGATGGAAAAGAAAACCATCCTTTCCACCCTGACGGAGACTATCATTGCGGGCAAGAGCAAGGACGGCAAATATGCCTATTTCGTTTACAACATGTCCGAAAAGAACCCGGACAATGTTGCCATTGCCAACCAGTCCATTGTTCTGCGCGTTCCCGTCACCCGCATCGCGGGGGATCCTTTGCTGGAGAAGGCCAAGGCCAAGGCCCGCCAGTAGGGATATGATGTTCCTTTCATTTCCGGTAAGACAACAATGCGTATTATCAGCGGAAAGGCCGGCGGCATAACCCTGTCTGTTCCCAAAGGGGAAGTGCGTCCCACGACAGACCGGGTCAGGGAGGCCGTTTTTTCCATCCTGAATCCGCTGATGGACGGGGCCGACGTGCTGGATTTGTTTACCGGGTCCGGCGCTTTCGGCCTGGAGGCTCTCAGCCGTGGGGCGGGAAACGCCCGCATGGTGGATTTTTCCCGTCTCTCCTGCGCGGCGGCCAAAGCCAATCTCGTCAAAACAGGTTTGGAAGGCGGAACCGTTATCCAGGGGGATGCCGTCCAGTTTGTAAAAAGGGACCTGCTGGCCGGCAGGAAGTACGATATTATTTTTGCAGATCCTCCTTATTGCAAGGGTCCGGCGGACCGCGACTTTATTGTTGAGCTGGCGGAGGCAGGAGTTGCCGGGCTGTTGAAGGACGGCGGCGTGTTTATTGCGGAAGTGCAGGAGGGCTGGGGTACCGGAAGGGAAGGCGCCGCGGAAATTGACGGCCTGAATCTGGTGGATACCCGCCGGTACGGGAAAAATATGCTGCTGTTCTACCAATTACCTGAGAAGTAAGATGAAAGCCTTCCTGTTTCCCTTCTGCTACAATATTCTGTATACCGTCGGATGGCTGGTGACGCTGCCTTCCTATCTGCTTAAGCAGAAGAGAAGAGGCGGATTCGGCACGGGGCTTCTGGAGCGTTTCGGGCTGTACCGGGTCTCCTATAACCGGGAACCGAAGGGGGTATTGTATGTGCATGCCGTAAGCGTGGGTGAAGTGGTGCTGGCTCTCAAGTTTCTCCGGGCGTGGCTCCGGGAACGCGGAGGTTCCGCCGTGCTGGCCACCAGTACGGCTACGGGGCATGATACGGCGGTGAATGCGCAGGTTCCCGGCGTGCGCGTGATTTATGCCCCTTTTGACCTTCTGGGCCTGCCGGGAAGGTGTTTTGACCGTTTTGAACCGGAAGCCATTGTTCTGGTGGAGGCCGAGTTGTGGCCGAACTTTGCCCGCGCCGCCAGGGTGCGCGGCATACCCATGGCGATGATTAATGCCCGCATGTCCGCCAGATCCGAGAGCCGTTACCGCGCTTTTAAATGGATTTCAAAGTATTATTTTTCCTTCCTTGACGCTATGGGCGTACAGGACAAGGGAGATGTCCGGAGGTTTGAATCCGTGGGCGTGCGTTCCTCCATCATCCATGTAACGGGAAGCATCAAATTTGACCAGCAAATGGCGGAGCGCAAGGAGGTTAATGCGGAGTTTGCCTCCATTCTGGACAAGCTGAAACGCGGCAAGCCTGTAGTGCTGGCCGCCAGCACGCATGACGGGGAGGAAGTTTTGATTGCGGAGGCGGCGCGCAAGGCGGGGGGCTTTCCCCTGATCGTGCCCAGGCATGCGGAACGCCGCCATGCCGTGGTGCGGGAACTGGAAGCCCAGGGCTGGCAGTGCGTGTTGCGGACTGATGGGGAAATTCCGGAAACCCTGAAGGACCATGTTTGTTACATCGCGGATACGACGGGGGAATTGAGGGACTGGACTGCGCTGGCGGATGTAGCCGTGATCGGCAAAAGCTTTTTGGCGGACGGTGGCCAGAATCCGGCTGAAGCCGTCGCCTGCGGCGTGCCCGTGCTGACGGGGCCTCATATGGAAAATTTCGATGGCCTGGTCCAGCTGCTTGAAGGCGTGGACGGAATCACCAGGTGTGGAGAAGACCGTCTGGCGGACGTGCTCAAGGAGATGCTGGACAATCCCCTGCTGGCTCATGCCCAGTCTTCCCGCGCCCAGGTGGCGCTGAAGGCCCATTTCGGCGCTACGGCCCGGACCATTCGCATGATCTGCATCATGCTCAAGATTCCCGTTTAATATCGGGAGTTTTTTGCCCCTGAGGCTCCGGCCTGGAATGGGGCGGGAGGGCGAAAACTTCCCCTTGCGGCGCATCAATGATGATGTCAAAATGCTGGAAGGTGTCTACGCCAATCTGGTATCGGCCCCCTGTTCCCGTTACGGCAAAGGAAAGGCCGTCCATTTGGAAGTCCGGTCCCATGCGGAGCGTGGAGGGGATACCCAGTTTCATGACAGTACAATCCCCGTTGTGTCCGTTAATGTCGGTCGCTTTGGTGGTGAGCTGATGGCCGTTCGGATCCACGGGCCACTGTTCCACCGGCGCCATGGAAAGAGAAGAGCCGGAGTCAAGGGCCAGGGGGAAAGCGTCTCCCCCACGGGAACAGCGGATGTAAAAAATTCCGGAAGGACCTCGTTCCACATCCAGCGGCTTCATGTATTGGACGGGGAAGCGGGAGCGTTCCAGAAACTGCAGAGAAGCGTTCCTGACGGACAGCAGGAATGGGGAGAACCCCAGGTAGTTGATGCCCAGAATGCCGTCCACTTTCACCTGCATATCCTTTTGAAGGGGAGTAAGATCCAGGGCAAGGCCGAAGAAATTTTTAATATGAAGCCCTCCCATGGAGAAAGACCGCATGGCAAATAGCCGGGGGGCGGCACGGACGTTGGAACCAGGGGCGATTTGAACGTCTTCAAGAGGCAGGCCGGGAAAATTCTTCTTGATGAATTTGATGTCAAATGTGGTGTGGGAAGCCGCCGTGTCCACAATAAGATTGCATGGGACTCCATTGACAGCGCATTGCGCTACAAGAAGCTTGCTGCGGGAATCCTTCTCCAGCTTTACGGGGTTCAGGTCAGTAATGGACACGACAGGGCCGCCTGCGGCGGGAACCGCCTGTTCTTCTGCGGATAAGGGAAGCGTCCCTAACGCCAGAAGAGCCAGGGAAGTGCGGATGAAGCTGCATGAGGATAGCATTTTTTCACCATTAAGCGTGTTTTTGCAGTTTGACAAGCCAATTCTGAAGGAGCATCAGTCATGGCTGCGGTGGTTGGGTTTGTGGCGGCGTTCCAGTTCCACGCGGTCTTCGTAGTTCCGGGCCTGCACTTTCCGGTCTCTTTTTCCGGCCCGTTCCACGTTCATTTGCCTTTTTTTCTGGCGTTTTGCAAGCCGGGCGATTTCATTTTCCAAATTCAGGAAGTTCAAGTACCGCTCCTTGTCCAGCCTCCCTTCGTCCACGGCCTTCCTGATGGCGCAGCCGGAATCTTTACCGTGGCTGCAATCCGCGAATTTGCATTCATGAGCCAGCTCCGTCAAATCCGCAAAGCTTTCACGGAGAGTATGTTCATCAGTCCACATCTGTATTTCCCGGATGCCGGGATTATCAATCAGCAAACCGCCATGCCTGAGGAGCACCAATTCCCGCGCCACTGTCGTATGGCGCCCTTTGCCGGTTACTTCATTGACTTCTCCCGTCCAGAGCCATTCATCCCCCAGCAGGGTATTGACCAGTGTGGACTTCCCAACGCCTGAGGACCCGACGATGCAGATGGTTTTTCCCTTGGAGAGGCATTTGCGGAATTCCCTGATTCCCCTGTTGTGCAGGGCGCTGATGCTGATCATGGCGCATTCCGGGGAAAGCTCCCGCAGGATTTGCATGGCTGTTGCCACTTCCTCCCTGGAAAAAAGATCCGTTTTGTTAAGCAGGATGAGGGGGGAGGCTCCGCTGCGGCGGATGAGCGTGAAGTAGCGCTCCATGCGCCTGGGGTTGAAGTCCGTTCCCGGCTCCGTCACCACGGCCACGATATCCACATTGGTTCCCAATACCTGTTCCGCGCTACTTTTCCCTGGGGCTTTGCGGGAAAAACAGGTCTGGCGCGGGAGAATGGAGCGTATGACGGCCTCGTCTCCCGTTTCCCCCGGATCGATCGCCACCCAGTCTCCAACGGCGGGCAGTTCCGCATCCGTGGCCGCGTCATGCCAGAGTTTGCCGCTGATGACGGCATCTATATCTTCCCCCCCTTCCAGAAGAGCAGTGAAGTTGATTTTCGTTTCCCGGATGAGGCGCCCCGGCACCCAGCCTGGTTTGGCAACGGCGTCGAAAGCGCGTTGAAAGTGGTCGTTCCAGCCTAAATCCTGAAGAGTGACGGGCATGAAAATGGAAAATGTAGTTTTGGGAAAGGCCGCCGGCATTTATATGCCAGCATGGAATCGTGGGGCAAACCTTCTTCCGGTTCAAGCGTGGAACGGGTCTGCCGGCCGGCATGACGGAGCTTTCCCCTGTGCGAGACGGCATGCGCGCTCGATGATTTGGATGGCAATTTGTGTTTTAGGCGCTTTTTCCAGAAGCTCCGTCCGGTCCGGATAAACGAGCAGCACTTCATTTTCAGAGGAGTTGAAACCAATGTCGCTGCGGGAAACGTCGTTGGCCACAATCATGTCGCACCGCTTGCGTTCCAGTTTGCCGCGCGCGTAATTTTCCACGTCATGAGTTTCCGCCGCGAAGCCTACCAGAATGCCTCTGAAGCCGAATTCCGCGCGCATGGAGCCCAAAATATCCGCAGTACGTTCCAGTTCCAAAATCATGCGTTCCCCCGTTTTCTTGATTTTGCGGTCCGGAACGGAGACGGGGCGGTAATCCGCCACGGCGGCGCTGAGGATGGCTGCGTCTGCGTAGGGGGCCTGGTTTTTGACGGCGTCATACATTTCCTGGGCACATTCCACCGGCAGGAAGTCCACTCCGTGCGGAATGTCCAGGGACGTGGGGCCGGAGATGAGAAGGACGCTGTGGCCTTCGTGAACAGCCGCTTCCGCCAGGCAATACCCCATTTTCCCGGAGGAGTGGTTGGTGAGGTATCTGACGGGGTCAATAGCTTCCCTGGTGGGGCCTGCCGTGATGAGAAAACGCATGGAAGGCATTATGCGGAATCACGGGTAAAAGTGAAGAGTGATCTTGTGCAGCCGCGCATTATGTTCCGGCTTGACTCCTTCCCGCGATTGGGGGAGTTATGAAGGCGTGATTTATTGGGATAATAACGCCACCACACCGCTGGCCCCGGAGGTTTACGAGGCCATGGAGCCGTTTTTAAAAGAACGGTTTTTCAACCCGTCCGCCGGTTACGGCTGTGCCAGGCGCGTGCGCGAGGCCGTGGATGAGGCCCGTGAGGCCGTTGCCGCCCTGTTGGGCGCATTTCCTTCGGAAATTATATTTACTTCCGGCGGAACGGAGGCGTCCAATATGGCTTTCCGCCAGATGGCCGGGGTGCGGGAGGGTGGGATAGGCGTTTTGTCCACGGACCATGACGCCTCCCTGAAAACTGCCCTGGCCCTGGGCTGCGGCCGTGTCTGCCCCGTGGACGGGGAAGGGAGAGCGATTCCGGAAAAATGGGAGTCCATGTGCGCGGGGGGAGTATCCGGCGTTTCTTTTGCCTGGGCCAATAATGAGACAGGCGCATTGCAGGATGCGGCGGTTTTGTGTTCCTCCGCCGGGAAGCACGGAGTTCCCGTGCATTTGGATGTGGTTCAGTGCGCCGGGAAAATTCCCGTGGATTTACACGGAATGGAAGTGGATTATGCTTCCGTATCCGCACACAAATTTCATGGCCCCAAGGGGATTGGATGTCTGTACAGGAGAGCGGGGGCTCCTTTTTCCCCTTTGCTGTTCGGCGGAGGACAGGAGTACGGGCTGAGGTCCGGCACGGAGAATGTTCCGGGAATCATTGGTTTTGGTGCGGCGGCGCGGGCGGCATTGAGGCACTTGGAGGAAGACGCCGGACGGCTGTCCCGGATGCGGGATTCTTTTGAGGCTCTCCTGAGGGCACAGGTGGGGGACGTGACGGTGCATTCCGGAGGAACGGAACGTATTCCTAATACTTCCAATCTGGCGTTTGACGGGTGTACGGCGGAAGCGCTGATGCTGTTGCTGGAACCTGCCGGCCTGCTGTGTTCGGCAGGTTCGGCCTGCCACACGCTGCAGCCTGTGCCTTCCCATGTGCTGACGGCTATGGGATTATCTGATGAGGCGGTACGTTCCTCCCTGCGTTTTTCCCTGTCTTTCATGACGACGCAGGAGGAGGTGGAACAGGCGGCGGCCCTGGTGGGAGCCGCCGTTCGGAAGGTGCGCGGCGTCCAGTCTTCGCGTACCGGACCGGTGCTTGTGTACAGGCCGTAGTGGAGGGGGGGGAAGGTTGGGGCGCTCGTTCAGAAAGCCGTATTATATAATTTGAGGGCTGGCGGTGTGTTGAAGGAAGAGGATGGAAGAGAAGCCGGCCGGCATGGCCTTTCCTTTCATTTTTACCGGAAGGCGGGCCTTTCTTTCTTGAGTTCCATACATCCGCCATGCTAATCTGTACAGACTACAGGAAGGTTTCCGAATACCTGTTATTGATGTATGAAGATAGAACATTACCAGAATAGGGATGAAACGGAGGTTTTGAATATTTGGCTGAAAGCGTCCGAACAGGCCCATTCTTTTGCGGGCGTGGGGTTCTGGTGCGGTCTGGTGGAAGATATGAGGCAGGTGTACCTGCCCAAGGCGCGTACATGGGTGTGCAGGGACGGTGGTCGCGTTGTCGGGTTTGCCTGCCTGGTGGGGGAAGGGGAACTGGCCGCCCTGTTCGTGGCGCCGGAACGCCAGTGTGAAGGAATAGGTACAGCGCTGCTGGACTGGGTAAAGGAACACAGCAAGGGAATGCTGACGGTGGGAGTTTATGAAGAGAATGCCCGCGCCCGCGCATTCTATCGGCGGGGCGGGTTTGAAGAAATCGGCTCCAGGGAGGATGAGTTGACGGGAAGCCGGGAGTACCGGATGGAATGGAAAAGAGAGAGTATGTGATTATCATAAAAAAGGCGGAAGTTCCGATGAACTTCCGCCTCCTGTAAAGCAGACAGCCGTCAGGCGAGTTCCACCTTGACGCCGCTCTTTTCAATCTGGTCGGCCATTTCCGGAGAAAGGGCCTCATCAGTGATGAGCATGGAAACCTGGGAGGGCGCAACGGTATAGAATGCCGGGTTGTTAGCCACGCTGGTGGAAGGCATGGCGATGATCACCTTGGCATCCGCGGGGATGACGCTCTTGATGAATTCGGATTGCAGCATGTTCTTGTATCCGGCGCCATGCTTGGGGGAGTAGCAGTCCGGCGTCAGCACAACCATGTCAATGCTCAGGGAGCCGGCGGCCTTGGCGGCGTCCTGTCCTACATAGACCAGGGCTTCGCGGTCAAAGTGTCCGCCCGTGCAATAGAAGCTCAGGTTCGGAATGCCTTCAAGCCGGGTCAGCAACGTGGGGTTGTTGGAAACCACGTGCGTATCCTTGGAATTGATGTGGTTGCATATTTGATAGCCCATGGTGCTGCTGTCAATGAACATAACCACGGAAGCGGGAATATTCTGAACAGTTTTTTTGGCAATCCTGATAGACACATCGTCTTGAGTGACAATGTCTTCATGAAGGGATTTGTGAGTAAGCGCCAGAGCACCGCCGTGGACGCGCTTGAGGAAGCCGCGTTTTTCAAGGTTAATCAAATCATTGCGGACCGTTTCATCCGTGACCTTCATCTGTTTGGCCAGAGCGATGGTCCTTGCAGCTCCATGTTCGGCCAGCGTTTTCAGAATGAACTCCTTTCGTTGGGATGCTAAATACATTTGATTTTGTTTTTCTATGTAGAATGTTTACACGTTCTGGGCGTTAAGTTGTTTTCTACAATTTTTCACTAGAACAGTCAAGCGTTAGAAATTCTAAGTTTTGATTGTTATTGTGAATAATGCAGATTTTATAATAGTGGGACAACTGAATACCGAGAAATGTACAAAAATAATTTCAAGATGCACAAATTTGTTATCGTTATGACAGATTTTATCAATCTGGAATGACGATGGAGGCAGGATCAAAGTTGGGAGTGGGGAGCGAAAGCTGGAGATGGCGCAGTTTTTCTACCATCAGGCGGGCGACAACCAGGTTTCTATACCATTTCCGGTCTGCCGGGATAATGTACCAGGGCGCTTCCGGAGTAGATGTTTTTTCAATGAGATCCTGGTAAGCTGTCTGGAATTCGTCCCAACGATTCCGGTCATCCAGGTCATCCATGCAGAATTTCCAAAGTTTGTCCGGATCCTGAAGCCTGGATTCCAGCCGTTTTTTCTGTTCCGCCTTGGAGATATTCAGGAATAGCTTGATGATGACGGTGCCTTCTTCCGCAAGCATGGATTCAAAATCGAGGACGTGCTTGTAGCGGCGTTTCCAGACCGGATCCGGGAAGATTTTTTTCACGCGGACGGCAATGATATCTTCATAATGGGAACGGTTGAAGATGGCGATTTGCCCTTTGGCGGGCACTTCCTTGTGTACGCGCCACAGGAAATCGTGGTCCAGTTCCTCAGTAGTAGGTTTTTTGAAGGGGACTACGTGCAGCCCCTGCGGATCCACCCGGGAAAAGACATGCTTGACGCAGCCGTCCTTGCCCCCTGCGTCCATGGCCTGAAGAATGACCAGAATTTTGTGCTTGTGCTGGGCAAAAAGTTTTTTCTGCAGTTCCTGCAGTTCTTCCCTCAGTTTGTCGAATTCAATCAGGGATTCTTCCTTGGTTCCGGAGAAGAGAGATTTATCGTCCGGAGAATAATCCTTTAAACGCAGTTTTTTGCCGGGAGGCACCAGGTAACGGTTCATTGTACGCGGAGTTAGTGTTGAAGATGAGGGTGAGGAGGGTGAAGATGTTTTCACGGCGGCATGTTTGGAAGGAAAGCCGGGCCCGAAGAATTGCTGAAGGGCGTTTTTAATGACTTTCCTTTTGAATTTGGGAAACATTTCCAGTTTGAGATCTTGGAGGGGAATCCATTTCGTTTTTGAAAATTCGGGGCTGCGGTGCAAGTCCGTTTTAGGGCGTCTGGTTTTGCAGCGCACAAGGAAGTAGGTTTGTTCCTGGCCTATCCAGCGCGTAACTTTACGGTTGCCGGAAGGGTATTTGTAGCGCAGGCCGGGCAGACGGTTGACAATGGTGTATTCCGTGGGGCGCAGCCCCACTTCCTCCCATACTTCCCGCGCAAGAGTCCGTTCAATGCTTTCGCCTTTAATGACGCCTCCCTGCGGGAAATGCCAGTACGGGTTGCGGCCGCTGTCCTTGCCCAGCAATACGCAGCCTTCAGCGTCCATAATGATGGCCGCTGCATTGAGTCTCCAGTTTTTTGCTGTGGGATGGGTATCCATGGCGGGAGGGAAGGCTGCTTAATCTGCGGTTTGATCCGGTGCCGCCGGCTTTTCGTTTTCCAGAGCGGGAGCTTCCTGTTCATCCTGCCAGATGAAGTGTTCCAGCTGGATGCGGCGCGCATAGGCCGCTGCTTCCCTGGCTCTGGGGCCGGAAGTCTGCGCCAGTTTTTTTGCCAGCGCCAGGGCTCCGTCCCAGTCCTGAAGCTGGCCCAGCAGGCGGATGGAGGCAAAACCGGCATTGTAGAACCAGTGCCAGTCCCTGCGTTTGTTGGAGGAACTTCCGCTGGGCGTATGGGCCAGAATGGAGGCATAGTCGTCCAGCGCCTTTTTTTGTTCGTTCATTCGTTCGTAGAACTGGGCCCGCTGGGTCAGGGCCTTGAATTTCCAGGCCAGTCCCAGGTTGGGCGTATTCAGGATTTCCGTACAGAGGTTGATAGCCTTGCGCAGCGTGTCCGAATGGGTGTCTTCCTTTGTCACCCAGGCATCCGCCTGGATGGAGAGGGCCAGCAGGCGCATGTAGCGCGGCAATGGGGTGGAAAGCAGGTTTTCCAGGGCGGAGATGCATTGATCCGCTTTTCCCATGCGCAGGAGAATGGAGGCTTCTTCTATTCTGGCAGGCTGGGCAAAGGGGGTGTCCTCCGCGCCCAGGGTTTTGAAGATGTTCAGGGCGGCGTTCAGCGTGCTGCCGGCATTACTTTGCTGGGCGGCTTTTCCTGCCAGGAAGAGGGCTGCCGCCTGAAGAGGGCTGTCAGGGTATTTGGAGGGAAAGGGCTGGAGAACAAGCTGCGCTTCATGGAAGTCTCCGTTTTTGTACAGAAGTTCTCCCAGTTTGAGATAAAGCATATCCGCCTGTTTGCCTTCCGCATCCAGGGCAATGGCCTTCCGGCAGGCCTGGATGGCGCTGGGCCATTCCTGCCGGCTCTCCGCTTCCAGAATATTTAGCCGTGCCAGCTGCATGGTCTGTTCCGGGGACAACTGCTCTTTTTCCAACAGGGGGATGATAGTCTGCACGGTTTTCAGATCCGGAGGGTTGAGATTCAGGGCTACTTCCGCCTGGTCCAGCCGCGCCTGGGTTTTCAGAGCCGGATTCTCCGCCAGAGCGATGAAATTTGCCAGCAATTCCGCAGCCTGAGGGTCCATTCTTTTAGCGGCGTAATGGGCCTGTTCAAAGAGGATGTTTTCCCGGAGCCGGGAAGAGCCTGCGGCTTCCTTGATGAGCGCGGCGGCTCCGGCGGAGTCATTGGCGTTCAAGGCGGCCAGGTTTTCATTGAACAGGGCGTTTTCCGCCGTTGTTTCCGAAGCTCGGCGGGCCGCTTCCCGGAAAAGGTTCTGCGCCAGGGAGTAGTCTTTTTTGAGGAAAGCCAGGGCGCCCTGTTGAAAGACGAGGTCAGGGGACGAACCGGGATATTTGGAAATAAGACGTTCCGCCTCCTTCAGGCGGTTTTTATCCAGCAGAACAGTAATGGTATTCAGGGAAAGAATTTGAACGGGAAGACTCTGGGGATATTTGGAGAGCCCTTCTTCCGCCATGTTGACGGCGCCCGGCAGGTCATCTTTTTCCAGAAGAAGTTTTCCCATGGCATACATGGCCGCCGGCTGGCGGGAGACATCCCTGGCCTTTACCCAGCCGTTGAGTTTTTCCAGAGCCTGGGGATTGGTGCGGAAGATGTCTTCATCCAGCAGAATGTTGAAGGCATCCATCAGAAGGGCGGATTCCGATTTGCCGCCAATGAACGCCAGCAGGCGTTCTTCCGCCGTTCCGGCGGTGTGCGGAGCTTCCTCTTCCTGAAGCTGGGAACGCGTTTCCTCTTCCGCCTGCTCCGGATTGCTTTTCTCCCGGGCTATTTCCGCCTTGGCGAGAGCCAGACGGCCCAGATCACGTATTTTTTCCGGATAGGACTTGTTGTCCATAACGGCGGCGAAGGTTTTTATGGCCTGGTCCAGATTCCCCTGTTTGCCGGCCAGCTTTCCTTCTATGAGTTCGGCGTATGAACGCATGAGCTGGTTGCTGTCCGTCCCGGCTTCCGTTTTGAGCTGTTCAAGGATAGCGGCGGAGTCCTGGTAGCGTTCCTGATTCACCAGTACATCCGCCAGAAGAAGGCGCGCGGGGCGGGAAACGGCGGGAGATTCCGCCTGACCCAGCCTGCTGAGGGTTTCCGATAAAAGTTGCCGGTCCTGAAGCTGGCGCGCAAGCCGGGCTTTCAATTGGAACCCGTAGAGGGAAAGCGGATCTGTTTCCGGGATGGCGGTAAGTTTTTCCAGGGCTTTAGTAAAGGAGCCCTTATTGAAGAGGCCCACCGCCGTCCAGTAGGATTTCATGGGAGAGTCCGGTAGCTGCTCCCAGGCATTCAGACCTTCTTCCGTTTTTTTGGCGCGGATCAGGGCTTCCGCCAGAAAAGGGCGGATGATGGCTTTTTGTGGTTCCGCCAGGTTTCTGGAAGACAGGCATTCCTGGAAATGTTTGCTGGCTTCCAGGGGAAGGCGGTTTTCCAGGGCTTTCAGCCCCTGCTGGTATTTTTTGTTTTTCAGGAGATCCTGCCTGTCCTGCGGGAGGGTTTCTCCCGCAGGGAGGGAGGCAGTTGCAGGGGAAGCGCCGCCCAGGGAAAGCAGGGCCGCCGCGCAGGACGTGAGAACGGCATGGGGAACATGGAGTCTGGAGAAGGTTTGCATCATCGTAGGATTATGATTCAGGCCCCATGAAGATGAGCCGGATGTAGCGTTTGCCGGCGGCGGTAAGCTTAGGGGTCTTGCTGGAGCCGGAAACGCGGTTGCAGGTCCTGTACAGTTGGGAAAAAGGATGCGGAACGGCCCGGATGACGACGGGGGCCGCGCACGGCTGGCTGGAAGGAGTCACGGAAACGGGAACCCCTTCCCCCGTAAAACTGATTTCCCAGGATTTTGGGTTGGCGGGGCCCGGCTTCAGCAGGAAGGGGTAGCGTTTGACAAGGCTGGGCGGCTCGCCGGAAGAGGGAGCCCGCACGACGTATTGGACCGGCAGGGAGGAGATATGGCGCGAGAGGGAGAATTCCGCCCCGTCCCTGCATTGCAGGAGGACCGGCGCCGGGTCAAAACCGGCCAGATTGAGTCCGTTATAGGAGCCGTGGCGGTTGGGAGCGCTCAGTTTCAGACTGGAATACCAGTTTTCAAAGTCATCCTGCAGTTTGAGGCAGAGTTCCAGATGCACATGGGCACGCGTTTTGTTCAAACCCGCCCCGGAGTATCCCAGTTTTCCAATGACATTTCCGGTGCCCACACGGTCGCCTTTCTTGCAGGAGACGGAGGCCAGATGGGCGTACAGGCTGTAAAGCGGCCCGTCCTTCAGTTGATGTTCAATAACCACGTAGCGGCCGTAATTGCTGTGGGCGGGGTTGGCGGAGGCATGGACTACCGTGCCTCCGGCTACGGGGTGCACGTCGTCCAGAGGCGTGCCGGAAGCATCCCTCCTGAGAGGTTTAATATCGATGCCCTCATGAAATTTGACGGCTACGGGGCCTGCCTGGGTCCTGACGAGGGTCCGTGTAAAACCGTAGGCTCCTGCTTCCCACGGCTGGGATTTCTCCCCCTCAAAGTTGCGGTCTACATACATGTAAAAATCCTGCGGGCGGTTGTCCAGCAGGGCCGTATTTTCCGTGGGGAAACGCACTACAATATCCGCCATCAGGAGTGGCATGCCCCAAAGGAACAGGAAGATGCCGGTCAGGAGTGGAAAGGAGTTGCCGTGCATGCTGATATGAAGGGTGCTGGCTCAGATCCGCCCCCGGCGGGTGCTGACCACGGTACGGTCCTTGTGTTCTTCAGGGTCTTTGGCTTCCTTCTTCTCCTGAACAGGGTCCTTGGTGGGAAGAAGGGGCTTGGTAACGGCGGCCAGTTTGTTGACGGGTTCTTCCCTTTTAGGGTCCGCCGGAGGAATGAATTCAGCCATGGCGGCAAGATCCGCCGGGGAGAAACCTCCCATAATCGCCAGTTTTCCAGAGGTGACAGGTTTGCTGTAAAGGCGCAGGGGCTGCATGGCGTGGCCGTTGACGATGGGCAGTATTTGCCTGCCCAGGTTGGCGGCTGTTATTCCTTCCACCCGGCTGTCCAGGCCTTTCCGGACGTTGACGACGATGCCGTAGGTGTTGTCCGGTGCAGGGAAGGAATAATAGGATTCAATGTCTTTATGGGAAATAAAGGGGGCTTTGCTATAGTAATGTCCGTCCCTTTCAAAGGCGAATTTTCTGCTGTCCGTCGCTCCCGTCTCCATATGAAAGCTGATGGGATATTTATCCGGACCGCAGGAGCAGAGCATGAGGGAACCGAAGAGGAGCAGGAGCATTTTCATATGCGTCCATGATAGAAGATTTAGTTCTCCGGGGGCAAACCAATAAACAGGCATGGAGCGATTTTTGCCATCCTTACGGCAAAAGGGAGAGCGTTTTTTGAACAATCCTGTCCACCGGCATGAGTTTTCCCGCGCCTTCCGCTCCGCAGGCCAGAATTCCGGATTCGCTGGGGCCAAAGATGTGGTGGTCTTTCCTCTGCTGCAGGACGGCCGCGTTTTGCTGCGTAGCCGCGTGTTCCCACATGTGGACATTCATAGCCGGGCAAATGAGCACCGGAGCCTGGCAGGCCAGGTAGAGGGAGCTGAGCATGTCCGGGGCAAGGCCGTGGGCGAAATTGGCCATGGCGTTTGCCGTGGCAGGAGCTATAAGCAGAAGATCTGCCCTCTGGGCCAGCTGGATGTGCGGGGGGACCCAGTCCTCCTTTTCATCCTCAAAGGAGGAGAAGACCGGGTTGCGGGAAATCGTGTGCAGGGTGAGGGGGGTGACGAATTCAAGGGCCTTGGCTGTGCAGACGCAGTGCACTTCATGGCCGTGTTTGACCAGAGCGGAAGCGATGTCTGCCGCCTTATATGCGGCAATGGAGCCGGTAACGCCCAGAACGATGCAGGCCATGAATGGGAAAAGTCAGGCTTTGGAGGCGTTTTTGCCTTCGTCGATGAGTTTCCAGAAGTGCTTGGACTGGCTCAGGATTTCATCTTCGCCGGCAGTCGGGGAAATATTGGTGCGAAACAGGAAATCGTTCAGGCTGTTGGCGTGCAGGACGCGGTGGACGATCACTTTGCCTTCAATGACTTCAAAGTAGATACGGTAATCTTTGGCGACGTAACGGTAAAGAATTTTGCCATCCTTTTCCATTTTGCCGAAACGGGCGTCATCCAGGGTTTGGAGGGTGGATTCCGAGACTTGAAAGTCTCCGAGCAGATCCAGCTGTTCCAGAGTGGGGATGCTGGATACTTCCGCAGCGCTGATTTTATTGAAGACGATTTGAAGCACGCCCTTTTTTAAGTGCGCCAGCGGGCGAGTTCAAGCCTGAAAGAGGGTTCAGGACGATTTTGAGCGGGAGCCGTCCGGAGACCCGGCATTTATTTGGCGGCCGGGTTTGGATTAACGGGAATCCTGCGTAGGGATGATTCCTTTGCTTTTGACCACCTGGGTGCCGCGGATGACTTCGATAGACAGAGGTTTGTCTCCCGTAAGGTAATAAGTGGCGTCCAACATGTCCCCGTAGTTGCGGATAGGCGTGTCGTTGATGTTGATGAGGATGTCCCCGGTCTGGATTCCTCCCCGCGCAAGAGGCCCCCCGTTGATAAGGCCCTCAATGACGGGGGTGGAAGAGTTGATGTCCAGCAGGCAGCCCAGGCGCACTCTTTTGGCTTCCGGATGGGCCGCCAGGAATGAGATGGCCCGGGCAGGCAGCAGATGGCAAGTTCCCTTGCGGGAAACTCCCAGCACAATGCCTACCAGACGGTTTTCCGAGTCGTAGCATGGCTGGCCGATGGACGGGATGGCCAGTTTGGGGAACTGGGCGCGGATAAGTCGCAGGGGGAAACTGGTGTCCCCAATGGAATGTTCCATGCCCACGTAAATTCCCTGCGTGGTCTCATTCTTGCTGCTGGCAAAGGACAGTTTGTCGCCGCGTTTAAGGATACAGGACGGGGTAAGGGGCGCCTGCCCGTCATATATGCGGGCAGGGTCCACCTTGAAGATGGTCAGGCCTGTGAGTTTTTCCTGAGCCCAGACCTGAAGGGGCGGGGCGTTTCTGTCCCCGAGGCGGTAGGTCGTGTCTGCGTTTTTTAAAACCCGGTAGGGAATCAGGGAGGCCAGCATGTCCTTGCCGACCTGCGCCGCCATGGTTGTGTACGGCGCTCCTCCCCCCTGGGGGGGAATGGCTTCTATCTTAAAGGGAACAGGCACGGCCGCTGCCTGGTAAATCAGACCAGCAACGGCCATGCCCGTCAATATAGGAGCCAGGTTCATCATGGATTGTTACATCTCAATGAGAACGCGGGATACCGGTTTCTTATCGGTATTGGAATTGGTTTTCTGCTGATTATTGGTGTCTGATGTGTCATATGAAGACGCGCCCGTCGTGAATTCGGGTTTTTCCGCAGGGGCGGCTTCGGTAGAGGTTTGTTCAATAGTTTCCTTACTTACGGGCATTGCTTTTTCCGTCAGGAGAATTTCTTCTTTTTCCTGGGAGGAGGCCACATAAGAGTCGGCTGGATCATCCATGTTGCCGGATGCGATAATAACGCCTACTGCAGCCAATGTCACGATGGACATGGAAGCATAGACCCACTGCCAACCACGAAAGTTCTGCAGATAGTTGTCCAGACGTTCGAGTAACAATTTCCAAGCAGAGTTGGCAGCCTGATCGGTTTCCTTTCTAAGATGAAAATTGCGGAGGAAATCTTCCTCAAAATTGTCATGATAGCAGGGTTCCTTACGGAGAGACGCAAGCATGGCAACCAGAGCTTCTTCCTTGTGATCTGTGGATTGTTTATCCATCTTCGTTAATATTAAATATAATAGAGGTTAGGGTATGTTAGCCCGAAATGCGGGACTATGCGTTTGACATGACAGCGAGAACTGACGTTCAATATTTTTTTAATCTGTTAACTCAGATATTCCGCCAAGAGCCCCTGGAGTTCCTTGTGAGCATAATGCAGACGTGATCTGAGCGTTCCTTCAGAGATGCCCAGAAGGGCGGATATTTCCGTATGATTGAGTCCTTTCACATCGTGAAGGACAACGACTTCCCTGTGTTTGGACGAAAGTTTTTTCAGGGCTTCATTAATTTTAAGTTGCAGCTCATTCAGATGGGTTCGGCGTTCCGGGTCCGCTCCATCCGTTTCATCCGCCATGTTCATGTCCTTTTCCGTATGGTCGCCGTACTCGTCGTCGTCCAGACTGTAGGTCATTCTGCGGTTGCGTTTTTTCAGGAAGTTTCTGGCATGGTTGACGGCAATGGAGTGCAACCATGTATAAAAGGCGCTTTGCCCGTTGAAGTAGCGCAAGGCCCGGTAGGCTTTGGAGAACGCTTCCTGGGCGATGTCATAGGCGTCATCGTAGTTATCCGTCATCTGGTACAGGGTGGCATGGAGCTTGCGGCTGTGGCGAATGACGAGCTCGTCAAAAGCCCGCGAGTCTCCCTCCCGTGCCCTGGCGACCAGTTCGGTGTCTTCCAAGGTCGTGTATGCAATGGGTCCTGACATATCAACGACAGAATACCCAAAAAAAGGGATGTGCTACAAGGGCAAATCGTATGCACGGCCCCCTTTGCCCTCAAACCAGCGCATGTATGCCACATTAACTGTGGTGTATCCGCCCGGAGTCGGATAATCTCCGGTGAAATACCAGTCGCCGCAGGGGCCTTCTATGGATTCATGGAGGTTTTCGATGGTCTGGAAGATGACTTCCACAGGGCACGGCGCGTCGTGCGGCGTGACCAGGCGGGTGATTTCCCGGGAGATTTCAGCCTCAGTCAACCCTTCGTAAATAGCCTTTACGCAATTGCGCCGTTCTTCCTTGGGCTTGGTCAGTTCTTCCTTGCATGCCGTGTACACTTCTTCCAGCAGACGGACCTGTCCGTGCTGCTTGATCAGGGAGACGGCCGCCTGGAAGGCGATGAAGTTGCCCAGCTCGGACATGTCAATGCCGTAGCAGTCCGGATACCGGATTTGCGGGGCAGTGGATGCAATGACGATTTTCCGGGGATTGGTGCGGCCCAGGATGCGGAGGATGGACCTTCTCAGGGTGGTGCCGCGGACTATGGAGTCGTCAATGGCGACGAGCACGTCTTCCGGTCCTACGGCGCCGTAAGTGAGGTCATATACGTGGGAAACCAGCTGCGCGCGGCTTTTTTCCTGCGTGATGAACGTGCGCATTTTGATATCCTTGTGGGCGATTTTTTCACCGCGCGGCCAGCGCTTCAGGATAGCGCTGTCCAGCATGTTTTCATCCAGAGTTCCGTTTCTCAGGGCCTCCAGAAGCTGGGCATGCACGCGCTTGCGGCGGTAAACGCGCAAGCCTTCCAGCAACCCGTAGTAGGCGGTTTCCGCCGTGTTGGGAATGTAGGTGATAGCGGATTTGTCAAAACGGTCTTCCAGAGAATCCACGATTTGAGGGGTCAGCGCCGCGCCGAGCGCCTTGCGCTCCCGGTAAACGATAGGATCGTTCCCGCGGGAGAAGTAAATCTTTTCAAAGGAGCAGGGAGCCGGTTTCAGAGGGGTGGTAAATTCCGTAATGGCATGTGTGCCGTCTGCTTTGATGGAGAGCATATTGGCCGGCGGAAGTTCTTGAACCTGTTCGCTGTCCACTTCAAAGACGGTCATCAGAGGAACGCGTTCGGAAGCCACGGCAATGAATTCATCCGTAATCAGGTAGTGGCATGGGCGGATGCCGTGCGGATCCCGCAGGCAGAAGTAGTCCCCGTTGCCGATGGCCCCCATGATGGCATATCCGCCGTCCCATTGCTTGGCGGAGTTATGGATGATTTCCTGAATGTTAAGCCGGGAGGAAATGGCATGGGGAATTTCCGGGCCGGGCATGCCGCTGTCCCGCAAGGCGCGGTAAAGGTCCGTATGGGCTTCATCCAGGTGATACCCTATTTCTTCAAGGACAGTCTGCGTGTCCGTTCCGAAGACGGGATGCTGGCCGCGTTCAATCATGCGCTGGTTCAATTCCGGCGTATTGGTCATGTTGAAGTTGCCCAGAACCATCAGAGTGCGGGTCGGCCAGTTGGTGCGGCGCAGGTAGGGATGGCAGGAACCTTCGTCAAAGAGGCCGGAGGTGCCGTAGCGGAGATGCCCCATCAGGATTTCCCCGCCGTAGTCGAATTTGTTTTTGATGTCTTCCGCATCCTTCAGGTTGACCAGGCCGCGGCGGACCTTTTTGTTGAGCTTCTTGATTTGCCCATTGAAGATGCTTGTAAGGGCGTCTTTGCTGGCGTCCCGGGTGCGGAACAGATAAGGCTGCCCCAGAGGCATGTTCAGTTTGACGCAGCCTATGCCCGCGCCGTCCTGGCCGCGGTTGTACTGCTTTTCCATCAGGATGAGCAGTTTGTTGAATGCCCAGAGGGTGGAGCCGTATTTATCCTGAAAATAAGAGAGAGGCTTAAGCAGACGAATGGCGGCTACGCCGCACTCGTGTTTAAGAAAATCGCTCATGGGAAGATGATGAAAAGATTGTCCTGTAAGTGTGGCGTATCCGCTGCAAGGAGATGGTGTTTTTATTCGCCCTGTACTTTGACATGAATGCCGCGGCCTTCTCTCAGCGTGCCGATGACCGTGCCGCCCGGACCTGCCTTCAATGCGGCTTCCGCGTCTTCAGGCTTCACAATGGCTACCCAGCCAATGCCCATGTTAAAGGTGTTGAAGCGGTCCTGCGGATCCACATGCTTCAGGATTTTCTGGGCTGCGGTGTTGTCCCAATAGGGAATGGAGAGGTCTGCTCCGTAGTCGCCCAGGAAGCGTTCCAGGTTTTCCGGGAGGCCTCCCCCCGTGATATGGGCGTATGCCTTCGGGGTGACGTTGAAGCGGCGCATATCTGCCACCACGTCATGGTACAAGCGGGTGGGCTGGAGAAGGGAACGGAGTTCCTCTTCATCAACTACATCCGGATTTTCTTCCAGAATGCGGCGGATGAGGCTCCAGCCGTTGGCATGGAAGCTGTCGGATTTGTAGCCGATGAATACGTCTCCGGGCCGGACGGTTTTCGGATCAATCAGTTTGCTTTTTTCACAACAGCCGATGCAGAAGCCGGAGAGTTCCACGATGGATTCCGGCACCACACCGGGCATTTCCGCCGTTTCTCCTCCGGCCAGGATGCAGTTGCAGGATTCCAGGTAGTCGCACATGCCGGCCACCAGGCGGGTGATGCGGGAGCGTTCCCGTTCCAGATTGGAGATGCCCAGATAATCCAGGAAGAGAAGAGGGGCGCCGCCCGTGGTAAGAATGTCGTTGACGTTCATGGCCACCAGGTCTTTGCCGGCGGTTTCCACCATGTCCAGTTCAAAGAGAATTTCCGTCTTGGTGCCTACGCCGTCGCACCCGGTGACGATGACCGGTTCCTTGTAGGAGCTCAAATCATAGGCAGCGGCGAAAAGGCCAAAGGCCTGGTGAAGAGATCTCTGCTTTTGCGTTCTTTTAACGTGAGAGCTGATGTCGGATACAAAGGCGGCTGCTTCTTTGGTATCGACCCCCGATTGCTTGTAGGTTAGTTTGCCGGACATTGAACGGATGAACTGGGTGTGCCAGCATCCTAGAGGAAGGCTCCTTCCGCGGCGAGTGAAAAAAGAAGTATTTTTGCCATAGGACGCGCGGGAGGAGCTGTTTTCATTCCACTTCTATCTTGCAGTCGCGCCGGAGCCACCAGGCATCCAGGGAGAATTTACCCGGTCCCGTATAGAAGATGGTCAGATAGATCAGCAGGTAGATGGCCGCGAGTTCCTGCGCTCCCCACCCGGAAAGACCAAGGACAAGAAAGAGCGCTACACACATGTTAATGACCAGGATAAGGGAGGCCAGACGGGTGAGGAATCCCAGCAAGAGGAGGACGGAACATCCGAATTCCGCGCCTACGCACAGCAGCAGGGACAGAAAATTGCCGATTCCCAGCGGATCCTGGAAAGCCGCCCAGTTTCCGCTGATGAGCATGCCCAGTTTGGGAATGCCATGCACAAGCATCATGACTGCTACGCCCAGGCGCAGCAACAGAACGCCGAAGTCCATGCTGGTGTTGGTGGCCAGGGGGCCAAGCAGGCGGCATGCGGATGATTTGCTTTTATTCTGTTCCATGCACTGTAGACCGTTTTGGAAACAGAAATGCTCAATTAAAACAGGATGAAAATGAGTTTTTAGGGTAGAGGGGGAAACAGCCTGTGACGCAGGCATGCCGCCTGCTGCGCGTGTGTATGGGCGGAATAGCGTGCGCTGGGCTTATGGGAACATGCAGGAGTTCCGCGTGTTCCCATAAGCCTGTTCAGGAAGTTTTTAATGTTTTTTCGCAGGAATGAGGCGGAAAGCTGCGGGGGATTGGGCGGACTTGATTTGCAGGGGCTTGGTCGGGTCTTTTTGAGTTTCCGGGCCAATGGCGATGATAAGCCTGTCCTTGGGATGAATGACGGTGGAGTTTTCAAAGATGAGCGTATTGGCTCCGTCCGTCAGTTTCCATCCATCCAGAAGAATGCCGGAGTTGCCGGGGTTGTTGATGATCACGTTGCCGGTGCCCGGTTCCAGCCTGGGTGCGGGCTGCTTAAGCTTGAGGCTTTTTGCCAGCTTGGCAAAGGTGATTTCCGCAATGCGCCGTGCGCCCTGCTCCGTAGGATGCAGCCCGTCAACATACCATTCCGGATGGTCGGAGAGCGGGTGCAGCGCGTCAAAGAGGCTGACTTTGTACTTGCGCGCAACGGCGGCGATCAGTTTTTCCGCTTCCGGGCGGTTGGCGGATGAGCCGTTGTCCGAGCCTGCATATTTACGCACGTCCGGATAACAGTTGCCGGGAAATGCCTTCTTGTTGAGCGGGCCGCGGTAGTCCGGGCCCAGCAGCCCCCAGGCAAAGAACCGTGTTTTGGGATTGGCGTTTTTCCATGCATGAAGCAAAGCGTCATAGCCTTTGGAGAACAGTTCGGGGTTCCACCAGCGGCCCGTGTCGTTGATGCCAAGGTTGCAGATATAAATATCCGCCTTGAATTCCAGGGCTTGCTTGTGTTCCTTGGTGCTGCCGTACCAGCGTCCTGCCTGGCCCGGATAGTCGCCTGCCGTTTTTCCGGGATTGCCGAAGCCTCTGACGTCAAAGTCCGGCCCCATAAGTGTGGCGAGCACTTGCGGATATCGGGCTTCTCCGGGTTTAAGGCCGGTGCCGAAGGTGATGCTGTCTCCCACGCAGGCTACTTTGGCGGGAGAAGCTTGTGCCGCCATGCCCAGTGAGAGTGTGGCTGTCAGAGAAGCGATGAGAAGATGAAGGTTCATGGAGTGATGGTGTGGTATGAGTTATTTTTTCAGAACAGGTGCGTCCGTCCGGAAGGGACGGGCGGGGAGCTGGTTGCCGTTGACCAGGTTGGGGGTCACGAAACGGTTCCAGCAATATCGGGCGTGTTTGGGGGATTTTACTTCCGGGGATGAGAGGCGGATAACGGCTGTGTCGCCTTTCCTGTTGGTGATTTCCGCCGCGGCAGGATGGTAAATTCCGTCCGTTCCGGCAATTTCAAACTGGGCCGGTTCTTTGCCGTCCGTGGTGGTCAGTCCTGCGGCTTGGTTCAGTTGAACCAGGATGCTGGAACCGGAGGTTTTGAAGGCCTTGAAGGCAGGTCCTTCACAGGGGATTTTTTTACCGTAAACCTTGTTCAGGGCAGTATTTCCTGCACGTTCCCCCACAGGGCGCTTGAATGGAGGATGAACGTCGGAATTGGTGGAACCAAGATCAATGGTGTTGACGCTGTAAACTTTCGGAACGGTTTTGGCCACGGCGTCCTGCATTTCACGGAATTCCGGCCAACCGGCGCGGATTTTTGACGGGTCGTTGATGCGGGGGAGCTGGATCATGACGAAGGGCATTTCCGGGTTGCGGAAAGCTTTTCTCCAGGAGGAGATCATGGTTTTCAGCAGCATGCCGTTTTGGGCGTTGTCAATGATCTCCGCATCGGATTCTCCTTGATACCAGATGACGCCCGTGACGGGGAGGGACGTTGTCCATGCAATGCCGGATTCGTAAAGGAACGCCGGCTTATAGGGATGGTCCGGAGAGCCCTGGTTCAAACGCGGAGAGATGTTTTTCCTGGCCCGTCCCCTCACCCAGTCGGAGATAAGGGGGGAGTCCAGCCAGTGGTTGCCGCGCAGGGTACGGAAGCTGTTGTTGGCATTAATGACCTGCCGGGGGATCCACGCTGCGATTTCCGAGCCTCCCAGGGAGGAGTGGATGATGCCTACCGGAATACCCAGTCCTTCACGGAGTTTTTTCCCGAAGTAGTAGCCCACGGCAGTCATTGGCCCTGAGGTGGAGGGAGAGCTGGCGGCCCATTGACCTTTATAGAAGTTGTCCGTGGTGACTGCGTCAAAGTCTTTCGCGGAGTAGGGGGCGTTGTTGGTATGGGCTTGCGGAACGTTGTTGAGCAGGCGGAGCTGGTCGTCTCCGGAAGCCGCTATGTCTTCTTTGGCCGTCGTGGTCTGGTTCAGACGGAACAGCATGTTGGATTGGCCGGAAGCCAGCCACACTTCCCCCACGAGCACATCTTCCAATTTGGCGGAGTCTCCGTTTTGCTCGGCCGCCAGCGTCTGGCCTGTGGCGCAGGGAGGCATGGGGGGCAGCGTGACGCTCCATTTCCCCTTGGAGTCGGTTGTTGTTTTCAGGGCTGTGTTCCCAAAAGTAACGGTTATTTCCCTGTTGGGGGCGGCCGTACCGGAAACGGGAATGTTTTTTCCATGGGGAAGTACCATATGGGAACCGAAAATCCGGTCGAACCGGGGAGTATCCGCCCACGCCGCATGAAGGGCGATGGCGGCAGCCAGGATGCATGGAGTATGGAGGCGCATGGTTTGAGGATTATTTGAGAAGGAGTTCGTCCCGCGAGAGGCCGGTCAGCCTGCCGAGCCGTTTAATCAGGCGGGTCATGATAAACACAAGGGCTGCCAGGATGGGTATCCCGATGATCAGGAAGCCCCACCAGGTAATGCTGCCGATGGCGGCGTTGTAGGCCACTTGCTGTTCCGCTTCCGGCTGTTGTATGACGGAAGACATGAAAGAGAGGCTCAGGAAAAAATTGCCGGTGGAGGAGGCAACCAGCGTGCCCGCAAGAATCCAGGACGAGTTCGCCAGCAGTTTCTGATAAGCCCGTTCCTCGCCGTTGGCGGCCACCGTTTGTTCTATCCTGCGCACGTCGAATAATTCCGGCGTGTAGATAAACATGTTGAGAAGGGGCGTGCCGGCAGACCGGGAGACGACGACCGCCGCCGCCAGAATGAGGGGAATCAGAGCTTCTTTTCCGGCGAACAGCCAGGGAGTGGCGCTGTGGATGCGCCCTTCCGGGCCGATGACGAAAATGCTGATGACGCCCGTCAGCAGCACGCCGGCCATGCCGACGCCGGACATCAGGTCAAATTTTCTGGAGACGACCAGGGAACGGATGCCATAGACAAGAGGGAGGGAAAGGGCGATGACGAGGGCCCATACCGGGCCGATATGCCAGAAATTTTCTCCTTCCGGGCGTTCCAGAGGATTGGCGGGGCCCGCGCTGCAATAGTCCAGAATCAACACCGGGAGAAGGATGTTGATGAAAATCCCCAGCAGGGAGGACTGTGATTTGTTTGGCGTTTTATCCATGAATTCGAAGGCCGTTATTTGTATCATACGCAAATGCGCTCCTGCAAGTTGCAACTCCGTGTATGAATGTAAAGACCAGAAGCGGGGGAAACCGGTTTTTATTCGCAGGCGGCTCTGCGGAAATCGTGGCATCTGACGGTATCTTCCGTTCTTTTGGCTGGACACGGGAGGGAATAATGTTCAGCTTCTCCCGTGACTCTGACAGATCATTTTTCCCCCATGGCTCAAACATCTTCTTTTTCGACGCTTGGCATTTCACCGGAGATTCTGGAGGCTATAGAAGTGCTCGGCTTCGATACTCCTTCCTCCATTCAGGAGCAGGCGATTCCCGCCGCGATCGGAGGGTCCGATATTGTGGGGCTGTCCCATACGGGCTCCGGAAAGACGCTTGCCTTTGCCATTCCGGCCCTGGAGTGCATTGAGCCTGAGGAACGCTGCGTGCAAGTGCTCGCCCTTTGTCCTACTCGGGAACTGGCCGTCCAGATTTGCCGGGAGGTGGACAAGCTGGCTTTGTTCATGGACGGCGTTTCCGCCGTCCCCATTTACGGGGGGGCTTCTTTCCGTCCGCAACTGGACGCCCTGCGCCGCGGGGTGCAGTTTGTGGTGGGAACGCCTGGACGCGTCATGGACCTGATGGAATCCGGGGCGTTGAGGCTGGACGGCCTCCGCATGTTGATTCTGGATGAAGCGGACGAGATGCTGGATATGGGTTTTCTGGAAGACATCGAACGCATTGCGGAGGCCATGCCGGAAACGAAGCAGACCCTGTTTTTCTCCGCTACCATGTCTCCGGAAATCAACCGTCTGGTGAGCAGGTTCATGAAAGAGCCCGTCCAGATTTCCATTGAACGGCCCACGCTGACGGTGCCTACCATTGAACAGGTTTATTACGAGGTGGTGTTTTCCTCCCGGATTGAGGTGCTCAGCCGGCTGCTCGACACCGGAAAGATTAAAATGGGGCTGGTGTTCGCCAATACCAAAAAGGTGGTGGATGACGTGGTGGACGGTTTGACGGCCCGCGGTTATGCGGTGGACCGCCTTCATGGGGATATGCCTCAAATGATGAGGGAACGCGTCATGGATTCCTTCCGCAGGGGGAGCCTGCGTCTTCTGGTGGCGACGGATATTGCCGCCCGCGGCCTGGATGTGGATGATGTGGATGCCGTGGTGAATTTTGAATTGCCGCGTGATCCGGAGGATTACGTGCACCGCATCGGCCGCACGGCACGCGCCGGCCGCAAGGGGAAGGCCATCACTTTTGTGGGGCGCCGTGATTTTTCCCTGATGAGCCGCATAGAGCGCTTCATCGGCGTTAAGTTGACTCCGGAACCTGTGTTGACTGCCGTTCAGGTGGATCAGCTCCGGACGGAATCTCTGGTGGATGATATTTTGGAACGTCTCAAGCCGGATGCCGTGCTGCCGGAGGAATTGAAAGAAGTGGAGGCTGCGCCGGAGGCCATGGCTGCGGCCCTGTTTGATTTGCTTCGGGAACGTACGCACCGGGAGGTGCAGCCCATTCCGGAAGACAAGCCGGCACGCAGGGCGCGGCGTATGCCGCAAACCGGGGAGGATGCGGAGAGCCCGCAGAAGGGTGATTCCTGGCAGCATAAGGGTGATACGGTTACGCTGTTTATGAATGGAGGCCGGATGATTGGCTTGCGGCCCAAGGACATAGCCGGGTTATTTTACAATACGGTGGAAATGGAAAAGGGCGCCGTGGGCGATATCCGGATTTTCCCCAAGCATTCCCTGATAGAAGTGGACGCTTCCGTGGCGCCCCAGCTTCTGGAGGCTCTGGCGACGGCTACCGTCTGCGGCTATGAAGTTAATGTCCGTGAAGACAAGGGCGCTCCGGAATATTCCGGCACACCGCGCCCGCCCCGCCGCAATGGAGGATTCCGCAGCAGTTACCGTGGAGAGCGGGACCGCAGCGGATTCAGGGGAAGCCGCGGGGGCTTCCGCAGTGACCGCGGCGAACGCTGGGGAGAACGTTCCCGCAGGGACGACAGGAAGAAGCGTTTCTGACGCCTCCGCTGTTCCGGGCAAGGTCATCAACATTGCTTCCGGAATTGGCGCGGATGTTTGGGAGCGTTCCGGTTCATGATTACTGTTCCCGCCGGTTTTCTGTATTTTCTGCCTGGCAGAGGGGGGGAATATCTATCCTGCCGGGTTTCCTTTGCAGGATCTGCCGTTCTCTCCAGGGGCAGGCATAACCGGGCGGCGCGGGAGGGCTGAGGTTCCGGCAGCCGGGAATGCTGGCGGAGCTTTTTCCATTCATGGCTCCGTCCGGAAAATTCGGTCATTGGTAGTATGGCGGAATTGTAGCTGTTCCCGGCTGTAAGGCTGGTTCTTTCATGGTTTTTTTCCGCTGGGCCCTGTCGGCTCAATCCTCTGTGCCCTTTCCGTGCAATTCTCTTGAGGGATGAGAAAATTCATGTAAGATGACGCCTTGTTTTAACGTCTTTTTCAGAGTCTATTTTCTTTTGAATCATGAAGCTGGTATCTTTATTATCCGTTCTTCTGACTTCCCTGGTTCCGTGCATGGGCGCTTCCGGGCAGGCTGCGAAGCCGGCTGCCCGGTCTGTCAAGACTTCGAAGCCCAATGTTATTTTCATTCTGGTGGACGACATGGGCTGGGGAGACCTGGATTCCAACTGGAGCCAGCAGAAGTTGAATGGCCGGACGGTGGAGAGAAAGAACGAGTTCAAGACTCCGGCCCTGTCCGCTTTGGCGCGGGAGGGAATTCAGCTGCGCCGCCACTATTCCGCCGCTCCGGTTTGCGCCCCGGCGCGCGCTTCCCTGCTGCTGGGGGTGCATCAGGGGAATTCCCGAGTGGTGAGAAATAACCGTTTCGATCATCCTATTGAAGATTCCCACACGCTTGGCACCGTGATGCGTGATGCCGGGTATGATACTGCCGCCATTGGCAAATGGGGTGTAGGAGGCGGAGGTCAGAGCCAGGTGGCCATGACCGCCGGCCCCCATCAGCGGGGATTCAATTATTTTTACGGTATCCTGGACCATTTGGCGGGGCATTTCCACTATCCTTCCGAATCCCGTGACATTTTCGAGTACAACGGCTACGCTTCCAATCCCGAGTGGAAGAATATCAAGGATCAGGTGCCCCAGACGGCTTATTCCACGGATTTGTTTGCCGCCCGCGCCAAGCAGTGGATTGTGGATCAGCGCAAGTCCGCCCGCAAAACCGGCAAGCCGTTTTTCCTGTATCTGGCTTTTCCGGCTCCCCACGGAAGTTTGACGGTTCCGGGAACTCCCTATCCCTCCGGAGGCGGTTTGAAGGGAGGTCTGCAATGGGTGAAGAAGGAAGGAACGGAATCCGTAAATACGGCTTTTGACGCCAAGGCGGAGAAGAATAAGGATACTTATATTCATCCGGACAATTCCCATTTCCCGAATGATGTGGCCAAACGTCATTCCACCATGATCCGCCGCGTGGACGATGCCGTGGCTGATTTGGTACGGCTGCTGAAAGATTTGAAGATTGACGATAATACGATGATCGTCTTCACGTCCGACAATGGCCCACACAATGAGGGCGGGAGTGATACCAGGCATTGGCACGGAGCGCAAAATCCGCAGTTTTTCAAGAGTTATGGCATGATGGACGGCATTAAGCGAGATTGCTGGGAAGGAGGGATGCGCGTGCCGGCGCTGGTACGCTGGCCTGCACGCGTTCCCAAGGGGCAGATCAGTCTGAACCCTGGCCAGTTTCATGACTGGCTGGCTACGCTGGCTGATGTGGCTGGGGTTCCGGTTCCTGCCCGTAGTGACGGCGTTTCCCTGCTGCCGACGCTAACTGGCCATGCGGACCAGCAGAAGCCCGGCATTGTTTATGCCGAATATAATTTCGCAGGCAAAACGCCGGAGTATAAGGATTTTCTGGGTGAACACAAGGGAGCGCAGCGGGGCCAGCAGCAGATTGTTTTTGTGGATGGATTGAAAGGCCTGCGCATGGGTGTGAAGGATGCGGACAGGGATTTCATGATTTTCGATACTTTGAATGACCCGCAGGAAAGCAGGGATCTGGCATCCTCCAGGCCGGAACTTCAGGCCCGCATGAAAACCGCCGCTTTGTCCAATCGCCGGGCTTCCCTTCCTTCCAAAACAGTGTTTGACTCTGCGCCGGTTCCCGCCGTGGACGTGAAGGGAACCGTTTCTCCCGGGTTGCAATGGTCCCTGTATGAAGGGGATTTTCCCTGGGTCCCGGATTTCCGCCAGTGGAAGAAGCCTGCTTCCGCCCATGGCGTGACGCCTTCCCCGTCCGTGAACATGAACGGTCCGGCCAGGCGCGGCGTGGAGCTGACGGGGTATGTGAAGATCCCTGAGGACGGGGCATATACGTTTTATCTGACCACGGATGAAAACAAGGGCAGCAAGGCTTTTGTCCGGCTGCACGGCATGGAGTTGATTGACGCGGACAAGACTTATGAGCCGGGAGCCGAGGTTTCCTCTGATCTGGGCGACCGGAAGAATCCCGTTTATTTGAAAGCCGGCCTTCATCCCATCCGCATCGGCTATGTGGGGAATTCCGGTGCTGCCTCCAGGCTGGTTTTGAAGTGGGAAGGCCCCGGTCTGCCCAGGCAGGACATACCCGCCTCCGCCTTCAGCCATGGGAAGGAATCCAGATAAGCTCCTCCATGAGAGGTCTTTACGAGTACCAGGCGATTGACGGTTCTCCCAAAGGCCCCGTTTCTCTGGAGCTTTTGCTGCGGGCCCGTAATCTCGGCCGGTTGTCCAACCGGACGTTGGTCCGGAAGGTCCCCGATGGAGACTGGAGGCCCTTGGCCTCCTTTATTCCTTCCATGACTGTCATGGATGATGATGGAGTGCCGCCCGTTCTGACGGAAGCCGGAACGGGGCCTGAGGATGCCGGACCCGGCTGGAGCAGGAGGAAGTACTGGATGCGCATCATCAAGGCTTGGTGCAGTTTTAAGGGCCGTGCCGGAAAAGGAGATCTGCACGAAGTTTTTTCCGGAGTGGGGGTCGCGTGGCTGGCCGTGGCGGGAGCCCCCTCCGTTGTGAAATACGGTTTTTTCCCTTCCCTGTCTTCGTGGGTTGAACTGGTTTCCCCGCTGCTGTACATGGCGCTTGCCGTGCTGTCTGTTCCGTTGGCGGCTACCATGGTGCGGCGTCTGCATGATGTGGGGAGAAGCGGCTTTTTCCTGGTTTTTCTGGCCGTCCCCTTTGTAGGGTGGCTGCTGTTGTGGTATTTATTTCACGGGGAAAGCCGGCTTGGAGAGAATAAATACGGAGATCCGCCCTGGAATTAAAAGGCGTTGGAATCCGTACTTGGTGAGGTTGTTACAAAGGTTTTGACTGCGCTTGCGGATTAGGGCGAATCATCCGGTTGAAAAGTTTTTGCATGGCCATGGCCAGCAGAAGGGAGGAGGCCAGCGTCACGATGAATACTATGCTGATGCTTCGGGTCCCATAGAGATCCCAACTAAAGTGGTAACCGAAAATGAATCTGTGATTCAGCCACATAAGCGCGGAGTAAGTCCCCAGCAGCGTCAGGAGCGGCGTGAGGCGGAGTTTCCGGGTTATCCAAGGCAGGCACCAGAGGGTGAAGAGAAAGATAACCGTCAGGGTTTTGGCTTTTGAAAAGCTGAAGAGATGGATGGATAGTATTTCAAGAACCAGCAACAGGATTGCTCCCAGGCGTTGGGACGTTGAAAGAGCAGAGAAGCGAGAAGCCAGAAAGGCGCACATGTAACCGAGAATGAAGCAGGGAAGGAAAGAGGGGAAGGAGGAGGCGATTTCCGGCAGACAGGGAATGTGGGTCATGCTTTGAAGTAAAAGGGACACCCCCAGCAGGGCGGCCATGGATGGAACAGGCGCAATGTGATGCGTGATCCATGCGCAAGTGGGATAAAGGGCTATGGAGGCTGCCGCGAAAAGAGCCATGTACCACCAGTCGGGATAACAGGGCTTCAATCCTGTTACGGCAAGCAGGCCGTTTTTCCAGCCCATGTCGGCAACGGATGGCAAAATGGGCAAGGGGAATGCCCAGGAAACCAGAGTAGCCAGAAGAAGGCATAAGAAATAAATTTTCCAGAATTTAAGGTAATGGGAACAGCCTGTTTTAACGAGGGAACCGAGGGTTGAAGATGAATTCGTTTTCCATCCCATAGCATACCCTGTGATGAAAATAAAAATGGGTACGCAAATTTTAAAGATGGGAGCGGCTTTTGTAAGACAGGGAGCGATCCATGCCGTATCCACGCCTGCGGGGAGAGCGTATAAGCCGAAGACATGATGAAAGATCATGAAGAGAATTCCATACCCTTTGAGAATCGCGGAGTCTTCCCTGGAAAAAGAAAGATGCTGTTGCAGTCCAGGTACAGTAAGGGCAGAGAAAAAGCTCATCTGAAACCTAGCTCAACGGATTTCTAATCCGAAGTCAACACTCTATTTTGAGAACAAACGGGTCATCAAGATGCAAGGGGGAAAAAGCGGGGTGAGAGAAATATGTCTTTTCTCTTTTTTTATCCATACCTCTTTTATGCTTAATTGTTTTCCGAATGCGTTTATTTCTTCGGATTAGAAATCCGATTTTAACAATAAAAAAGGCTGTTCCATTTATTTGGAACAGCCTTTTTGAAAGGTGGGGTGAGATTTTTTATGACTCTACGGCCTTGGTGAATTCCTCCACCGTGTCGCAGGTGCAGACCAGGTTGCGGTCTCCATACACATTGTCCACCCGGCCGACATACGGCCAGAATTTGTGGATAAGAAGGCCGGAGACCGGATAGGCCGCTTCACTGCGGGAGTAGGGATGCCGCCATTCGTCAGCGGAGACCATTTCTGCGGTATGAGGCGAGTTTTTCAGGACGTTGTCTTCCTTGTCCGCCGTACCGTTGATAATGGCCGTGATTTCCGCATGAATGCGCTCCATGGCTTCAATGAAGCGGTCCAGCTCCTGCTTGGGTTCCGATTCCGTCGGCTCCACCATCAGGGTGCCCGGAACGGGGAAGGACATGGTGGGGCCGTGGAAGCCGTAGTCCATGAGCCTCTTGGCGATGTCATCCACCGTGAGACCGGCGTCATGAGTGAGCTGGCGCGGATCCAGAATGCATTCATGCGCCACCAGCCCCTTGTTGCCGGAGTAGAGAACCGGGAAGAGATGGCCGAGTTTCTTGGCGATGTAGTTGGCGTTGAGGATGGCCATTTCCGTGGCTTCCTTGAGGCCGTCCGGCCCCATCATGGAGAGGTACATCCAGCAGATGGCGGCAATGGAGGCGCTCCCCCACGCAGCAGACGCTACGGCCCCTTCTTCATGGCCCAGCGTAAGGTGTCCGGGCAGGAAGGGCACGAGGTGTTCCGCTACGCCGATGGGGCCGATGCCGGGACCGCCGCCGCCGTGCGGCATGGCAAAGGTTTTATGCAGGTTCAGGTGGCAGACGTCCGCGCCGATGCAGCCGGGGCAAGTCAGGCCTACCTGGGCATTCATGTTGGCGCCGTCCATGTACACCTGGCCTCCATTGGCGTGGACGATGTCGCAGAGTTCCTTGATTGTCTGTTCATACACCCCGTGCGTGGAGGGGTACGTGACCATGATGCAGGAGAGATTGTCCTTATGGGCTTCCGCTTGGGATTTCAGGTCTGCCATGTCGATGTTGCCTCTTTCGTCACATTTGACGGGCACCACCTTGAGACCGGCCATGGCGGATGAGGCGGGGTTGGTCCCATGGGCGGAGGTGGGAATGAGGCAGACATTGCGGTGGCCTTCTCCGGCGTGTTTCTGGTAGCGGCGGATGGCCAGTAGTCCGGCATATTCCCCTGCGGCGCCCGCGTTGGGCTGGAGGGAGACGGCGGCAAAGCCGGTGATTTTCGCCAGACGGTCGGACAGGACGGAGAGCATTTCCCGGATGCCTTCCGACTGATCCGCCGGAACAAAGGGATGCAGGGAGTTGGCTTCCGGCCACGTGATGGGAATCATTTCGGAGGCGGCGTTCAGCTTCATCGTGCAGGAGCCCAGAGGGATCATGGCTTCATTTAGAGCCAGGTCCCGGGATTCCAAGCGGCGGATGTAGCGCATCATTTCCGTTTCGGAATGGTAGGAGTTGAAAGCCTTTTCCGTGCAGAAAGGCGTCTGGCGCGTGTGGACGGGATCCCAGGCGGGAGCGTCGCAGCCGCAGGTGGCGGATGTTTCCGTGCCTGCAAGGGCGGAGGCCAGCGCCGCTACATCCGAACAGGTTGCGGTTTCATCCAGAGAGACGGCAGCGTGGTCGGCATCCACCCTGCGGATGTTATACCCGGCTTCCAGGGCTTTTTGCACCATGGCGTCCGCTTGTCCGGGAACGGACAGCAGCAGGGTGTCAAAGAAGTTTTTGTTTTCAATGGCGATGCCGGCTTCCGTGAGCGCCCTGTACAGGTTTTTGGTTTTCCGGTGGATTTCCATGCCGATGCGTTTGAGGCCTTCCTGGCCGTGGTATACGGCGTAAAAGGCGGCCAGCACAGCCAGGAGCACCTGGGCGGTGCAGATGTTGGAAGTCGCCTTGTCGCGGCGAATATGCTGTTCCCGCGTTTGCAGGGCCAGGCGGTAGGCAGGGCGGCCCAGGGTATCTATGGACATGCCGATAAGGCGGCCGGGCATGCGGCGTTTGAGGGCGTCCGTGCAGGACATGTAGGCGGCATGGGGGCCGCCGAAGCCCATGGGTATGCCGAAACGCTGCGTGTTGCCGATGCAGATATCGGCTCCGAAGGCGCCGGGTTCCCGGATGACGGTAAGGGCCATGAGATCCGCCGCCACGACGCAAAGCGCGCCCGTGGCATGTACGCGGGAAAAGAAGTCCGTATAATCGCAGATGCGGCCGAGCGTGTCCGGATATTGGACAAGCACCCCGGCCAAATCCGCGCCGATGGAGGCGGGGTCAAAGGAGGAGCAATCTCCCACGATGATGTTGACGCCCTGGAAGGCGGCGCGGGTGCGGATGACGCTGATGGTCTGGGGATGGCAGGTGTCCGCCACAAAGAAGGTGTTTGCTTTGGGGCGCGCGTTCCGGCACATGGTGACGGCTTCTGCGGCGGCGGTGCCTTCATCCAGCAGGGAGGCGTTCGCCACCGGCAGCCCTGTCAGGGAAGAGACCATGGTCTGGAAGTTCATGAGCATTTCCAGACGTCCCTGGGCGATTTCCGGTTGGTAAGGGGTGTAGGCCGTGTACCAGCCGGGGTTCTCCAGTACATTGCGGAGGATGACGGAAGGAGTGATGGTGCCGTAGTAGCCCTGGCCAATGAAGGTTTTCAGAAGCTTGTTTTTCCGCAGGATGGAACGGAGTTCCTCCAGGGCTTCCGTTTCCGATTTGGCGGCGGGCAGGTCCAGCGGGGCTTTCATGCGGATATCTGCGGGAACGATGTCCGCAATGAGTTCGTCAAGCGTCTGGTAGCCGAGGCTGTTGAGCATTTCCCGGCGCTCTTCCCCCTGGGGGCCGATGTGCCGGCTGGCAAAATCTGAGTGGGTATTCATGTGGTTTCTCTGGCTGGTAATAGCGTTCGGCCGCGGGGGCGGGCCAAACAAAATGCCCCGGGATGGAATCACCGGGGCAGGGGGAGGAAGGAATGGTTCAGGAGCAGTATTCCTCGTAATCCGTGGCATTCATCATATCTTCCGTTTCCGTGGGAACGTCCAGGCGGATTTTGTACAGCCAGCCTGCGCCGTAGGGATCGGAGTTGATGAGGGAGGGATCATTGGAAAGTTCTTCATTCACCTCCAGAATTTCTCCTGAAACGGGAGTGTACACGTCGCTGGCGGCTTTGACAGATTCCACAACGGCGACGGGGTCGCCGGCCGCGACGGTAGCGCCTACTTCGGGAAGGTCTACAAAGACGACATCGGAGAGTTCGGCTTGCGCATGGTCTGAAATGCCGATGGTGCCGATGTCCCCGTCAATTTCAATCCATTCGTGATCCTTGGAATACAGCAGATTTTCTGGTACGTCGTGCATAAGATGTAATTGTTTGAAGTGAGAGTGTAGTAAAATGAGGTGTTTGTCAGTTTATTTTTGCGCCGTCGTGTCAGCCTTTTTTATAAAAGGGTTTTTTTACGACCACGGCCGGGAATTTCCTTCCCCTTACGTCAATTTCCAGCTCCGTGCCGACCTTGGCATGGGCGACAGGCAGGTAGGCCAGGGCAATACCCTTCATCAGCGAAGGAGAGAGCACGCCGCTGGTAAGTTCTCCGATGGCTTCTCCGCCGGGGACATGAACGGCATAATGGGCGCGGGGAGGGGCTCCCTTGCCGGTGTATTCAATAGCCGCCAGCCGCTGGCTGAGACCGTTGGCTTTTTGTTCCCGGAGGATGTCGGATCCGATGAAATCCGTATCCAGCGCGCAGAAGAAGCCGAGCCCGGCTTCCAGAGGCGTCTTGTCCGGAGAGAGGTCGGAGCCGTTCAGAGGATAGCACATTTCCAGGCGCAGGCTGTCGCGGGCGCCCAGACCGCAGGGTTTGGCGCCTGCCCCAAGAAAGGCTTCAAACCATTGAACGCCTTCCTTAGCCGGGCAGAAGAATTCAAAACCATCTTCCCCGGTATAGCCGGTGCGGCAGACAATGAGATCCGACCCTTCCGCCGTGATGCGGGCAATTCCGTTGCGGGGGGGAAGTTCCACGCCGGGAATGACGCGGGAGAATACTTCCCCGCATTCGGGGCCTTGGACAGCCAGACCCACGTATTCATCAGAATGGTTTTCCAGGGTTACGTCTGCAGGTTTGTGGGCGGAGAGCCATGCGAAGTCTTCATCAATTTTGGAAGCATTCACCACTACGAAGAATGTTTCCGGTTCCATCCGGTACAGGATGAGGTCGTCAATGACTCCGGCCCGGTCATTGAGCATGACGGAGTACTGTCCCTGGCCGACATTCAGTTTGTTAATGTCATTGGTCAGCATGGAGTTCAGCCATGCTGCGGCGGAGGCCCCGGCTACCGTGAACTGCCCCATGTGGGAGATGTCAAAGATGCCGCAGGCTTCGCGCACTGCTTTGTGTTCGTCCAGAATGCCGGTGTACTGCACCGGCATATTCCAGCCGGCGAAAGGAACCATTCTGGCTCCCAGTTCAACATGTTTAGCTGCCAGAGGGGTGGATTTGACGTCTGTATCAGTCATGAGGCGATGTGAAGGTTATGAGCAATCTGCCCCTTATATCAGTAAAAGTCAATGGAATTCCGGTAACGCTCCGCTCTAGACATTGAAGCGGAATTCGATGACGTCCCCGTCCTTGACGACATATTCTTTTCCTTCGATACGCAGCTTGCCGTGTTCCCTCGCTCCGGTCTTGCCGCCGCAGGAAACCAGGTCGTCGTAGTGCACTACCTCCGCAGCGATAAAACCGCGTTCGAAGTCCGTGTGGATGACGCCGGCCGCCTGGGGGGCTTTTGCCCCGGCCGGAATGGTCCAGGCCCGCGTTTCCTTGATTCCCGTGGTGAGGTAGGTGCGCAGGCCCAGAAGGTGGTACACGGCCCGGATGAGGTCGGAAACGCCGGAATCCTGCACGCCCAGGGATTCCAGAAATTCGCGGGATTCTTCTTCCGAAACGTCGATGAGTTCTTCTTCAATCCGGGCGGAGATGACAATGGCTTCCGCGTTGTGGTGTTCCGCTACGTATTTTTTCACCTGGGAGACGTAGGGATGAGCGTCCGGGTTGGAGATGGCGTCCGCCAGTTCGTCTTCATTGACATTGCAGGCGAAAATGCTTTTTTTATCCGAAAGCAGCTGGAAGGAATGGAGCAGTTTGCGTTCGTCGTCGTCCAGCTGCGGTTCCAAGGTGAGGGCAGGGTTGCCTTCGTTCAGGTGGGGCAGGAGTTTGGTGATGAGGGCCACTTCGGCTTTGGCTTCCTTGTCGCCGCTGCGTGCCTTGCGTTCGCGGGAAGAAAGTCTTTTTTCCATGGTGGCGATATCCGCCAGAATGAGTTCCGAGTTGATGATGTCAATGTCGCGCAAAGGGTCCACGGAACCAAGTTCGTGGATGATGTCGTCATTGTCAAAGCAGCGGACTACCTGCACGATGGCGTCCACTTCACGGATGTTCGCCAGGAACTGGTTGCCCAGGCCGGCGCCTTCCGAAGCGCCCTTGACCAGGCCGGCGATATCCACGAATTCAATAAGCGTGGGGATAATTTTTTCAGAACCGGACATGTCGGAGAGCACCTGCAGGCGGGGATCCGGGACTGTTACCATACCCACATTCGGGTCAATGGTGCAGAAAGGATAGTTGGCCGCCTGGGCCTTGCGTGTCCGGGTGACCGCATTGAAGAGAGTGGATTTGCCGACGTTGGGGAGACCTACAATACCTGCCTGTAACATAGGCAGGACTGATAGCGGGTCACGCCGTGAAAGTCAAATACCAATTGCCGCCGGGTATTTACGCCGCGGCTCCCAGAGCCCATTTGAGCAGATTTTCCGATTCCGCCCAGATGCGGGACGGATGGCAGCCGAGGACGACGACGATGACATGGCGGCCATTGAAGCCGGCGGAGGACACCAGGCAACGTCCGGCGGCGTTGGTGTATCCGGTTTTCATTCCGGTAACCCAGGGATGCTGGTTGAGCAGCTTGTTGGTATTTCTCAGCAGGAGCGTCTTGCCGTTGGCCCGGGTAAAGGCATACTGGCGTTTGCAGATAATATTGCGCAGTTCCGGGCTGCGGTACACATAATAGGCGCAGCGGGCCATATCAATGGCGGTGGAGTACTGGTCTGCCGGGAGGCCGTTGGGGTTGGCGAAGCGTGAGTTGTACATGCCCATCTGCCGGGCCTTGGCATTCATCAGCTGGGCGAAACGGGGAACGGAACCCGCCGTATCACGGGCCAGGGCCAGGGCTACGTCGTTGAAACTGCGGATCATCAAGGCATTGAGCAGTTCGCGGCGTGAATAGGTTTCTCCCGCCCGGAAGCCCAGTTTGGTTGGGTCCGCTTTGGTATCGGAAGGCTGGATAACCACTTTTCTGTCCAGGCTGCCGTGATCCAGCACGACCATGGCCGTCACGAGTTTCTGCGTGCTGGCTACCTGGCGGCGCTGAAGGCCGTTGTGCGAAAAGAGCACTTTGCCGGTGAGGGCGTCCATAACGCAGGCGCTGGCGCAGCGGGGCGTGCGCGGGGCGCTGGAGGGAATGGCTACAGGGCGTGTGGGGAAATTGGCAGGGCGGGGGAGGGCATTGGAAACCGGCTGGGAGAGCTGGGGGGGACGGGCGTTGCGAGAGGGATGTAATCATTTGAATCCCCGAACGATTGGCAGCTTGTGGAGCTCAGGCAAAGGGAGAATCCTGCAAGGAGGGCGAATAAACGCATGTCTTGTTGCTACAGTAAGAAGTTTCATTCATCAAGCCCAAACTCCGCCTTTGAAAGAGAGCCGGACGAAAAAAGGCCGCGGATCAAACAATCCGCGGCCTTTTTTCTCTATTAACTACCTATGGAACCAAAAACCACCCTGAACGGAGTTTGAATTATTTTTTTCACCCGTCGGACAGATCTTGTGAAGGATAAGACTCCGTGCAGGAGAAATGCGTTCAAAATATGTTCGTCAACAGTTCTTTCAGGAGGTGTTTCCGTATGCGCCCTGGCTTGCGTTCAGCAAATATATCAGAGATTTTTTCTGAACATATTCTGTTTTGCAGACATGTCAATTTTGCCGCTGGCATTTAAAATGCCGGGGATGCGTTGCTGATAGATTTAATTTCTGGAATAATAATTATTGAAGGAAAGAATTTGGCGGCTGTTTGAAGATGTTTGTTTGGCTTCCGGCTGAGAAGATTTTTATGTGGGGATGGCCGGAGGCGCCTTACGGCGCCACGGTCAAGGAAAGGTGCCCTGGAACCGGCGTTTTTCCCGGCGGAAAAGCAGAATCCTCCTACAGTTTCCTGCTGTTTATGGAAAAATACCCTCCGGCGTCCGGAGTGATTTGCCCTGCAATTTGCATTTTTGCCAAAAGCGGGGTGATGATGTGCGCCGCTTTTCCCAGAGAGGTGCAGAGGGTGTCAATCGTATTGAACCCCAGTCTGATGGCGTGGAGAATTTCCTTTTCTTCCAAAGTGGGAAGCGGTGGGGGCGTGGCTCTGGAAGGAGCGCCTGGAGAGAAGAGAGGCAGTCCCTGTTCCGGAACGGCCCAGTTCATGTCCTGCAAAATATCGGAGGCTCCGGTGGCCAGGATAGCTCCGTCCCGGATGAGGGCATGGCATCCGTCGGAAGAATGCCGGTCAACCGGTCCGGGGATGCAGAAAACGTCCCGGCCCTGTTCGGCCGCCGTCCGGGCTGTGATCAAAGCTCCGCTGCGTCCGGACGCTTCCACCACCAGCGTAGCGCGGCTCCAGCCGCTCACGATGCGGTTGCGCATGGGAAAAGTGGTGCGGGAGGGAGGCAAATCCATCGGGAACTCGGAAACTACCGCTCCATGCCCGTCCGCAATGCGCTGCGCCAAATTGCTGTTTTCCCGAGGATACAGTTTGTTGAGCCCTGCCCCGATGACGGCAATGGTGCGTCCTCCCGCGTCCATGGCCCCGGCATGGGCTTCCGTGTCCACGCCGCGCGCCAGTCCGGAAATAACGGTTACTCCGGCTTCCGCCAAGTCATGGGAGACGTTTCTGGCGCAAAGCCTGCCGTAATGGGTGGCCATGCGTGAGCCGACGACGGCAATGGAGCGTTCGGCATCCGTTTCAGTCCAGTTTCCCCAGGAGTAGAGGACAATGGGCGGGGCCGGCAGATCACGCAGGGAGGATGGATAGGAGCCGTCAAAAACCGTGGTGACTGAAGCTCCCGCGTTTTCCGCCAGTTCCAGTTCCCTGTACGGGTTGACGGTGCTCCGCCAGGAGGAAATATGGCGCGCCAGTTGCGCTCCGATGCCGGGAATCTCCATCAACAGGGAGGCAGGGGATTCCAGAATCAGTTCCGGAGTGGCGAATACCTGCAGAAGGCGCATGATTCTGACAGGGCCCAGGCCCGGTATCAGGTTCAGGGCTATGGCTGCTTCCCGGGGAGTCATGAAGAGGTGGTCAGTTCCTGGTAAACGTCCAGATGGGATTGAATCATATCTTGCATTTTGTAAGGGGAGGGGATTTGCCGGGGCAGGGGGGGGGGCTGGGCGTGCCAGCGTGCCAGCAGGTCCGCCATGGCGGCGGTATCTCCTACGGCGACATTCCCTTCCGGAAGGAAGGCGTCCAGCTGTTCCTTGACTCCTCCGTGAGCGTATCCGGCAACGGGTTTGCCCAGAGCAAGAGCCTCCAGGGTTGATTTGCCGAAGGCTTCCGGGCTTTTGGTCAGGGAGAGGGTGACGGAACACGTGGAAATAATGTCCCGCAGATCCTGGCGATGTCCTGTCCAGGTGAAAGCCTGGGAGACGCCGGAACGCTCTATTGCCCGCAGGACTTCGTTTTTATATTCTTCTTTTCCTTTCTTGGCTTCTCCTACGATGACGGCGTGGGCCGGAATCCCCTGTTCCAGAAGCTGCCTGACGATCGGAATCAGATCCAGATGCCCTTTCAGGCGCGTGATGCGGCCCGGCAGGCACAGGGTGAATTTGCCCTTCAGCTCGGGATAGGACATGAACCAGCCCGTGAGCCATTCCCGGGAGGGGGAGTAATCCGGATGATACTGGTCAGGAGAAATGGCGTTGGGTATGATTCTGATGTGGTCCGGCGGGGTGGACGAATAATGGGCGAGGATATAGTCCCTGATGCAGTTGGAGACGGCGATCACCCGCTCTCCCCGGCTCATGATGGCGGAGTACCGGTTGACGGAGTAAAAGCCGTGAACGCTGGTGACGAGGCCGGGCCGGTCTTCCGGCGGCAGCTTTTTCCATGCCAGGTAGCCCGCCCATGCAGGAACGCGGGAATGGAGATGCAGGATATCCGGCCTGACGGCCTGAAGCAGGGCGCGGAGGGCTCCGATGCGGAAGAGAGTGGAGATGCTTTTTTTCCCTATCGGCATCAGGATATGGCGGGAGCCTTCCTTTTCCAGACGGGGCACCAGGCGTCCGCCTCCGGAAACGACGATATTTTCCACGCCCCGGGAAGAAAGGCCGCTGCCCAGTTCCATAACGACTTGTTCCACGCCTCCGGATTCCATGGAGGGGACGAGATGCACTATTTTCATAAGGCGCGGAGCTGGGGGAAAAATCTGGAGAGGATGTAGTCTGCCGCACGGTCCGCTTCCAGAAGGGGAGAACCTGGAGCCGCCAGGCGGAAGTTCTGTTTTTTCCAGTCACTGTATCCAGTAACCATGCCTTCCTTCTCCAGTATCTCCAGGCCGGACAGGATGCGGGATTTGCGGTTGCCATGCCGGCGCGGCACGGAAAGGAGGCCTACAGGCGCGCCGGAGCCGAGAGCCTCATAAACCATGGAGACGCTGTCCTGGCTGACCCAGGCGGCGGAGGCGTGCGCCAAATGCCGGGCCACCCAGCCCGGCCGGGTCTCCTCTACGGGAACGACGGTGATTTCCGGAACGGCTGTCCGGATTTTTTCCGCAAAGCCGTCCGGCGTCCGGCGTGAGGTGGTCAAAACGATGTTCCCGGGGGTGTGGATGCTGATGGAAGAGAGCTGATTGAGCATGCTTTCGTCATCCCAGTCAAAGTCTTTGCTGGGGCCTCCGATGAGAATCAGGGTGATATCCTTTGGTTCGGATGGGTTTGGCCTCATGGGGTGGAGGGCTCCCCGGGTGGGGAAGATATCCGTGTCGGTGTAATCGCGGCCGGAATCCAGGTCGTGGCGGGGAATAAGGCAGAGGTCGAAAAAGGAGCAGGGAAGCGTGGGTTTCATGCAGAGGACGGCCCGGGTTTTGAAATGGTGCCGTGCGCAGATGAGCGGGATATGCGTTGCGTGGCCGGCGGAAATGAACAGGTCCGGCCGCGGAATATCGCTGCCGGAGACGACCTTCCGGATTTTCCCCAGAAGGGAAAGTCCCTGCAGATCCACCGTTTCCACGGTTCCTCCCGCTTTGGATATCAGGGCCTGCGCCAGCCCCAGGGACTGGTTGAGGTGGCCCTGTTTCCCATCGCTCAGAATCCGGATGTTCATATAAGCGTTATTATGAAGCGGCGGCGAGGCGCAGGCAATCCAATTCCCTCCGGACAGAAGAAAATTCTTGGTGGAAGGCGCGTTCTTGTTCATGATTCCGGCGTGCTGACTCCGGATCCCGCTGTTATTAAAAATTCCTTGTGCGCCGTGTCCCGGCAGCTTGGATTTTCCGGTTGCCGGGTGGCCCGCGCGGGAAAGAGCCTGCATGCGGAGAAATTATTTCAATGGCTGGAGCGCGGATGGCACGCCGGAATGGAATGGATGGCGCGTTCCCCGGAGCGGCGCGCGGACCCCGCGGAAGTGCTTCCCGGATGCCGTTCCGTCGTCTGCCTGTCCTATGATTATGACAGCCCCGTTATGCGGCCGGAGGGGGAGGGAAGCATTTGCCTTTACGCCCATGGAAAGGATTACCACGGAATTCTGGAGGAAAAACTGGCGGATTTGCAGGAGCTGCTTTCCATTTACGGAGGAGAGCAGAAGGGGTATGTGGATTCCGGCCCTGTTATGGAACGGGATCATGCGGAGACGTGCGGCCTGGGATGGCGCGGAAGAAGCGGCCTGATTGTGCGCAGGAAAGGAGGTTCCCGCTTTTTTATCGCCACCCTGCTGACTACGCTGGAACTGGAGCCGGACGCTCCTGTATCAAACGGATGCGGCAGTTGCCGCCGTTGCGCGGCCCTGTGCCCGACAGGCGCGATTATGGAGAACGGTCAGGTTGATGCCGGCCGCTGCCTTTCCTACTGGACGATTGAACACCGGGGGGTTATTCCGGAAAAAATCCGTCCCCTGATAGGTACGCGCTTGTACGGGTGCGATACCTGCGTGACGGTCTGTCCCTGGAACAGCAAACCTCTGCCGGCCGCTGACGAACGGTTCCGCATGTCCCGTTTTCTGTCTTCTGTTTCCCTGCGCGATCTTCTTTCCCTGGATGCCGGCGGTTTTGCCGCCCTGTTCCGGAATTCTCCTTTGAAAAGGCTCAAGAGGGAGGGGCTGTTGCGCAACGGCTGCATTGTGATGGGGAATGCGGGAACTCCGGATGACGTTGATTTTCTGAAGACGCTTTACGGGGAGTCCCCTCTGGTGGAGGAGCATGCCTCCTGGGCGGTGGAGCGCATCCTCCGCCGTTACGGACGGCATGCATCTTCAAGCGGCGCAAGAGATTAAAAATAGAAAAAATGATGTTTTGGTCTTGTCAAAACCTCAATTTATGGTATCCATCTTGCCCCAAGCAATAGCTCTGCGCGAGGCAGAGAAAAATAACAGCTAGCAAATCCAATCCATTATGGCACGCCTTTTCGGTACAGAAATACCCAACGAGAAGCGCATCGAGGCTTCCCTTCCGTATATTTACGGAATTGGTCGCTCGACTTCTAAGAGAATCCTGGAACAAGCAGGCATCAATCCCGACATCCGCACGGGACAGCTTACCGACGAACAGCTCACGAAGATTGTTCAAGTGATCACCACTGACGGCATTTTGATTGAAGGTGACCTTCGTCGTGAAAAGCAATCCATCCTCAAGCGTCTGACCTCCATCAACTGCTATCGCGGTCAGCGTCACCGCCGCGGCCTTCCGGTGCGCGGCCAGCGTACCCGTACGAACGCCCGCACCCGTAAAGGCAAGAAGAAGACTGTTGGCGCGCAGGCCAAGAAGAAGTAATCCGCCAATCTGAATTTTAATATAGCTTTACTATGGCTAGCGAAGAAATCACCAACGAAACCGCCGAACAGCCTGTGGAAGCGGCAACTCCCGCTCCCGTCGCTGAAACTCCGGCCGCCGCTGTTTCCGCTCCTGAAGAAATCAAGAAGCCTGAACCCCGCAAGGACATCTTTGCGGAACTTGGTCTGGGCGGCGATGACGACAAGCCCAAAATCCTGAAGGCCAAGGGCAGCAAAAACGTTTCCACGGGCGTGGTTCACGTTTCCTCCACGTTCAACAACACCGTCGTGACTGTGACCGACCAGCGCGGCAATGTCATCGGCTGGTCCTCCGCCGGCAAGATGGGCTTTAAGGGTTCCCGCAAGAGCACGGCTTATGCCGGGCAGGTGGTGTGCCAGGACGCCTGCCGCCAGGCCATGGGCCACGGCTTGCGTGAAGTGGAAGTGCGTGTGAAGGGCCCCGGTTCCGGTCGTGAATCCGCTGTACGTGCCGTGCAGACGATCGGTATTGAAATCACCTCCATCAAGGACGTGACTCCCATTCCCCACAACGGCTGCCGTCCTCCGAAGGCCCGCCGCGTCTAATTGAGAATCCTTTACCTATAGATCTAATATATCATGGCTCGTTATACCGGTCCCCGCGATAAAGTGTCCCGCCGTTTTGGCGTTGCCCTTTTCGGTTCCACCAAGGCTCTTGAAAAGCGCCCCTTCCCTCCCGGCCAGCATGGCATGCGCGCCGGCCGCAAGAAAAAGTCCGACTATGGCGTGATGCTTGCTGAAAAACAGAAGCTGCGTTTCCAGTACGGTGTGCTTGAAGGCCAGTTCCGCAAGTATTATGCAGAAGCCGCCCGCCGCCGCGGCATTACCGGCGATATTCTGCTTCAGCTCCTTGAGCTTCGTCTGGACAATGTTGTGTACCGCCTCGGTTTCAGCAACACCCGCGCCGGAGCCCGTCAGCTCGTTTCCCACGGCCACATCACCGTGAACGGCAAGAAGACGAACATTGCGTCCTACTCCTGCCGTCCGGGCGATGTCATTGCCGTCGGCGGCAAGGCTTCCTCCCAGCAGCTGGTTACCCGTTCCCTTGACCTGACTCAGGCTACTGTGGTCCCGGATTGGCTGGAATGCGACCGTGACAAGCTCACGGGCAAGATTGCCCGCGTGCCTTCCAAGGAAGAGATTGCTCCCATCGTCAACGAGCAGCTCATCGTGGAATTCTACTCCCGTTAATCTTATTTCCTTCTGGATTTGCTTCAAAACCCCGGTTGCCTTTCGGCGGCCGGGGTTTTGGGCATTCAGGGGGGGAGTAATGGAAGAGTTGGGTGTTGAGAGTTGAGGAAAGCGGGTATAGGATGAAACCATGACGGACGATTGGAAAGGAAGAGGCGTGGCTCTTTTTGATATGGACGGAACGCTCCTGCCCTGGGATACGCAATATGTTTTCTCCTGTTTCGTGGTAAGGCTCCATCCCTGGAGGCGCCTGCTGATTGTTCTCTTCCTGGCCTGTATTCCGTTTTATGTTTTGAAAATATGGGATGAAAAACGGATGAAGCGAGCCTATCTCATGTATTTGTGGGGGCTCCCCGCTGAAACGGTACGGGAATATGGACGGAAGTTTGCCAGGATGGCGCAGGAATGGATTTATCCGGAGCTGAAGGAACGGCTGGAAGAAGACCGGAAGAAGGGGTATCTGTGCCTCATGGTTTCCGCCTCTCCTTCATTTTATGTGAAGCCTCTGGGGGAGCTGCTGGGGTTTGATGGAGTTTTGGGAACGGATGTGCTTCTGGAGAAACGCATGCCGGCAATGCCGGAACTGCCGCACGGTAATAATAAAGGGGCGGTGAAAGTGAAACGCTTGCGGGAGCGGAATGTGCTTCCGGAGCATGGCATTCTGGAAAACGCCGTTGCTTACAGCGACAGTGCAGCGGATATGCCCATGCTGCTTTCCTGCAGGAGAAAGGTTCTGGTGAATCCTTCTCCTGCCCTGAAGAAAGACAGGCGTCTGGATGGCGCGGAGTGTCTGTATCCTGCCAGACCCTGGAAGGGAAGGCTTGGGAAGATATGGAAGATTGTCTTTTTTGTCATGGGGCTGGTAAATGTAAATGACAGAAAATCAATGATTGGTTGATGGGTGGAGAGAAAAATGCTTTACTTTTGTGACGAAAATGTTTCACTTTTCTTAACAAGGGGGAAAAAAGCGTTTTTCTTTCCATGTTAGCAAATCAACAATTAATACCCTAACCAAGTAATAGTCATGCAAACCAAGAACATCATCAGTGTTGCTGCAGTTGTGGCATCCTTTGCCGGAGCCGCTCTTGCGGGGACTCCCGTCAAGATTGTTGCTCCGACTCCGGTTCCCGCTCCTGTGGCGACTACCAGCCCGCTGTCCGGCGATATTTACGCCGGGTACGCTTCCAATTACACCTGCCGCGGCATTGTGGCTTCCCACGCGCTGGCGGAAGGGGATAGCGTTATCCCTGCTGGTGTCAATCTGAATTACAAGCTGTGTGATGCCAACTCCATCGTGGCTTCCGCTTCTTATACGACCTTGACTTCAGGCCACCATCTCATGGGGGACAGGGATACGTCCTTCCACAATGAGACCAATTTCAATCTTGGCTGGCAGAATAAGGACGGTTTGTTGAACAATCTGTCCACGACGCTTGGCTGGAATCTGATTCATGGCGGCCTGCTGGGCAGCTTTGCCAAGTATGACCACGCTCATTCCGTCACGCAGGAGTTTTACCTGAACCTGAACTATGATGTGACCAAGAACTGGTTTGCCGGCGTGACCACGAGCTATGCCTTCCAGGGCATGACCGGCTGGTGGTTCCAGCCTTACGTTGGCTACAAGGCAGCCCTCTGCCCTGCCACGGACATTGTCGTAACGGCCGGCATGTCCGCCACGTCCAGCTATTTTGGCGCTGCGTTTGAGCAGGCCAATGGCGCTCAGGCCTGGTGGGTGAAAGCTGAACTTCCGGTGAAGCTGGGCGTGAAGAACCTTTCCCTTGTTCCCTTTGTCAGCTTCAACTGGGCCGGCTGCGGCGCGTTGAAGGTCAATAAGGGCCTGGATAAGGGAGACAAGCCTTACAAGAACTTCGGCGTGGTGGCTGGCGCCAGCCTCGTCTATTCTTTCTAAGCCATCCGGCCAACGATTGAATGATATTTTCAGGTGCGGCGGAGAAATCCGCCGCACTTTTTATTTCCAATGGTTCCCGGGCCTGATGACTGAAAGTTGGACTTCCGGTGAAACTGGTCTCCAGGAACCTGTCTCTCGTTCCTTTTGCCAGCTTCAACCGGGTCCTTGAAGTCCAACCGGGGTTAGGGCAGGTGCGGCAAGCCGGATAAGACTTTCAAAGTAGTGGACTGTTTTGGCCCCGTTTATCCTTTCTGAAGTTGACGGGGGGCAAACTTGAATGATGTTTCCTGAAGCGGAGCAGGGATCAGCGGCGTTTTTGCTTGTTGCCAAGAGGAGTTTTTTTATCCAGAATACTTTCCGCACGGCATTTCGATGTTATGAATTTCTTTTTTTCTTTTCTCCTTGGAGCAGGCATGGCCTCCGTCGCTTTCATGGCCGTTTCTTCGGCGGACTCCCGCATTCCGGAGGTTCCTTCCGCTCCTGCTTTAAGACCGGTCAGCGGCAGTATCAAAGCCGGGTATTCCACTAATTACGAGTTTAGAGGCCTGATTCCCGCAGGCTGTAATCCCACGGCGCCTCTGCGGCTGGATTGGAGAAGCGATTTGAATGACCGGTATTTCCTGATTCTGGCTTTGAAGGAGGAGATTTTACTGGGGCATCCGGCGGCGGATATAGAGAATGAGACGATGGTGGATCTTGGCCTTCAGCGGAAGCTTGGAAAGGCTACGTATGCGGCATTATCCTTTCGTGCGAATGACGGCGGATTAGCGGGGTTTGCTTCCGAACGTTTGTTCGGCAATGGGGGGACAACGTATGAAACGGCGCTGATTATGCGCCATGATGTGGGATTCCTTCCCGGTTTTTATGCGCAGGGAAGTGCCGCATATTCCTTTTACGGAATCACGGGCTGGTGGTTTGATATGTGCACGGGATCGGATTTCCGGATGACGGAAAACCTTTATATGGGCTTTAAATTCGGCGCCGTGTTGAGTTCTTCCTATTGGCCTTCCAGCAGCAACGGCTGGCAGTCTCTCTATTTCAGGGTGACGGCGAATTACCGCCTGTTCGGGAATGTTTTTATAGAGCCTTTCGTTGGCCTGCACTGGCTCGGCAAAGGTTCCCACGGGGTGAACCGCGTGTATGGAAGAACGCTGGTGAAGGGTAATAGCTGGGTGACGGGAGCCAGCCTGGTTTATGCTTTCTGAGCAGCATGGGGCCCCCCTTCTTCCCGAAGGGAGAGGTCCGCACGCATGCGGATCATGTCAATGCATTGCACGCCGTTGTCCCAGACGGGTTCCGGATAGTTGTCCGTGAAGTGGTTGTTGATGACGCCAGAAACCTGGAATCCGCAGCTTTCATAGAGGGCCATTGGCCCCGGAGACGCATCGGACGTTCCCACTTCCGCATACCGGCCCCCTTTGTTTCTGATGATGTCCAGGGCGTGCCGCACCAGGGCTGTTCCGCAGCGCTGCCTTCTATATTCAGGGGCTACGGAGCAATTCATGATTTCCCATGTATTTTCCCCCGTCTGACGGATAAGGATGACTCCGGCGGCAGCTCCGCAGTTTCTTGCGACGTAAAGTTCGCCGTGGGCCAGATGATCCGCTATCCGGCGTTCGTCCGGATCTGCATCCCGCAGAAGTTCCCTGAGGGGGGCGGGCGGGGGCCATACGGCCGTTTCCCGCTCTATAGGAAAGGTGCGGGCCATTATTCCACGCGCATGAAGATGATGGAGTCCGCCAGCAGTTCCCCTTGCAGACTGTCCCCCTGGATGACGACAGGCTGACCAGAGGAGATCAGCCCTTTTTCCTTCAACAGGTCCAGAGCGGTGGAAATCATGCGGGCCGGATCTTTCAGGAAGGGGGATTCAAAGGCGGTTACGTCTCGAGCCAGGGCGAGCTGCCTGACAACGACAGGGTCATTGCTGAAGGCGAAGATGGCCGCCCGTTCCGGCCTGAGGACGGCTGCCTGCGTGGCGGCCAGGCCGCGGCGGGTAAAGACGACCAGACAGGCGTTTTCCACGGAGTCCGCCAGGGAGATGGCTGCCTTGGTGGCTTTCTGACGGTCTCCGTTCAGGATGGCGGATGCCGCGAAGTTGAGGTTGCCGGAGCGTTCCATACGGTGGGCGATGGAGTCCAGCACTTCCACGCAGCGTACGGGGTAATGGCCCACGGAGGTTTCCCCGGAAAGCATGACGGCGTCCACTTGTTCAAAGATGGCGTTGGAAACGTCCGTGACTTCCGCACGGGTGGGCGTAGGCTGGGTGATCATGGATTCCAGCATATGCGTTGCCACGATGCAGCGGCGTCCCAGCCTGTGGCAATGGCGGATGATGCGGCGTTGGATGATGGGCAGTTCTTCAATGCTGACTTCAATGCCCAGGTCTCCGCGCGCGACCATGATGACGTCTGCGGCCAGGATGATATCGTCAATGTGGCGGATAGCCTGCTGGTCTTCAATCTTTGCGATGATCTGGGCTTTGCCTCCCAAGTTGTCGATATGTTCCCGGAGCTGGGCAATATGGGCGGCATCCCGGACAAAGGACATGGCTACGTAGTCCGTCTCGCATTCTACGGCCACGGCCAGATCCGCCAGGTCTTTTTCCGTCAGGGCCGGGAGCCGCAGTGCTACGCCGGGCAGGTTGATGTGGCGGCGGGAGCCGAATACGCCTTCCGTGAGCACGTCGCAGATAAGCCTGTCCGGGCGCACTTCCGCAATGCGCATGAGGATGCCTCCGTTATCCACCACCATGGTATGGCCCGCCTGAACGTCCTGCAGGAGGCCGTCATAGTTTACCGTGGTGGAAAAAGGAAGTTCCGGCTTGGCCGTGCCCAGGCGGATTTCCATTGTGTCTCCCTTTTTCAAATGGTAGGGTTCAACCAGATCTCCCGTGCGGATGGAAGGCCCCTGGAGGTCAAAGAGGATGGCCACGTTCGCTTTCAGTTCCGCAGCTTTCCGGCGGATGCGGAAGACGACTTCCCGAACCCAGTCGTGCTGGGAATGGCTCATATTGAGCCGGAAGACGTTGGCTCCGGCTTCAATAAGCTGGCCCAGCATGTCGGAAGTGTCTGTTGCGGGTCCAATAGTGCAGATGATTTTGGTGGCCCGAGGCCGGGAGGGTATGTTCATGGTCTTTGTCAGTGCCCATAATGTATCTTACGGAGCATTTAAATGAAGTTTTTTATGATACATGGCAGGATTGTTGCATGTCACGGAGCTCTTGAGAGAGCATATTGGATGCATGAAAGAGATCAGGGTTGAATTGATCAACACCGGGACGGAAATTTTGCTGGGGAGTATTGTGAATACAAATGCCGCATGGCTGGGCAACAGATTATTTGAGGCCGGATTCCGTGTGGGGAGGGTAACCGTCGTGCCCGACGGTTACGCTATCAACGAGGCTATGAGGGAGAGCGCCCGGCGCGCAGATATCGTGATTGTGAGCGGGGGATTGGGGCCGACGAGCGATGATGTGACCCGGGAAGCCCTGTGCGACGTGTGCGGCGTGGATATGCATCATGATGAGCGTGTGGCGGAGGGACTGAAGAGTTATTTTGAACGGAGGGGGATTCCCATTGCGGAGTGCAATTTCAAGCAGGCCATGGTTCCGGATGGAGCTGCGGTATTGAAGAATTCCAACGGAACGGCGCCCGGGCTGGTGATGCCTGCCAGCGGTTCCCTTCCCATGTTTATCCTGCTGCCGGGGCCTCCGGCAGAGTTAAGGCCGATGGTGGAAGATTCCGTAATGCCGCTTCTGGAAGATTTGGCGGATGAGGATATTCCGCATTTGCGCGTGTTCCGCCTGGTAGGGATAGGGGAGAGCGATCTTCAGGAACTGGTGGATGGTTCCCTGCACCAGGTGGAGGGGCTGGAAGTGGCGTATTGCGCGCGCGTCGGGGAAGTGGACGTCCGTCTGGTGGGCAGCGAGACGGCTTTGAAACAGGGTGAGGCCCGTTTGCGCATTTTGGCCGGGGCGTATGTGCTGGCTCCTGTTGGGGCTTCTCTGGAGAAAGCGGTTGTGTGCCATCTGGCGCAGCAGGGGCTGAAAGCGGCGACGGCGGAAAGCTGCACCGGCGGCCTGATTGCCAAGAGAATTACGGATGTGCCGGGGTCTTCCGGAGTTTTTGAATGCGGATGGGTTACTTATGCCGACCGGGCAAAGACGGAGATGCTGGGCGTGCCGAAGGAGGTTCTGACGCGTTACGGTGCTGTGAGCGAGCCCGTGGTCAGAGCGATGGCGGAAGGAGCCCTGGAACGCTCCGGAGCTGATGTCGCCGTTGCCGTCAGCGGTATTGCGGGCCCCGGAGGCGGTACGCCGGAAAAGCCTGTGGGGACCGTATGGCTTGCCTGGGCTTTCCGGGGAGGAGAGACGCGGGCGGAGATAATGTTTTATCCGAGGGACCGCCTGTCTTTCCGTAAAATGGTTTCCCAGCGGGCCCTTGCGGGGCTTCTGGATGCCAGGGGAAAGGCGCCTGTTTAAGCTGCTACGGGGTTCCGGCAAGGGCGCGAAGATGTTTTCCGTGACGTTCCCGTCATTCGTCTGGAAAATAAAACAGCCTGTACGCGGGGCATACAGGCTGTTGAGAAAAGATAGGGGGGGATGAAAGGTCAGGCGCGCCTGCGGCGCAGCATCAGGGAAGCCAGACCCAGCAGGCTAAGGGTGGCCGTAGCAGGTTCCGGCACGGCTCCCGCCACTACGTACTGCACCTTGACGTTTCCGTTTTCCGTGTAGAGATAGTACTGGCCTTGGTAGTCTGCGGCGTTCCCTTCCATAATTCCGGACGCCTTGGTCAGCGCGCCGCCGTCTTCCGCGGTGAAGTCTCCCAGGGAAATGGAACCGCCGTCAAAACCGGCGGAGGTAATCAGCGTGCGGGTAACAAACTGAAATTCTCCAGCAGCCAAGTCAGTGGATATGGTGGCCAGCATGCCGGAAACGGAGAAGCCGGATGCTCCCCAGATTTGCTGATTAACGTTCATGATACCGTTTGTTCCGAAAACAAGCCGGGCTCCATTGCCTCCATTGTCAATGCCGCAAACGCCAAGATGGAAGATCCCGTCCAGGATGATCTCACTGCTTTTGAAGTCCACTTGTGTGAGGGAAAGAGAGGAATTGGCTCCAATGGTGACGTTTCCGGTCCAGCGGGTTCCCCCAACCGTAACATTGCTGTTGCCTGTGACGGTGATGCTGCCGCCGTCGGAGGTGTCCACCATGGAGCCGCTGATATTGATAGTTCCGGTGTTATTGAAGATGACGTCCGGCCCCTGCCCGTTGCTGCGGGCGGGAACTCCATTGCTCCAGTTGTCCGCATTACCCAGTTCATAGGTATTGCCTTCCGTAGGACCAGCGTTGCCAGTCCATTCCGTAACCATGCTGGCGGCATTGGCGCAGATGCATGATCCGCAGAGGATTGCCGCAATAAATAAGTTTTTTTTCATATTAAAAAAATAACTAGATTAATAAGCCCAGAGGAAACGCTGGCGCTACCGTGATGCTACCGGGTTAGCAATCCGTTATAGGCTGAAACCGAAGAAAATCCTGTTTGACTTAGAAAAAGTTGCAAAGAGCTACAGCCATTGAAATACAGACTTCTTCTTACATGTAACGTATTCCAGAAAAGAGAGTTATCAAAATTTAACTACAGATTTAAATAACACAAAGGATCTCCGGGCTTTCATTGGAAGCCAATGGCGCCGGGCAGACTTCATTTCATAAAAACGCCTCCTGGCATGGAAGGAAACGCCAATACAAGTCATTCCCGCTTAGAATCAAAGCTTGACCCCGGATTGCTAATCCGTAGAGAACAGGCGCCTGGAGAGAAAGTTTTTATTCGCTTTCCTGGTCGTGTTCATCCGCTTCGCGGGTGGAGAAGCGCATGAGTTCCGCTTCGAAGTGGAGCGGAACGTCCCCCGTGGGGCCGTTGCGGTTTTTGGCCAGATGCAGATTGGCCCGTCCGGCCATTTGCTGGCGTTTTTCCTCATCTTCCGCATAGTAGGCGGAGCGGTAGAGCAGGCCGATCATGTCCGCGTCCTGTTCGATGGAGCCGGATTCGCGAAGGTCGGAGATGCGGGGGACGCCCAGGCTGGCTCCCGTGCGGCTTTCCGGACCGCGGTTGAGCTGGGCGAGGACGATAACAGGCACTTTAAGTTCCTTGGCCAGGGCTTTGAGACCGGCGGATATTTCCGCTACTTCTCGTTCACGGCTGTTGGCCGCCTGTTTGGAGTGGGAGCGCATGAGCTGGAGATAGTCCACGCCGATGGCTGCCAAACCGCCCTGGTCCCGCATGACCCGGCGCGCTTTGGCCCGGAGTTCGTTGATGGAGATGGCTGCGGTATCGTCAATGACAAGCTGGGAAGCCCCCACTTCCTTGACGGCCTGTTTGAAGTGCTTCATTTCAAGCTGGGTGAGGTTGCCTCTCTTGATGATTTCCCGGCTGCGGACTCCGGAGCGGGCGAAAAGAAGGCGTTCCACAATCTGGACCGCGGGCATTTCACAGGAAAAGAGCAGAGTAGGTTTTTTCTCATTCAGCGCGATGTGCTCAATGATGTTGAGCAGGAAGGAGGTTTTACCCATGGATGGACGGGCGGCGATGATGAACATGTCCCCCGGTTTAAGGCCGTTGCTTTTTTTATCCAGTTCCTCAAATCCCGTGGTCAGTCCCTGGATTTGGCCTTTGCTTGCGATGAATTTTTCAAAATTGGTGACGGCCTGTTTAAGGATGCTGGCCAGGCTTTGTTCATCCTTGGCGCTGTTATAGCGTTCCCGTATCTGGAAAATATGGGTTTCCACAGAATCCAGCAGTTCCGCTACGTCGTCCGGATTGTCAAAGGCCTGCGTAGTGGACTGGTTGGCGATGTCAATGATGGAGCGAAGGATGAATTTGTCCTTCAGGACATTGAGGTAGTGCTCAAAATAGGCTCCGGTGGTGGTAAAGGTGTAGATTTCCGCCAGGCCCGCGCTTCCGCCTACGGCTTCCAGCTGGTGCATGTCTTCCAGGGCCTGGGTGATGGAAACGATGTCAATGGGTTCGTTTTTGTTATATCGGGCCTGGAAAAGGCGCCAGAGCAGCTTGTGCGCAGGGAGGTAGAAGTAGTCCTCCGTCATGCCGATGGTGACGCATTGCCCCACATAAGTGGCCGGGTCCATGGCCATGAGGGCCAGCACTCCCTTTTCCGGGCCGGGAGCCTGCGGGATGTCCCTGAGGTCCAGGGACTGAATTTTTCGGGGGGCCCTGGTCAGTTCCAGCGGGGGAACGGCAGTGGTGGTTGTTGTAGTTTCCATGGCGGGGCGGCAGGATGGGTGGCATCCGGCCGGAAAGGATAGCACAACGGCGGGCGCCGGGCAATAGGCAACGTTGCCAATCAGGAAAAGTCCCGTTCCGTCAACGGGGCGTACTTCCGTTTTTTTCCTGTTCCTTCCTCAGCCTCAGCTGCCCGCAGGCGGCGTTGATGTCATGGCCTTTTTCATACCGCATGGTGACGGGGATACGCGCTTTGTGAACAGCATCCCGGAAGGAGCGGCAGCGTTCTTCTGAGGGGCGTTTCCACGGAAGCCCCTCCACGGTGTTGTACGGGATGAGATTGACTTTGGCGTGCAGGCGTTTGGCGATCCGGACGAGATGGGACGCGTCTTTCGGAGAGTCGTTGATGTCCCGGATGAGGATGTATTCCAGCGTGGGCATCTGGTTTCTTCCTCTGCTCCATTCCTCAAGGGCCGGAATGAGCTGGGAGAGCGGCCATTTTTTGTTGACCGGCATGATCTGGTCGCGAACTTCGTCCGTAGCTCCGTGCAGGGAGACGGCCAGACGGATTTGCCTGGGATAGGCCGCCAGTTTTTTCAGTCCGGGAACGAATCCTGACGTGGAGATGGTGATGTGGCGCGCCCCTATTTCCAGACCGCGGTGGGAAGTGATGATTTCCAGGGCATCCGCCAGGTTGTCAAAGTTGGAGAGAGGTTCCCCCATGCCCATGAAGACGATGTTGTTGACCCGTTTTTCCGCGATGGTTTCCGCGGAGAGGATTTGCCCGATGATTTCTCCCGTGGTGAGGTGGCGTTTAAGGCCCAGCAGACCGGAAGCGCAGAATTTGCAGCCGAAAGCGCAGCCTACCTGGGAGGAAACGCAGAGGGTAACGCGCTCTGATTTTTCTCCATTTTCCGCAACGGCGGCGGGAATGATGACGGATTCCACCAGGCTGCCGTCTTCCATTTTGGTAAGGAATTTCCGTGTGGTGTCCGCAGAACCGTGAATTTCCACGATTTCCGGTGTATGGAAGCGGAAATGTTCCGCCAGCAGATTTTTGAGCGCGGGGGGGAGGTTGCTCATCGCGTCAAAGGTGGTGACGCGCTTGCGCCACACCCAGTCCAGAACCTGCTGGGCGCGGAATTTGGTGTGCCCGTGTTCCGTCAGGAAGGCGAGCAGCTTTTCCTCCGTCTGGGCGGTGATGAGGGGAAGTGGGGACATGGATTTGAGGCGGTCCCGTTACAGCAGGGAATCCACGTAGCGGTCCCGATTGAAGGGTTCAAAGTCTTCGGCTCCTTCCCCGGTTCCCAGAAAGGAGGGGGGGATATGCATTTCATCCATGATGGCCACGGCCACGCCTCCCTTTCCGGAGCCGTCCATTTTGGTGATCATGACGGAGTCCAGGGGCGTCGCTTTATGAAATTCCCTGGCTTGCGCCAGGGCATTGGCGCCTGTGGTGGCATCCACCACCAGCAGGGTGTGATGGGGAGCGTCCGCATCCTGCTTGGCGAGAGTCCGGCGGATTTTGGAGAGTTCCTCCATGAGGTTGTGGCGCGTATGGAGGCGCCCCGCGGTATCGCAAATGAGGTATGGGAAACCTTCCCTGATGGCCCGCGTATGGGCCTCATAGCAGACGGAGGCCGGATCCTGGCCGGGAGCTCCCTTGTAGATGGGAATGTTCAGCTTGTCCGCCCAGCTTTGAAGCTGTTCCACAGCGGCCGCGCGGAAAGTGTCCGCCGCAGCCAGGAGAACGCGGGAACCCTGTTTTTGCAGCAGATGGGCCAATTTGGCCGCAGAAGTGGTTTTCCCGGTGCCGTTGACGCCCACGACCAGAATGACCAGCGGTTTCCCTTCCGGAGGGACGGGCAGGGACGGGGCCGCGGAAGGAAAGGCCTGGCGAAGCGCTTCACGGGTGGATTCCACCAGATTTTCCGCATTCAGGCCTTTGCTTTCTTTCAGCTGGTCCACAATACCCATGGCGCGCCTGATGCCGATGTCTGCGGCTACCAGGTCAGCTTCCAGTTCATCCCAGTCTATCCGGGAACTTCGGGAGAATTTGGTGAATAGTTTTTTAAAGAATCCTGCCATGGCGCGAAGCGGAGTTATGCCGGGCGTTCCGTTTTTGAGATTCCGGCCAGGACGCCGTTGACGAAGCGGGGGGATTCCGCAGAGGAGAAGCGTTCCGACAGGCGGATGGCCTCCGAGATGACGATGGGAGCCGGGAGGTCTTTGCGATGAAGGAGTTCATAGGCGCCCAGGCGCAGGATGGCGCGGTCAATGGCGCTGACGCGTTCCGGGGAGTAGTTTTCCAACGTGGAGTCGATGGCGGCGTCCAGCCCGTCCCGGCGGCGCAGGATGTCTTCTCCCAGGGTTTTGGCTTCCCGGTAGAGTTCATCCGCATCCCGTCCTGCTTCCACCACTTTTTTTATTTCCGCCAGGGAGGGGCGGTCGTCCGGGTGGGTGAGGCAGTTGATGCGGTCATTGATTTCCTGGAGTTTCCTGCAGGAGGAAATGAGGGAGGGCCAGATTCCGTTATAAGCTGGGAAGTCCTTGAGCGTGTCCAGCAGGCGGCGTCTCATCTGCATCAGCGCGGTATTGAGTTCCTGGGCGGCGTCGCAGGCGGCGGAAAGCGAGCCCTTGTCATTGGCGGGGTCTTCGTGCAGGGCTTTTTTCAGCCGGAGCAGGGCGGCGTTGAATTCTCCTTCCTTGGTCAGCAGGTCCTGAAGCTGGTCGCGGACGGGCAGGGTAAGAGGGTCTTGCTGCAGTTTGTCCGCCGTTTCCCGCGCACGGGTGATGAAGAGGCGCAATTTGTCCGGATAGTCCCTTGTAAGGTGGCCGGAGACGGCCCTGGCTTTGAGTTTGCAGTAGTCGCCCCGGAAAGGTTCCATCAGGATATCCCAGATTCCCTCCCATTCCGTTTCCGGCGTCTGGGAGGCGGCGTAAAGGTATTGGAGGGTTGTTTGTCTGATTTGGTTACGAGAGAGCATGGCGATGGAGAAGAGAGAGATGGGCCTTATTGCCGGGACAGGGAGTTGAGGAAGAGTTCCGCCATGCGGGCGGCGGTACGGGCCGCTTCACGGCCGCGGTTGAGCTGAGAGGCGATACAGCGGGCGAAGGCCTGCTTTTCATCATTCAGGAGCAGGACTTCATGGATGACGGGGATGGTGAATTCCAGGGCAAGCTGCATCAGGGCCTGGGTAATGGTGGAGCCGATCAGGTCCGCATGGTCTGTGCTTCCGCGCAGGATGACCCCCAGAGCCACCACGGCATCGGGACGTTTTTCCGGAGAACGGGAGAGAACGGATTTAATGGTTACCGGAATTTCAAAAGCTCCCGGGACGCGGATGATTTCCAGGCGAACCGAGGGAAGCACGGTTTCCAGTTCTGCCGAGCAGTTGTCTACCAGAGCCTGGGTGTATTGTTCGTTGTATTCCGAGGCGACGATGCAGATTTTGGCGCGCGTGCCCGTGGCGCGCTGGCGGCGGGGAAGTTCCGTGGACATGAAGGGATGGAGTGAAAGGTTACAGGATATGGCCCAGCTTGCATTTTTTGGTAGCCAGGTATTTGCTGTTTTGTTCGTTGGGTGGGATGATGAGAGGAACCTGTTCCGTGATTTTTATGCCAAAGCCTTCCAGCCCCACGATTTTCCGCGGGTTGTTGGTAAGCAGGCGCAGCTGGTTTGCTCCTAGGTCATGCAGGATTTGCGCGCCGATGCCGTAGTCGCGCAGGTCGTCCGGGTAGCCGAGTTTGAGGTTGGCTTCCACAGTATCCAGACCCTGTTCCTGAAGTTTGTAAGCCTTGAGTTTCGCCGCCAGGCCGATGCCACGGCCTTCCTGCCGCAGGTAGAGCAGGACGCCTCCTTCCTGGGCGATGCGGCGCATGGCGGTGTGCAACTGGCTGCCGCAGTCACAGCGGCGGGAGCCGAAGACATCCCCCGTCAGGCATTCACTATGCACGCGTACCAGCGTGGGCTTGTCCGGGGAGATTTCTCCGTGAACCAGGGCCAGGTGAAGAGCCCCGTCCAGCTGGGATTCATAAAGGTGGCAGGTAAAGTTCCCGTAGTCTGTGGGCATGTTGACGGTTTCCACCAGCCGGATTTGCTTTTCCTTAGCCCGGCGGTATTCAATGAGCTGGGCTACGGTGCAGGCTTTCAACCCATGTTTTTTCTGGAATTCTCCCAGGTCTCCAATGCGGGCCATGGTCCCGTCTTCCTTCATGATTTCACAGCAGACGCCGGCGGGCTGGAGGCCCGCCATGTGCACGAGGTCAATGGTGGCTTCCGTATGGCCGGCGCGGCGCAGCACGCCGCCGGGAACAGCGCGGAGAGGGAATGTGTGCCCCGGCTGTACAAAGTCGTTGACCGTGGCTTTGGGGTCCGCTAGCGTGCGGATGGTGAGGGACCGTTCCGCGGCGCTGATGCCTGTCGTGATGTCATGGGCCGCATCCACGGAGACGGTGAATGCGGTGGACATGTTTTCCCGGTTGACGGAGGTCATGAGCGGGAGCTGGAGGGCATCCGCCCGTTCCGGGGAAAGCGGCGCGCAGACGAGGCCCCTGGCGTGGGTGACCATGAAGTTGATGGCTTCCGGCGTAGCGAATTCGGCGGCAATAATCAGGTCTGCCTCGTTTTCGCGCCCGGGGTCGTCCGTAACGATGATCATCTGTCCCCGCCGTATTTCTTCCACGGCTTCTTCAACGGTGCAGAATTGAAGCTGATTGTCCATAAAAGGGGATGAAGAGAGGTTATTTTTGTTTTTTAGCCCAGGAGTCCTTGAGAGCCACAGTGCGGTTGAACACAGGCCTCCGGCCCGGCACATGGTCCCTGCGGTCCGCCACAAAGTAGCCGAGGCGTTCGAACTGGCAGCGGAATTCGGGTTCCGCTCCGGCCAGGGAGGGTTCCAGTTTGGCGTTTGTGATGACGGACAGGGAGGAAGGATTCATGACGGAAAGGAACCCTTCCTCGGCAGCGTCCGGGTTTTCTTCCGTGAAAAGACGGTCATAGATGCGGATTTCCCCGTCCACCGCGTATTTGGTGCTTACCCATTGGATGGCGGCGCGGCACTGGATTCCTTCCGGCGGGTTGGAGCCGATGGTGCCGGGAATGTGTTCGCAGAAGATTTCCGTGATATTTCCCTCCGCATCCTGTTTGTAGTCCGTGCAGGTGATGCAGTAGCCCCCCCGGAGGCGTACGGTGCGGCCGGGCGCCAGGCGGAAGTATTTTTTAGGAGGATCCAGCATGAAGTCGTCCCGTTCAATCCAGACTTCCCTTGTGATGGGGAGACGGCGGACGCCTTCTTCCGGTTTTTCCGGATTGTTCAGCACTTCAGCCATTTCTTCCGCGTTTTCCGGCAGGGTGGTGATGGTGACCTTGAGGGGATTGAGCACGGCCATGCGGCGCGGCGCGTTGGCATTCAGGTCTTCCCTGACGCTGTATTCCAGCAGGGCCACATCCGTGAAGCCGTTGAATTTAGTGATGCCTATGGTTTGGCAGAAGTTGCGGATGGCGGCAGGAGTGTAACCCCGGCGGCGCATCCCGGAGACGGTGGGCATCCGTGGATCGTCCCAGCCGGAGACGTGTCCTTCCTGCACCAGTTGCAGCAGCTTGCGCTTGCTCATGACGGTGTAGGTAAGGTTCAGGCGGGCGAATTCCGTCTGACGCGGGCGCGCCGGGACGGGGCAGTTTTCAATGACCCAGTCATAGAGGGGACGGTGGTTTTCAAATTCCAGCGTGCAGAGAGAGTGGGTGATGTGTTCGTAGGCATCTTCCAGCGGGTGGGCAAAATCATACATGGGATAAATGCACCAGGAACTGCCCGTGTTGTGGTGTTCCGCGAACATGATGCGGTACAACACGGGGTCACGCATGTTCATGTTGCTGGAACTCATGTCTATCCTGGCCCGCAGGATGGCTCTGCCTTCCGGGATTTCCCCGTTTTTCATGGCCTGGAACCGTTCCAAGTTTTCTTCCACGGATCGGTTGCGGTAGGGGGATTCCTGCCCGGGCACGTTCACGTTGCCGCGCTGGGCGCGTATTTCCTCCACCGTCTGTTCGTCTACGTAGGCCAATCCCTTGCGGATGAGGGAAACGGCGCATTCGTAAAAAAAGTCGAACATGTTGCTGGCAAAGAAAAGGTTGTCGCCCCAGTCAAAGCCCAGCCAGCGGATGTCTTCCTGAATGCTGTCCACATATTCCTGGTCTTCCTTGCTGGGGTTGGTGTCGTCAAAACGCAGGTGGCAGCGCGCACCCGGGAATTCCTGGGCGATGCCGAAGTTGAGACAGATGGATTTGGCATGTCCGATATGAAGATACCCGTTGGGTTCCGGAGGAAAGCGTGTTACCGGGGCCTGATGCTTGCCGGAGGCAAGGTCATCAGAAATCATATCGCGGATGAAATCTCGGCGTTCGGCAGGCTGCAATGACATGGCGGAAATTCTACTACCAAATTTTCTCTTCTGCAAGCGTGTTCACTCGGAATGACGTGAGGCGGGAGGATAAGCATGACGAGTGTTTTTGTCTTTTTTTTTTCAATGGCCCGTGTCGTCAAATTCAAATAATTTATATGAAGGGGCGTTTGGGGATATGAGCCTTTTATTTATGAAAGCGGACTAAAAAACCATCCTTTCGTCAGGAAAAAATGGGAACTTTTCCCTTACCTTGTTTTCCGGAGTTTACGGAATAGTTTTCAGGTGAATAAGATTTTCAATAAGAGCGGTTTGATCAGAATTTTAAAATTCTGAAGAAATCAGAACTGCGGAATGAAAAGAAGATATAACGGGAATGGGGTTCGGTGGGAGTTTCTTGAAAATTTGAGCGGGCGCATGATCAAGAAAAAGTTTGGAAGATTGGTATTGCAAAAGAATGAAAAACGTGCATATTGGAGCCCGGTGAATCTGAATTGTCCACAGTGCAAACGACATATCAATGTTCCTTCTTCCGCGGAAGGTTCTATGGTGAATTGCAGCAAATGCGGGCATGAGTTTCTTTGCGACAGGGAAAAACTGATTCCTAAGAAACCTTTTGCCAAGGCGAAGAGGGCCGTTTCCGTCCATCCTCCCAAAGACAGAAGGGAGGTCATCCAAAGCGCCCTGGTGGAAACGGGGCTGATTCAATTGGTGTGTCTTTGCGCGTCCCTGGCTGTTGCCGCCGGTTGCGTGTGGATTTTTTACAATGCTTCTTCCAAGATGGATGGGTCCTTTTTCCTTTCCATGTTGCAGCAGCCCCAGCAGAAGGCATTTGCCCTGTTTTTTGCCTGTCTTGCCGGAGGCTTGATGGCCTGTGCCGGACGCAGGCACAAGATTGTTTTCATTTTGCTGGGTTTGCTGGTTGCTGGGGGGATTGCTTCCCTGCCTTTCGTGTATCCGGTCAAGGTGAATCCCTCCCTGCTCGGAGGGCATGAAGAGGGAAACGCCGGGGAAGAAGATGTCTCCGGATTTACCAGTATGGGCCTGGAGCAGCTGCCCTCCAAGAATGCTTCTGTCCAGAATTATGGGGCGAGTGATTTGAAACCTCTGTTTTCCGCTATTGACCGAAAGGAATCCCAGGGGGTTCTGGGCGTATGGGTGGTGGGGGTGAATGCGGCCAACCGGGATATGGTGAAGGCGTATTTGAAGAGGATGACCCAGTCTGAGGACGAACCTATTTTTTATGACCGCAAGGGAACGGGCGGCGGGCTGTTCGTTATTACTCCCACTCCCATTACGTTTAAGGAATTTGTAGAGGTCGCGGGTAAGATGGGGAAGGTGTCCCTGCAGGATAAGGAGCGTTTTTTTGTGGAAGTGATTTTGAACCGGGACAGGTTTGAAGCGCGGCCCGCTTCCGCCGCGTTGCAGGATGAGCGCCACCAGTATTTTGTGCTGGCCAATTTGAAGGAGCTGTCCTGTCTGGACATCCGCCGCGTTATTGCCGCTGCAAAACGCCTGTCAGCCGTAAATCCGGATAAGATGCGGGGAGAGGTTTCTGACAGGCTGGTGGAGCTTCTCCGGGAACCGTGGGGGCGTGATGCGGAATATGTGACTGCGTTGGCTTCGGCTCTTGTGGTATGGGCTGAACCGGATCATGAGGAGGCTCAGCGCGTGGTTCATTACGTGGCTACGGAGCTGAAGAAGGCGGATTGCGAAATTCCGGCGTCTCTGGTCAGGTTTTTACTGCATGGCCCGGAAAAGGGAAGTTTCGCGTTGCTTCTGGAGGAATGGAAAAAGGATCCCCAGAAATGGGAGGACGAATGCAAGGCTGCCGGCCCAACGGGAGAAGCCGATATCATTCGTTCGCTGAATGAGTCCGATGATTTTGTGTTGAAACGTTCCGCCGCCCGCATTCTTGGGGAAATTGGTTCGGAAGCTTCCCTGTCCGCGCTCAAAGCATTCACTCATGACGCCGATAATGAATTGCGCCTGTGCGCGGAGTTGTCTGTGAATCTGATTGAAAAGCGGCTCGGGATAGATTCTTCCGCCAAAGGGGGCCGATGAGGGCGGCTCCGTTTCCGTGATGGCGCATCGCGCTGTTTTCTGGGCAGGAAGGGAATATAGACGAGGCATTGGTGCAGAGGTTCTCAAATGGGTTCCTGCTCCCGGAGGGTTTGCTACCTGTTTCTTTTGCGATATTTTCACCATTTGAGCATATTTGCGGGAAGGAAATTTGTTTTTGCCCGGGAAGCGTCTTTTTTTGGTTGCGGAGGAAAGCCAATTTACTAAAATGCAACGACCATGACAGACCAAGAAAACATGAAGGCCGCCATTCCGGATGCGGCCAGGCGGTATATGCGCTATCTCCTCATCATGGCCGGTTTGGGCGGCCTGCTCTACGGTGTGGACGTTGGCGTGATTGCTGCTGCGCTTCCCTATATTGAGCAGACGGCCGGTTTTAATCCTTCCCAGCTTTCCCAGGTGGTGGCCGCTGTGCTGTTCGGCAGCGTTCTTTCTTCCCTGTTTGCGGGCTATCTGGCCGACAAGATGGGACGCAAGGCGTTGATTACCGTGGCTGCCGCCTTGTTCACGGCAAGTATTCCCGTGATTTGCCTGTCCCAGGAAGTATTCGGCATTATGTTGCTGGGCCGTATTCTCCAGGGAGCCAGCGCCGGTATTGTGGGCGTGGTTGTTCCGCTGTATCTGGCCGAGTGCCTGAGCGCCGAGTCCCGCGGCAAGGGAACGGGGATGTTCCAGTTCCTGCTGACGGTGGGCCTGGTGTTTGCCGCCGTCGTCGGTTTGCTTGCCGCCAGTTATGTGGGCGGCGTCGAAAATTCCGGCGCGAGCGAAGAATCGCTGACTTCCGCCAAGGTTCTGGCCTGGCAGGCTATTTTCTGGGTTTGCGCCATTCCCGGCCTGTTCCTGTTTTTCGGTTCCTTCCGTTTGAGCGAATCTCCCCGTTACCTGTTCCGCCGCGGCCGCAAGGATGAAGCCATGGCTGTGCTGGTGCGCAGTTACGGAGAGTCCCGCGCCAAGGAAGTGTTTGATGAGATGGTTCACATTGAAGAGGAAGAAAAACAGAAGGCGGAGGAACTCAAGAAGCAGAGTTCTTCCGGAGAGTCTCTTCTTCAGCGCAAGTATATCTATCCCTTTGTTCTGGCGGTGCTCGTTCTGGCGTTCACGCAGGCTACGGGTATTAATTCCGTGCTGAATTATTCCGTAAAGGTGTTCCAGCAGGCAGGTCTGGAAGGCACTACTGCCAACTGGGCGGACTTTACCATCAAGGTCGTGAACTGCTTGATGACTATCGTCGCCATGGTGCTGGTGGACCGCAAGGGCCGCAAGTTCCTGCTTAAAATCGGAACGGCCGGCATTGTAGTCGGCCTTCTCGGCACCGGGTTCCTGTTCAATAATGTGGAAAAAGCCCGCAAGGACGTGACTGCGGATGTGGCCGCCCTGCTGGCCGCCCAGAGCCCTGCCGTCCAGAAGGAATTTGAACAGGGCAAGGATGTGGGTTCCATCCGCACGCTTCAATTGGAACGCACTCCGGATTCCCCCTTCATCAAGAATCTCCTTGCCAAGAACGGCATGGCCGACAAGGACATCAACAGGATGCAGCTCATCATCACCTATGACCAGCCGGAAGCCAATCCCGCCTGGTACCAGTTCCTGATGGGGTCCTCCACCCAGCTTTCCGTCGTAGAGTTTTCCGAACTGACCAAGGATACCAAGGATATCAAGAAGGAAGAGGACAAGGCTTCCCTGGCCGTGATCAAGGCTGTTCCGGATTCCACCAATAAAATGGTGGTGAACGGCAAGGACGGCTATGCCATGAAGCCCGTTTCCATTCTGAAGGCGGAATTGGGTGAAAAGCCGGATACCTCCATGGGCTGGGGCGTGACTGCGTTTTTCATCATCTTCATTGCTTTTTATGCCACCGGCCCCGGCGTATGCGTCTGGCTGGCGCTGTCCGAGCTGATGCCTGCCCGCATCCGCTCCAACGGTATGGCGATTGCCCTGCTGATCAACCAGCTGGTTTCCACGGTCATTGCCGGTTCCTTCCTCCCGTGGGTGGGCAGCTGCGGTTATTCCGGCGTGTTCTTTACGCTGGGCGGCATTACGGTGCTGTATTTCATTACGGTGACCTTCTTCCTGCCTGAAACCAAGGGGCGTTCCCTGGAAGAAATTGAAGGTTACTTTACGACAGGCAAGATGCCGGAAGATCCCAAGATGATCGGCGAAGGCATTGAAGCGGAGGAATAAATTCTTCCTTCCTGTGATTTTCAAAGCCGCTTTCCCTGAATTGGGGAAGCGGCTTTTTTATAACAGGAAACAGAGGGGGCTGCCTGCATGGTTTCGGAAGCGCGGCAGTTCCGGGGATAGGCTTCAGACCCGTAACCGGGCCGTAACGGTTACCCTCCCTTTTTTCGCGAACCAGAAGGGGAGAATGGCGGGCTGTGAAGTCCGTGATGACGGTTCTACTTGGCGGGGCCCCCTTTTTTCTGTTTGGACTGCCAGAGCTTGATGGTTTCCGCAATGGAGGGATAACCGTTTTTCATATGGAAGTCATAGGCTGTCTGGCCGTCATCGTTGCGGAGGGAGGGATTGGCCCCGTGATTCATGAGGCAAACGGCTATTTCCGGAGAGTTGCAGACCATCAGCGGGGTCAGGCCATCCACATCCGGCTGGTTGGGGTCCGCTCCCGCCTTGATGAGAAGTTCAATGAGCGGAATGAGGCGTTCCGACGGTTTTTCCTTGGTGCAGATCAGGTGAAGGGGTGATTGCTTGCTTTCAAAAAAGCGCTCGTTAACATCGCATCCCGCCTTGATGAGCCGTTCGTAAATGGCGGAGGACAGGCTGAGGAAGCCGACCCCGCGCGCCTGAGCGTTCATTCTGCGCTTGAGATCCGGGGAACCTGCGTCCAGAAGCGCCAGCGCTATTTTTTCCTGGCCCGGATCGGAGTCATTGAGGGCGGCGGAATACATGAACGGGGTGACGCCCCAGGGCCCCGGCAGGTCCGGGTCGGCGCCGTGTTTGAGCAGGGCGTGCACCAGCGGCAGTCTTTCTTCTGCAGTGGAATTCATATAGAGGCCTGAGAGGCACGCCCAGGTAAGGGGAGTGTCTCCCGGCTCTTTGGTGCCGTCATGCATGAAAATGGATTGAGCATTGACGGGAGCGCCCTTTTCTACCATCCGGACGGCCAGCTGGTTTAATCCCAGGGCAATGCAGAGATGCAGGGGCGTAGTGCGGTCCGGCGTCTGGAGCAGGAGGCTGCCGGTCTGGCGGAATTGTTCCAGCATCTGATGGCATTGAAGAATGGAGTGGAATTCCTCCTGCGCTTCTCCGGGAAACATGATTTCCAGCGGCCAGGAGTCATGCAGGAAACGAAGGGTAAGGCCCAGCAGTTTTTCGTTGGCCGTCTTGATTTCCTGCTGTTCCGCTTCCGTGAGCCGGATCGTCTTTTCCTCCGCATGCGTCCAGGGAGCGGCTATGACGGCTGCTGAGGACAGAAGCAGCATGGTCCCTGTCATTTGTCTCATGAAGTCCTTATAGGGGAAGGGTAGTGAGCTGTCACTTCAAATCAGGGGCATGTCAACCCAACCTGGAGAGACTGATGCGGACGGCTTCCACCGTGCGGTCAATGTCTTCTTCCGTATGGGCCGTAGAGATAAAGCCCGTTTCATACGGGGAAGGAGCGAAGTAGACGCCTTGTTCCAGCATGTTCCAGAAGAAGGATTTGAAGAGTTTTTTGGAAGCTTTTTGCGCGGATTCCAAGTCATAGACTTCCTCTTCCGTGAAGAAGAGGCAGAACATGGAGCCTGCACGGTGGAAGGTGTAATTTCTGCCGTGTTTTTTAAGGGCTTCGCGAATGCCTTCTTCCATGCGCGCTCCGAGCTGTTCCAGGCGTTCATAGGCGTTTCCTTTCAGGAGTTCCCGGAGCTGGGCCAATCCCGCCGCCATGGCGACCGGATTGCCGGACAAGGTTCCCGCCTGGTACACGGGGCCGAGCGGAGAGAGGCAGTCCATGATTTCCGAGCGGCCTCCAAAAGCTCCCACGGGGAGGCCTCCGCCGATGACTTTGCCCATGCAGGTAAGGTCTGGAGTGATGCCGTAAAGCTGCTGCACGCCTCCGGGAGCGACCCGGAAGCCCGTCATGACTTCATCAAAGATGAGGAGGGCGTCGTGGCGGAGCGTGATTTCCCGCAGGAAGTGAAGGAAGTCGTTTTGCGGAAAGTAGAGTCCGGCATTGGCGGGGAAGGGTTCCAGGATGACGGCGGCAATGTCGCTTCCATGGAGTTCGAAGGCTTTTTTCACTGCTTCCCGGTCATTGTAGGGCACGGTGAGGGTGAGCTGCGTCATTTCCCTGGGCACTCCCGCGCTGTCCGGTTCTCCGAAGGTGAGCGCTCCGGAACCCGCCGCCACCAGAAGGGAGTCCACGTGACCGTGGTAGCAGCCGATGAATTTGATGATTTTGCGGCGTCCGGTATAGCCGCGCGCCAGCCTGATGGCGGACATGGTCGCTTCCGTTCCGGAGTTGACCATGCGCACTTTTTCCACGGAGGGCACCATGTCCGTGATCATTTCCGCCATGTCCACTTCCGCCGGCGCAGGAATTCCGTAGCCCAGACCCCTGTCCACGGCGGCATGTACTGCGTCCAGAACGGGTTGCGGAGCGTGGCCCAGAATGGCCGGGCCCCATGTGCCGATGTAGTCAATAAGCTGGCGTCCGTCCGCATCCGTGATGTAGGCTCCTTTGGCCGATTGAACGAAGAAGGGGTCCCCGTCCACATTGCGGAAGGCCCTGACGGGGAGTTGACTCCGCCAGGGATAACGGAACGCGCGCGGGAGAAGAGCTGGGCTGACTGATTCATGTGCTGAGGGAAGCAAAAAGGGCAAACCTTGAGAAAGGGTTGCCCTCATGGAAATTGGGTTCTTATTCCCGAACCAATATTGTTTTAAGCTTCAGGAGCGGAAGCGGGTGTTTCGGCGGTTTCGGAAGCGGTTTCTTCGCTCTTGTTGCTGAAACGCCATTTTACCTTGTTGCGCTTGCTGGCGGAACGGGCCTTGCGGCGGCGTTCGTCCATCGGGGTTTCAAAAGCGCGGCGGCGGCGCATTTCATCCAGAATGCCTTCAACATCCAGTTTTGTTTTGAGGCGCTTGAGAGCGCGGTCGATAGGTTCACCTTTTCTTACGGTAACTTCACGCATGATTTGTTTTCCTTTTTCTATTCGTCCGGGAACGGGAGACAATAGGTAGTGCTTTCCTGCTTACAGGTCAAGATTTTTATCATGACTGACCTATTTTTTGCTCCTGAATGAGAGTTCTGCCGTCCGGAACGGCGGGGAGCGGCCGCGTTGCCCCGTTTCCCGGTTCCAGAGCGCGGTTCAACTGTCCTTGCCTTATAACAGGGGGCGTGGTAGAAAGAGGCGTCTCCCATGAACCGGCTGCATACATTGATTGACGGATTTTCCCGGGTGCGGATTCTCTGCATCGGGGACGTAATGCTGGATAAGTTCCTGTATGGGAGCGTCAGCCGTATTTCCCCGGAGGCCCCGGTTCCCATTATGAAGATGGACCGGGAGACGCGCATGCTGGGAGGCGCGGGCAATGTCGTGTCCAATCTGTGCGCGCTGGGATGCCGCACCACCTTTATCAGCGTGGTCGGGGATGATGACCATGGGCGGCAGGTAAGGCGTTTTCTGGAAGAGACGCACTGCGTTCCGGAGCTGGTGGTGCGCGAGGGGTATGAGACGACCGTGAAGATCCGTTTTGTGGCGGGCAAGCACCATTTGCTGAGAGCGGATCAGGAACAGCCGCTGAACATGGAGCCGGAGCTGGCTTCCCGTTTTCTGGAACGGGTGGATGCCTGTTTGCCGGAGGCGGATCTTGTCCTTTTATCCGATTATGGGAAAGGCCTGTTTGACGGACGTACCACCCCGGAGGTGATTGCCCGGTGCCGTGCCGCGCGCAAGTCCGTCATCGTGGACCCGAAGGGAGCGGACTATTCCCGCTACCGGGGGGCCACGCTGGTAAAACCCAATATGAAGGAGTTCCAGGAAGCTACCGGCGTGGCGCTCAATCCAGCCATGGACGGGTGGGAACGGGATGCCGTGGCGGGGGCGCAAAGGCTGTTTTCCGAATTCGGCATTGAGAATCTGATTGTTACTCTGAGCGAACACGGCATGATTTTCATTCCTTCCTCCAACCCTGCCGATTTTGTCTGCATTCCTACGGAGGCCCGGGAGGTTTTTGACGTGTCCGGCGCGGGGGATACCTCCCTTGCCAGTCTGGGCGCGGCGCTGGCTGCCGGAGCCGCGGTGCCGGACGCTCTGGTCGTGTCCAATGTGGCCGCCGGCATCGTAGTGGGCAAATTCGGAACGGCCAGCGTGACCGGAACGGAGTTGAAGAAGGCTCTGAAGGAGAAGGATATCCGGACGCCTTCCTGGCATCACCGCGACAATATCCTGACGCCGGAGGCCGCGGCGGAGCTGGCGGCGCGTTTCCGCCGGGAAAAGAAGGTGGTTGGGTTTACGAACGGTTGTTTTGATTTGCTCCACCTGGGGCATATGCATTCCTTTATGAAGGCGCGTGAAGCGTGCGACGTGCTTTTTGTAGGGCTGAATACGGACGCCTCCATCAAGCGGCTGAAGGGCGAGGACAGGCCGATTAATAATGAGGAGATGCGTTCTCTGCTGCTGGCGTCCCTGGATTTTGTCGATTACGTAGTGCCGTTTGATGAAGATACGGCTCTGCCGCTGATTGAGAAGCTGCGTCCGGACGTGATTGCCAAAGAGGGATATCCCCTGGAATGCTGGCCGGAAGGCCAGTTCGTGAAAGCTTATGGGGGGCAGGCTCTGGAACTTCCCCGCCTGGAGGGCTTTTCCTCTACCAATATCATCAACCGCATGAAAAGCAGCCCGGAATGAGCGAATACATCAGGAACCAGATTTTAGGGATAGCGGATAATTTCAAAACCCTGGCTTCCATGGCCGGGGATATTGAGCAGGTCGCCCGCATTTGCACGGATACCCTCAGGGCCGGGAATAAGATCATGTTTTGCGGCAACGGGGGCTCCGCCGCGGATTCCCAGCATCTGGCCGCCGAATTGGTAGGGCGCTACAAACTGAACCGTCCCGCCATGAATGCGCTGGCCCTGACGGTGGATACCTCCATCCTGACCGCCGTGGGTAATGATTACGGATATGAGACGGTATTTTCCAGGCAGCTGGAGGGAGTGGGCCGCCCCGGGGATCTTCTGGTGGGGCTTTCCACGAGCGGCAACAGCCGGAACATCGTTTTGGCGATGGAGCAGGCGCACCGGATGGGCGTCCGGACTGTAGCTTTGACGGGCCGCGGAGGGGGCGAGATGAAAGAAGCTGCGGATTTCTGTATTGCCGTTCCTTCCGAGGCCACGAACAACATTCAGGAGATGCACATTGCAGTGGGGCATCTGGTTTGCGAACTGGTTGAACGGGAGATATATGGCGGGTAAGGCTTTGTTTCTGGACAGGGACGGCGTGGTTAATGTGGATGGCGGATATGTGCACCGCATCGAGGATTTTCGTCTGGTGCCCGGAATTCTGAATCTCTGCCGCCAGGCTAAGGAGAAGGGGTACCAGGTGCTGGTGGTGACCAACCAGTCCGGCATAGGACGCGGCATGTTTTCCGAAGATGACTTTGAACGGCTGACGGAATATATGAGAGGGGTGTTCCGTTCGTCCGGCGCGGAGATTGCAGATGTGTTTTACTGTCCCAGCGCGGATGACGGGCATCCGGACCGGAAGCCGAATCCCGGCCTGTTTCTGAAGGCTGCCGCCGCGCATGGGCTGGATATGAAAGCCTGCGTGTCCGTAGGTGACCGGGAACGGGATATCCGGGCGGCTCTTGCCGCTGGAGTGGGCCGCAATTTCCTGTTTTCTACGGAAGATGTTTCCACCCTCGCCACAGCCCGTGTGGAGACGTTGGAGGAAGTAGCGGCAAGGCTGTAGGCCGGGAATGACTCTCCCGGGAAGAATCATTGCCGGGAGAATCGTTTTTCCGCCAGGTGCATGCAGCCGAGGATGAGGGCGATGATGACCAGCGGCCCCAGGATGTCCGCGTACCCCACCATGCCCGTGTTCACGGGGGCCACGCAGAGCAGGAACCACCAGGCCAGGGACAGCGCGCGAAGCAGGGGCGGAGCCCCGCTGCCGGAGAGGAAGACATAGATGACGAGAGCCCAGAATTGCGGGAAACGGGGCAGCGTAACCAGCCACTCCCGGTTCCCTCCGGGCCAGACAAGCGTACCGTAGGGGCCGGATGCGGGGAGGTCGCCCCACATAGCGCCTGCGGGAAGCGCCAGGTTCATCAGCAGGTTCAGGAACAGTCCCATATATACGGTCATCATCAGGGCTCTCCACTGGGCTCCCGTTCGCACCGCCAGGAACAGGAAGGCCGGCACCAGCAGGAAGGGCGTCAGTTCCAGCGTTCCCATCCAAAGGGGGATATCGGTTTCTATCGTTGCAAGGCAGTCCGCTCCTTGGGGAATGGCGGAAAGAACAGCCCAATACAGGAGCGTCAGAAAAATGCAGCGGTACCTGACGGCCCGGCTTACCGGACGTTCTTCATCCGGAGGAAGGCCCAGCCATGATCCGGATGAGTGCTGGTTGGAGAGGAACTGCATAGGCGGGTTGGGAATGGAGTTTTTGTAACGGGAACGGACAGGTTTGTCAATAGAGCCCGGTTCAGGTCCGGAGACGGGCTTTTTTTTCAACAAAACGGGCATTTTTGTTGTCCACATTGTGACAAAGTTGCTGCCTTCGGATTCCTGCCGCGGGCGTCTCTTTTTGTTAGTCGGCGCCTGAAAGGCCGCAGAAAAACAGCTGTGACTCAGTACCCCATTCTTTTTTCTTATGCCCTGTTCCAGATTCCTGACGATTTTACCGGTTCTGTTTTTTTGCCTGCTGGCTGTTTCCTGCGGAAAGAAGGAGAAGGATGATCCTAACGTCGTGGAATTGAATTTCGGTCATTTTCCCAATGTGACGCATGTGCAGGGCCTGGTGGCGCATCATTTTTCCCGGCAGGGGAAGGGGTGGTTTGAAGAACGGCTGAAGGAGGCCACCGGAAAGGACGTCAGGATCAACTGGTACGTGTACAATGCGGGCCCCAGCGCCATGGAGGCCGTGTTCGCCCGCTCCGTGGAATTGGCTTACGTGGGGCCCAGCCCGGCCATTAACGCGTTTGTGCGTTCCCGAGGGGAGGATATCAGGATGATTGCCGGAGCCGTGGAAGGAGGAGCCGCCCTGGTGGTTCCGAAGGATTCCACGCTGAAGGAGCCTGCGGATTTCCGCGGCAGGGTGATTGCGACCCCCCAGCTGGGGAATACGCAGGATGTTTCCGCCCGCGCCTGGTTTTCCCGCGGCGGCCTGCATGTGACGCAGCGCGGCGGGGACGTGACGATTCTGCCGACTCCCAACCCCGAACAGCTCAGCCTGTTCCGGCAGGGCAAGCTGGACGGCGCGTGGACGGTGGAGCCGTGGGTGAGCCGCCTGGTGATGACGGCGGGAGGAAGGGTGCTGGTGGACGAGAAAGAATCCATCGCGACCGTGCTGGTATGCGGAGCTGAGTTTCTCAGGGAAAAGCCGGAGGTGGCGAAAGCCCTGGTGCAGGCGCATGCGGAGCTGAACGAATGGATAAGGCTGCATCCGGAGGAGGCCCAGTCAATCGTGGTCAGGGAACTGGAGCAGCTGACGCATTCCAGAATAGATCCGGCATTGATTGCAGAGGCCTGGAAAAGCATCGTCATCAAGGACAGGATTTCCATTCCCAAGCTCCGGCAGTTTGTGCAGGACGCCCATCAGGCCGGGTTTATGAAAGAGGTCCCGGATGTAGGCGGCCTGGTAGCGCCGGATGCGGCTGAGGAACAGTTGACCATGGTGAAGGAGGGCGGAAGATGATTGCGGGTGCAGAACATTGCGGCCCCGGAGGCTGCAAGCTCCGTATTGCGGGCGTGAGCAAGGTGTTTGACGGAAGGCGCGGAAAGGTGGTGGCTCTGGAGGACATTAATTTGAATATCAGGGGGGGCGAGTTCGTGTGCCTGGTGGGAGCCAGCGGGTGCGGAAAGACTTCCCTGCTGAATATTATTGCGGGGCTGGAGTTCCCCTCTTCCGGGGTGGTGGAGCTGGACGGGGAGCCTGTGAAAGGGCCCGGACGGGACCGCACCGTGATGTTCCAGGAGTCCGCCCTGTTTCCGTGGCTGGACGTGATGGGAAACGTGATGTTCGGCTTGAAGCTGACGCCCGGACTGACTCGGGGTGACCGGCTCGCCATGGCGGAGAAGAATCTGGAACTGGTGGGGCTGAAAGAGTGCGCCCATGCTCATATTCATGAACTTTCCGGCGGGATGAAGCAGCGCGTGGCGCTTGCCCGCGCCCTGGCTGCCAGCCCCCGCATTTTGCTGATGGACGAGCCTTTTGCCGCCCTGGACGCCATGACCCGCGAACAGCTTTATCAGGATATTCAGGAGATTCATTTGCGCTGCGGCATGACGATTGTTTTCGTTACGCACAATATGCGCGAGGCCGTGTGCCTGGGGGATCGCGTGGTGTTGCTTACTCCGCATCCGGGGCGCATCTGTGAGGAGTATTTCGTGGATTTTCCTCATCCCAGGGATATCAACAGCAGCGGTTTGGCGGAATTGTCCGCCCGCATCACCCGTGATTTGAAAGGAGCCACGGCATGAACCGGAATAAATGGTCCAAGTGGAGAGCTCACGCCTGTTCGCTCGTGTTTTTCATTCTCGTGGTCTGGGCATGGCAGTATTTGAGCAACCTGAGGGTCTGGAAGCCTTATTTGTTTCCCTCTCCGCTGGAAGTGTGGGAGTATCTGCGTTCTTCATTTCAGGACGGGTCTTTGGAGGAGGCTTCGTGGATTACCGTGAAAAGGCTGGTAATGGGGTATGGAATAGGCCTGGTGACGGGAATTCCCCTGGGCATGCTGTGCTCCCGTTTCCAGCTTATCCAGAATACCCTGGGGCTGGTTTCCCTGGGCTTCCAGGCTTTGCCCAGCGTGTGCTGGGTTCCGTTGGCGACCCTGTGGTTCGGCCAGACGGAAGGGGCTATGCTGTTCGTGGTGATTATGGGGACGCTGTGGTCCGTAATCCTGGCTACGGCCAACGGCATGCGGAACGTGCCGCCCATTTACGCCCGTGCGGCGCGCACCATGGGCGCAGGCCCCATTTATTGCCTGGTCCATGTGACGCTTCCCGCTTCCGCTCCGTTTGTCGTGAGCGGGATGAAGCAGGGTTGGGCTTTTGCCTGGCGTTCCCTGATGGCTGCGGAAATTTTTGTTCCCATCCTGACCGGGTTCGGATTGGGGCAACTGCTGCATTTCGGCCGCGAGCTGAACGCGATGAACCAGGTTGTAGGCATTATGTTCGTGATTGTGGTGATTGGGCTGCTGTCCGACAAGATTCTGTTTTCTCCTCTGGAACGGTTTCTGCACCGCCGCTGGGGGACCGGACAGGCCTGAAGCGGCGGAAGACAGAAACGCGGAGGTGAGGGCCGAGCGTTCAGACGATATGATGCCCGTTATTTGCCGGAAGAATCCAACTCTTTTTTGAGCGCCCGGACTTCTTTAATCAATGCCGGAAGTTTTTTGAGGGCAGCGTATTGGCGGGTGGCGTCCTTGTAGGGGAAAGCCGGCATGCCCCAGTAAGTAGAGTTTTCCGGAATGTCCGAGAGGACTCCCGTTTTGGCTCCTAGCGTGGATTTGGAACCGATTTTGAGGTGTCCTGAGATGCCGACCTGGGCGGCAATGGTGGCGTAGTCCCCCACTTTGGTGCTGCCGGCTATGCCGGATTGGGCGACGATGATGCAATGCCTGCCGACAACGACGTTGTGACCGAGCTGGATCAGGTTGTCTATTTTGGTGCCTTCCCCCACAATGGTGCGGCCGAATCTGGCGCGGTCAATCGTGGTGTTGGCTCCTACGTCCACGTCATCCCCCAGTTCCACAATGCCCACCTGGTCAATGCCCACATAGCGCCCATTGTCTCCCATCAGGAAACCGAACCCATCGGAACCGATGACGGCTCCGGGCTGGATGGTTACCCGGTTACCGAGTTTGCAGCGTTCCCTGATAGTTACGTGGGCATGCAGGCGGCAGTTTTCCCCCATGGAGACGCCGTCTCCGATATCGCAGCCGTTGCCGATGTCCGTTCCGTCTCCGATTACGCAGTGAGCGCCGATGTAGGTATAGGCTCCTACATGGATTTTGTCCGGGTTGAAGCTGGCCGTGGGGTCGATAATGGCTGTAGGATGAATTCCGGGGGTAAACCGGTAGGCGGAAGCCATGAAGTATTTCACCAGGGCGTTGAATGCCATGGAGGGGTTGTCCACTTCCACGAATGCGGCATGTTCCGGGTACGCAGGCAGACCCGGAGGCACCAGCACGATTCCGGCGGAGGTGTTCAGGAAGTCCTGGAAGTATTTTTCGTTGCCAAGGAAGGAGGCTTCCTCGCGGGATGCGTCAAGAAGGGAAGCGACCCCGAATACAGTCAGTTCGGGGTCGCCGGAAAGGATTTTTCCCCCGGTGAGGGCGGCCACGGCTTCAAGTGTAAGCTTCATGGGTATATGATTCCGCCTTCCCGGGGGTAATGTCAAGGGTTAGTTGGCCGGGGCCGCGGGAGCGGCGGGAGCGGCCGGGGTCTTTTTCTTGGTGGGGTCAAACCCTTTGGGGGCGTCCTTGTTGAGTTCTTTCATCACCGCAGGGGTAATGTCCATGCCGGGCTTCGTGTAAACGAATACCTGGTTGGACCGGAGGGCCTGGGCGCTTTTGTCCAGAACGAGGTCATAGTTGCCCTGGGTGGCGATGCCTTCCGTGATTTTTGTGATTTCCCCCATGATTTTGGCGGAACGCACTTTCATTTGTTCCTGAAGGGATTTAAGCTGGCGTTCCACAAATCCGCGGCGTTCCTGTTCCAGCGCAATGACTTCCTGGCGCTTGATCTGGGCTTTTTGTTCCAGCTCCTTTTTGTCCTTTTCATTCAGCATGGGATCTTGGAGCCTTTTGACCATATCATTGAAGTCCGCTTCCATTTTCTTGATGGTTTCCGCGCGGGTATTGTTGGTTTCCTGCACCGTCTGGGCAGCCTTGTCTACTTCCGCCTGGGCTTCATGGGTCTTGTAGTAGTCAGCGAAGAGTTTCTGCACATCCACCGTCGCTACCTTCAGTTCAGCGTTGGCCGTGGCGCTTAATGCCATTGCTGCTGATACACCTAATGCTGTTTTGAAGAATCTCATAATTTTTAGCGTCTTCTGACTTTACCAGTTTACATGTGGAATGGCATGCGTCAACCTTCTAGCAATATTTCAGGATTGAACTTTTGTCATCATGGGGCCACTTTAGGCGCATGCAAACATTTTCCACCAAGGCCCAGTTGAGAGCTGCCCTCCTCAAGCATCACCGCAAGCATGACCATGTGGTTCTCGTCCCTACAATGGGGGCTCTCCACGCCGGACACCGCGCTCTGCTGGAACAGGCGCGCAAACTGGCCGGGGAGGATGGCGTAGTGGTTGCCAGTATTTTCGTCAATCCTATCCAGTTCAACAATTCCTCCGACCTCCAGACTTATCCCCGGACTCCTGAAAAGGATTTGGAGGTGTGCGAAGGAGCAGGCGTGGATTATGTGTTTTCCCCTGCTTCTGAAGAAATGTATGCCGGAGAACGCAGCATTTCCGTGGAAGAAGGCTTTTTGTCCGCAACATTGTGCGGCGCGTCCCGCCCGGGGCATTTTTCCGGCGTCTGCACGGTGCTTGCCAAGCTGTTTAACCTGGTGCAGCCCACGGACGCCATTTTCGGCAAGAAGGATTACCAGCAGCTTGCGATTATCCGCCGCATGGTGCGCGACCTGGATTTTCCGGTGCGCATTCACGGGGCGGAGATTGTAAGGCACAGTAACGGGCTGGCTTATTCCTCCCGGAATGCCCGTCTGACGCCGGAGCAGAAGGAACAGGCCGTGGTAATACGGCAGGCCATGCTTCAGGCCCGGGACGAGTTCCAGGCCGGAGGGGACGTCTCCAAAGTGAAGGAGCATGCCGCCGCCATGATTGAAGGGGTGCCCGGCACGAGCATCGATTATCTGGAGATTGTGGATGCGGAGACCATGCAGCCGCTGGCAGTGAACCGGAAGCCGGCCCTGATGGCCGCAGCCGTCTATTTCGGAGACGTGCGTCTTATTGACAACATAGAACTTTAATCCGGAGAGGATTTTCTTATACTGCGCCCCGTGATTACCGCCGCCAACCTCCACCGCAGCTATTCCATCGGCAAGAAGTCCATTGAAATCCTGCATGGGGTGGATTTGCACATCGCCGCCGGAGAGAAGGTGTTCCTGTGCGGACCCAGCGGGGCCGGAAAGACCACGCTGATGTATACGCTGGCCGGATTGGAAACGCCTCAAGAGGGAAAGGTAATGATTGACGGTACGGACATTTACGCCTTGTCCGCCACGGCCCGGTCCGTGTTCCGGAACCGGAACATGGGGTTTATTTTCCAGAATTACCTGCTGATGCCGGAATTGACGGCACTGGAAAACGCCTGTCTGGCTTCCTCCATCGGCCGGAGGCCGCGAGTGGAATATGTGAGGGAACTGATGGAGCGCGTGGGCTTGTCCCACCGCCTGAACCATCTGCCCAGCGAGCTGAGCGGCGGGGAACAGCAGCGCGTGGCAATTGCCCGCGCCCTGGCGAACGACGCCCCCATTATTTTTGCGGATGAACCCACCGGAAATTTGGACCGGAAGAACGGAGCGGAGGTGCTGGATCTTTTATTCGGCCTGGCGGACGAGTCCCGCAAAACGCTGGTGATTGTGACGCATGACGAACATCTGGCAAGGAGAGGGGACCGCATTATTACGATTATGGACGGGCAGGCCGTCTGAGGCTGCCGGGCGTAGGGAGTGCCTACCGTTATTATTTGATGTCCGCCGCAAGATGCAGGGCGGCCTGGAACATTCCCCGGATCACCTGTGCTATGCAGCGGTAATCCGGCGTTTCCGGACGGTCTCCCTGCTGATGGCAGTTCGGGTTCCGGAAAAGAAAGGAGTCCGGCATCATGACGGCGGCCAGGTTTTGGCCCGAAAATGGCGGAAGTCAAAAGCTGGTGCTCCAACTTCTGACTTCCGCAGGATTGAGACAGACGGCAGATAGGAAGGGACGCCTATGTTTCTAAATTGTCCGGGCCCGTCTGCCGCTGTCTCTTCTGCCGATGACGGCGATCATACATTATTCCCTGTAGTCTTCGTCGGAATCACCTTTGCCTAGAAATGCGAAATCCGGGGAACTTCCCGCTGTGTCCAGCAGTGAGCTCCATGTGAGATTGGGGTAATCAATGAGATCGTGTGCATAAGTCAGCATATTGTCCGGCGCCTGTCCGTATCCACGTCCTACTTCACAGACGCATAAGATGAGAATGAGGTGTATGGCTGGTGATACAGGAGCGTCTTCCGGGATTCCCTCATTGAAATATTTGATAAATGCATTTGCAGATTCCTGGCTGTCATTATCCAATTCCTGAAAGAGTTTTTTATAGGATTGGGGCCTTCCTTTTTTTATTACCGGGTCATATTTTTGCCAGCCTCTTCCCAATTTTATATCCAGTTTCCCTTTAATTTGTTCAAATATTTGCGTAACTTCAGCAGGATCCCTATCTTGAAGTTTCACCCAGGCGAGCCAGATTTTTCCTGCTCCTTTCAATTGTTCGACTGTTATCATTTTGCGGTATTATTTTCGTGTTTGTTTTTTCAGCGTATCCGTCGCAAGCTCATGCGCAGAGCCGGGGAAAATCCCTGTTTTTTGAAGTCTTGCTTTATGCGGATTTACATCGTTAATTTAATCCGATTTTTGCTTATTGTTATTATTTGTTTCCCAAAGAGCCGTTCTTTTTTTTGAGAGCTTCTATCTGTCTCCGGAACGTACAGGGATGTTTTCAGATTTGGGGAATTGAGATGAACGGTAAATTCCCGGCGCCTTCCGGCAACGCGAGAGGATCGGTATTGCATTCGGGTGGGTTGTTGTGTAGCTTGTTGGGCATGTGGGACTGGATTGTGATCAAGGATACGCTCCGGGCGATCGTTGAAATTTTCATCCTGTGGGTGTTCCTATACCAGATTTACCGCGCTTTCCACGCAACGCGCGGCGCGCGCATTATGGTGGGGCTGTTCGCCTGCTTTCTGGCCCTGGTGGTGCTGGCCTTTTTCTTTCAGCTCAATGTTATTTCATGGATACTGACGCGCATTTTCGCCCCCGGTCTGGCGCTGGCTTTGGTGGTGATTTTCCAGCCGGAGCTGCGCGTAGGGCTGGCAAAGCTGGGAAGCCACCCGTTTTTCTCTTCCTTCGCCAAGCTTCAGCGGGTAGATTTCCTGGATAATTTCTGCAAGGCGGTAAGCAAGCTTTCCAACCAGCGGTTCGGCGCCCTGTTCGCTTTTGAGCGGAGCATCAGCATGAAGCCTATTGAGGATTCCGGCGTGAAGCTGGACGCCATTTTTTCTCCGGAGCTGGCCCTGACGATTTTCCATACCAAGACGGCCCTTCACGACGGAGGCGTGGTAATTTTCGGCGACCGCATTTCCGCTGCTGCCTGCGTGTTCCCGGTTTCCCAGAAGGAAATGAGCGACCGCACCCTGGGGCTGCGCCACCGCGCGGGCGTGGGCATGTCTGAGGAGAGCGACTGCGTGGTGGTGGTGGTGTCCGAGGAAACGGGGGCTATCGCCCTGGCCGTAGGCGGGAAACTGGAACGCAACCTGACTCCGGAACAGTTGAAGGGGCGTCTTGAGGAACTGCTGAATATTTCTTCTTCCAATGAAAAAACTGCTATTGCTTAACTGGCCGGCCAAGCTGTTCTGTCTGGTGCTGGCCGTGATTATCTGGTCTTTCATTAATCACTGGGTGACTACGAATGACGGCGTGTCCACCCGCGGGCAGCTTGAGGAGATTAGAAGATCCCATCCCTGAATATTTATCGTTATGAGGAATTTCATTGTTACCGGTACCGATACGGAAGTCGGGAAAACTTATGTGAGCTGCCTGATCGTCAAATCTTTAAGAGAGGCGGGCATTAATGCCGCCGGGTTCAAGCCCGTGGCCTGCGGAGACAGGCAGGATGCCCGCCTTCTGCGTGAAGCCGGGCCAAAGGGGCTGACGCTGAATGAACTGAATCCCGTTTTTTTGAGGAATGCCACATGTCCCTATGTAGCCGCACGGCTGGAGAATACGCAGGTGGATGAAGAGGTTATCCGGAACGCTTATGACGCGCTGTCCGCCGCACATGAATGCGTGCTGGTGGAAGGGGTGGGGGGCTGGGAAGTACCCATTGGCCCCGGACGGAATTTCAGCGACATGGCTGCGGATTTCAAGCTGCCTGTTCTTCTGGTGATAGGCAACAAGCTGGGGGCCATCAACCATGCCCTGCTGACGCTGAATGCGATCAAGAGACGCGGCTTGGAATGCCTGGGCATCGTGTTTAATAATGTGAAAGAGGAATGGGATACTGCCTGCGTGACGAACAGGAGCATGGTAGAGGAGTTTTCCGATGCGCCCATTCTCGGCGAACTGATTCATGGGCAGGATTACATGGATATGGAACCCCTGCTGAAACGTTTGCTCTGACAGGGCGGGGGTAGCGAATGAGTGGGATAGCGGTGAAGGCTCCTGTCCCTTATTGCTAGGGTTGCGGAGTGAAACAGCGATGTGAAGGAATAATCATGTCGTGTTGGAGCGGATGGGGAGAACGCTACGGTTTCCCAGGCGTGGAAGCCCTGTTTTTGCGGAACGGCATCCGTTGCGGGAAATTTCTTTGTATGGAGTATGATTCCTGTCCGGATGTCTGCTGACAGGGCGTCCCTTCCCGTCATTATTCTTTTTCAAAGACGGAGAGGATGGCTTGATGGACATCCTCAGCGGCATGAATTTTCGGCAGGGAGGCCGGGCCGATGAACACGGGCTGCTGGTTTGCAGGCACCCGGTCTCTGCCATGGGAGCCTTTCACCTGGTCTCCGTTGAGGGGGATAACTTTCATCAGGGCGCGGAACCCCAGCTTTTTTTTCAGCAGAAAGGCGGCGGCATGGAACATGGGGAAGGCAAGGTCCGGATCAAAGAACATTTCCGCGGGGTCATAGCCGGGTTTGCGGTGGATGTCCACGCAGCGGGCGAAGTCCGGCGCCTTGGTGTCATCCAGCCAGTAATAGTAGGTGAACCATGCGTCCGGGGCCGCGACGGCGGTGAATTCCGGCAGGCGTTCCAGAGCCGTGAAAGAAAGGCCGGAGAAGTCCGTTTCCCTGATTTCTTCCACTCCGGGGGTAGCGGAGAGCAGCGCTTTCACTTCTTCTTTTACGGAAGGATCATTGATGTAGATATGGGCAGTCTGGTGATCCGCCACGGCAAAGGCGCGGGAGGCGCCGCAGTCCAGCATTTCCGTACCCATTTCCGGTTTGACGGTGATCCAGCCCCGTTCCCGGAAGATGCGGTTGAGGGCAATGCTGCGGGATACGTCGGAAATGCCGTATTCACTGAGGACGAGGGGGGTGACGCCTTCCCGTTCCAGAAAGTCGATCAAGTCGCAGAGAAGACCGTCCATAGCCTCCGCCGCATGGGCCGCCTGAGTTGAGGATGGACCGAATTTCTGAAGGTCATAGTCCAGATAGGGCAGATAGATGAGGCTGAGGTCAGGGCGGTGTTTCCGTTCTATCCACCGGGCGGAGTCCGCTATCCATTGGGAGGACCGGATCCCTGCCATGGGGCCCCAGAAGGTGGGGAAGGGGAATTCTCCCAGGTCCTTTTTAATGGTTTCCCGGAGTTCCATGGGCTGGGTGTAAATGTCGAAGATTTTGCGGCCGTCCGCCGGGTACATGGGGCGCGGCGTGATGGTCCAGTCCGCCGTGGAATACATATTGTACCACCAGAAAAGTTTGGCGCAGGTGAAGCCGGAGCCGTACCGTTCACGCAGTTTCTCCCAGAGGCGCGGGCCCTGCACCAGCTTGTTGGACTGCTTCCAGAATTGGATTTCACACATGTTCCGGTTGTACCATCCGTTGCCGGGAATGGCGTGCTCCCGCGGGGAAAGCCCTGTCACGTAGGTGCTCTGGGCGGAACAGGTGAGGGCCGGAAAGGCCGGAGGGAAGGAGGAAACGCTCCGCTCCCCCGCCCAGGCGGAGAACCGCGGCATGTGTTCCATCATCTGGAGGGAAAGGGCCACCACGTCAATGACGGCCACACGGGTGCGAGGGTGTTTCATGGGAGGGATATTAGCTGTTTGGAAGGGGAATTCCATCTTTCCATTTGAAAAAGATGACGGCATCCGTCATGATTCCCCGCATGGAACGTCAGGATAAACGACTTGTGGACCAGTTGCGTCCGATCAGCTTTGAAACGGGTATTGCCCCGAATGCCACGGCTTCCGTGCTGGTGACTTTCGGACGCACCAAGGTGATTTGCGCCGTTACGATTGAGGAGGATGTGCCCCGCTGGATGAAGGTTCAGCGTGTGGAGGGAGGATGGCTGACGGCGGAGTATTCCATGCTTCCCTATTCCACGCTTGACCGTAAACGCCGGGATATTACGGCGGGGAAACTGGACGGACGTTCCAGCGAGATCCAGCGTCTGATCGGCCGTTCTCTGAGGGCGGCCGTGGATCTGGGCAAGATTGGCCAGCGCACGATTTGGGTGGACTGCGACGTCTTACAGGCTGATGGCGGTACCCGCACCGCTTCCATTACCGGGGCTTCCGTAGCTCTGGCCATTGCCGTAAACAAGCTTGTCGCGGAAGGAAAACTGGCGGAGTCTCCCATGAAGAGGCTGGTTTCCGCCGTATCCGTGGGAATACTGGGGGGAGAGGCTCTGCTGGATCTCTGCTATGTGGAGGACAAGGATGCGGAAGTGGACATGAATCTGGTGATGACCGACCAGGGAGAGTTTGTGGAGGTGCAGGGTTCCGGTGAAGAGGCCGTGTTCACGGCTGACCAGATGAACAGGATGCTGGAATTAGGCCGCAAGGGGCTGGAAGAGATTGCAGAACTCCAGCGGCAGGTGATTGCCGAGGAGGACAGGCCGGACGCCGGAGCTTTGGAAGGGTTGAGTTCCTTTTTCGGCAGCGGCAGGTAGGAATTTCCCCTGTGGCCCGGGGGGGCCCGGGCCTTTTGCAAGGGGGGCGGAGGCGGAGTTTTCACGCCCTTGCAGGGCCAAGATTTTTATGAGAATATGCTTGTCCTGACTGGGAAATCGCGTTAATAGTAGAAACGAACATAGATAACCACGTACGGTTTTCTTAAACTGTAAACATTCCATCATATCCAACAATGAAAGTATCTTTTGCAACACGCCAGTTACGCAGGGGGTTTACCCTGATTGAACTTTTGGTTGTCATTGCCATTATCGCCCTGCTGGCTTCCGTGGCATATGGTCCTATTCTGAATCAGATCAACAAAGGCGACCAGATGCAGGCCCTGACCAACATGAAGAACGTGGGTGTGGCGATGAACGAGTTCAAGGCCAACAGCAAACTGGGCAATTTCCCCGATGACATCACTGCCGACCGCGTTGTGGCCCAGCATAATTACATGAGCGGCCTGGGCGCGCTTCAGGGCGATACTTCCAATGACTATTTCCGCCAGCTTCTGGGCAATGAGTCTGTTTCCGAAAGCAACTTCTACGCCAAGGTTCAGACTCCTTCCGGCGGTTCCACCGTTACTCCCAACGGCGAAATTTACGACGGACAGGCCCTGACCCCCGGTGAAGTGGGCATTTCCTATGTCATGCGCAAGGGCGACAATAACAAGAAGGTAGGTATTGGAAGTTCCGTAGGGGAATATCCCCTGATGGTCACTTCCGTGCTTCCCGGTGAAGACGGCAGCACCGTTGTGGCCGGCAATGCCGTGCGTTTCGACCCGGAAAGCTTCCGTGGCAAGGTTCTGATTTTCACGACTGCCCAGAGCGCCAAGACTCTGGAACTGGACGACAACGACAACCTTCAGGATACCTTCATTCCCAAGAGAAGGGGCAAGGACATCAGCGACCAGTTCCTGATCCTCACGCCCGATTTCAGCGGCCAGGAATAAGTTTGCCGGCAGTATGATTTTGTACAGGGCGCATCCTTTCGGATGCGCCCTTTTTCATGCCTGATTTTTGAAAAGGAAATCTTCTGTTTTACGGAAATCTCCTGCCGAGTTGACCGGTTCTGTCCGTTGTTTGCTTAAAATAGATTTTACGATGTAAGGAAAGTGCCGGGTTTCCAGACGATAAGAAGATTGTCTATACAGACAGGAGACGGAACAGAACCTTCTGGAGATGATATCGTGGCTGATTTCAGGAAGCAGGCGTTTTTCCCGGGGGCCTGCCGTTGGTATGGGGTTGCAGGGCTCTTGCCGATTTCAATATGTTCCGCATATCGCTGGGTCTGAAGATGCAGCCATGCCGGACCGTCTCTTTGACCCTTTGGCCGTTGCGGCAATATACGGGATATTCCCAGCCTGCTGAAGCGCTGCAGGATGAGTTGGGAGGAATTCCGGCTTATATTCTCCTGCTTGTTTTGATGCCAGTTTGTGTCGGAACCTGTTTCGCAAAAATGAATTCGTGCCGCAAAAAAGGCATTCCGGCCGTAAAAACCGGAATGCCCTGGTGGGGAAAGCCTGGGAGGTTTTATTTGTCTGCGGGAGTGCCGAAAACGTTTATTTCCGCGGCGGAGGCGCTGTTGCCGTCCAGAGATCTGGTGCCGATGAAGCGGAAATAACGCACGGGTTCATTCACGTTCTTGAGATTAATGGATTGCTCAATGGGGTTGGCGCGCAGATTGGAGAATTCCCCTTCCGCCGCTTTCGTCCAGTTCTTCCCATCCGCGCTTACTTCAAATTGGTATTTATCCGTCATGCCGGAGGTTTTCCCATCCTGTCTGGGAAGGTAGGAGAAGCTGGAAACCTGGTACGGTTTTCCCATATCCACCACAAAGGATTGAGGCGCTTCCGCCTTGGCTAGCCAGGAGGTTTCCGGGTTGTCGTCGATGGCCGCCGCCGCATTTCCGGATGTGGCGGTTTTCACTTTCCATCCGGTTTTGCTGATGCCGAATTTGGCCTGGCTGACGGGGCCCAGTTTACCGTTGGAGAATTGGCAGCGGGCTTTGACAGTGCCGCACTTCGTAAATTTAGCACCCTGGCTGTAAACGGGAGATCCTGCCTTGGGTTCGCTGCCGTCCGTCGTGTACAGGATTTTATTTTTGCCGTCCGCGATGATGATAAGGTTGTCTCCGCGGCGGAAAATGGAGGGCCGTACGGCGCCCGCGGGCTGGCGGAAGAGGGAGAATTCCGAGATGCAGGGCGTGGCCTGGCTGCCCGTGATGCGCAGACGCAGTTTCTGGGTGGTGATGGGGCGGGGCAGGCGGCGCATGACCTGGTTGCCGATGGTTTTCCCTTCATTGTCGATACAAACCCATTTGCCATTGATGAAAGCGTCAATATTGAAGGAGTCCACGCGTTGTCCCAGGCGTGTTTGTTCGCGCAGCCGGATGACGTCGAAAGTGGCGGGTTTGGGCAGCGTAATAATGGCGGTGGGGGTCAGATTGTCATCTTCCACGGCCCAGTAGGTTTCAATGTTGCCGTCCGTCATGTTGGAGGGAGAGAATTTTTTGTCGTTGCCGCGCGTCTGGCTGGCTGTGACGGTTGCTCCCAACGCGTAATCCCTAGCATATAGCTTATCGCGCAGTTCCTTGAATTCCAGCAGGGATTTGACATCCGCAGGATCCAGTCTGCCTGTTTTGTCCGCCGCCACGTTCAGAATGAGGTTAGCTCCGCGGCCTACGGAATCAAACCATACCTGCATAAGTTCTTCAGGGGATTTGACGCGGGATGCCTGTCCCTGATGCCAGAACCAGCCGGCATGGTTGATGGTGGTGTCTCCTTCCGCCGGCACCCAGCGTTCTCCGCCGCGCATGCCGGTGCCTCCGCCTCCGCCGTTCAGCCCTACGGTGCTCCAATGGGGATAATTGACGTGGCCTTTTTCGGAGCCTCCCCAGCGGGCGTCTCCGTGGTGGCCCGCTCCCCAGATGATGCAGCCGGGCTGGATTTTGCGGATCATTTCCACGATTTTTTCAAAGTTATAGTATTTTTCCGCGTCACCGATATTGCGCTTTTCCCTGGCTCCTCCGTAATAGCCGTCTCCTCCATTGGCTCCGTCAAACCAGATTTCAAAGACAGGCCCGTAATTGGTCAGCAATTCCCGGATTTGTTTATAGTAAACGTCCAGGTAGCCATCTTTGCCGTAATCCGCGTTGTTGCGGTCCCAGGGGCTGAGGTAGGTGCCGAATTTGATACCATGCTTTTTGCAGGCAAGGGCGAATTCCCTGACTACATCTCCTTTGCCGTTTTTCCAAGGACTTTTGGTGATGTTGTGGTCCGTGGATTTGGTGGGCCAGGCGCAGAAGCCGTCATGATGTTTGGCCGTATAAATCATTCCTTTCATTCCGCCTTTTTTAAAGGTGGAGACGATATCGGAGGCATTAAAATCCGTGGGGTTGAAGATTTTCGGGTCTTCATCGCCGTAACCCCATTCCCGTCCCGTGAACGTATTCAGGCCAAAGTGGATGAAACCGTAGAATTCCATGCGCTGCCATTTGATTTGGGCAGGTGTAGGAATTGCGCCGTATGGTTTGGGCGGTGCTGCGGTCCAGCCGGGAAGCATGGAGGAAGAGAGAACTGTTCCGAGGAAGAGTGTTGTTAGCTTATTCATGCAGAAAAAAGTGTGTTGAAAAATACGGAGTCGCTCCTCCCTTCTTTCATACGGGGGCTTTGCTGTCAAGTTGAAAGGAATCGGGAAACAGGGGACAGCGTGTTAGTGAATTCTAACTTCGACATGCGGGGAATTCCGCTTGATACGGAGTAGGGAGCCGTTTAGCATACAAAGGACTTTCGTTCCCATGTCCTATTTCCGTTTTTTACTGCTGGCGCTGGTTTTTCTGACCGGTTCCGCGTTGATCAGCGAGAGCGCTCCCGTTTACATGGCCCGGCGGGACAGCAAGTTTGCGCTTGTTCCTCTTTGTGACGGTTTTGATTTTCCGGTAGGGAAGCCTGACGGCAACGGCTATTACCGGTCCCGCGGTTTGCGCCTGAAAAGTCCCCGTCACATGGGCGAGGATTGGAACGGCAATAAAGGAGGCAATTCCGATCTGGGCGATCCCGTTTATTCCGTAGGCCACGGGGTGGTAACTTATGCGGCGGATGCCCGGGGCGCGTGGGGAAAGGTGGTGATTGTGCGCCATGCTTTCCGTGAACCCAAGTCCGGAAAGGTTCTTTGCTGCCAGACGCTTTATTCCCATTTGAACGATATTAACGTTGTGCTGGGACAGTTGGTGCTGCGCGGCACCCAGGTAGGCACTATCGGCACGAACCGCGGCATGTATCCTGCCCATCTTCATGTTGAGCTGCATTACAACCCGGATGTGAATTGCGGCCATCAGGGGATTCCCAAGACGGAGCGCAATTACGGCCGCCTGACGGATTTTATTACCCGCTTCCGTCGCCTGCCTCTGGAGAAAAGGATGGTGCGCGTCCCCATCGGCGGGTTTCTGCCTTACAAGGGAACGGAAGGACTCTGACTTCTGCTGGATGACGGTGAAGCTGTGTATTTTCGGCGGTTCGTTTGATCCCGTGCATGAGGGGCATGTTTGCGTGGCCGGGCATGCACGGAAATATTACGGAATGGACCGCGTGCTGTTTATGCCGTGTTCCCTGTCTCCGCTGAAGGAACAGGCCCCCTCCGTGACGGATGACCAGCGTTGCCGGATGATTGAGCTGGCTCTTCAAGGGCTGGATTGGGCTGTGCTTGACCGGACGGATTTGGAACTTCCGCCTCCTTCATGGTCATGGAGGGTGGCTGAGCGGACGGCGGAGCGTTATCCCGGTGCGGAATTGTTCTGGCTGATGGGCAAGGATCAGTGGGATTCTCTGGAACAGTGGGGACGCTGGGAATATTTGTCCAGCCTGGTGACGTTCATTGTTTACCGCCGCGGCGGGGCTCCATCACCCAGGAAAGGGGTGCGCGCCCTTTTCATTGAAGGGGATGAACCCGCTTCTTCCACCCGCATACGGTATGATTTGCGTTCGGGCGTATGTCCGGTTCCCCATCTGAACCGGAAGGTGGAGGAGCTGATCAGGAGGGAAGGGCTGTACGGCGCGGCACGCGTCTAGAAGGACGGCTGGTTCCAATTTATTTCTTTTTGTCTCCGAACGTTTCTTCCGGGTAGTGGACCTGCATCAGCGTGAGTCCGTCCGGCGGGGCGCAAAACGGGCTTTTGTCATCCGGGAGCGGAACGTTGATGAGGCGCGCCAGTTCGTCCAGCGTTATTTTTCCCCGTGCGGCTTCATGGGCGGCGCCCGTCATGAGGCGCACCATTTTGTAGAGGAAGCCCGTTCCGGTAAAGGTGATGAAGACATGTTCCCCCGCCTGTTCCACTTGCGCCTGCATGATGGTCCGGCGGAAGTAATCCTCCGGAATAGGGCGCGGTTCATTGCCGCGCAGGGCGGCAAAGGCAGTGAAGTTATGCGTTCCCCGGAACAGGTGTACCGCCTGTTCCAGAATATCCACGCTCCATGCCAGAGGGCGGTGCCAGGCCAGCCCGGCGTCAAAAGGGTTGAGGATGGGCGCGCGTGAAATACAGTAACGGTAGGTTTTTCCCGTGGCGCTGAACCGGGCATGGAAACCGGGCGGAACGTATTCCGCATGGGTAATCCGGATGGTTCGGGGCAGGCGCGTGTTGAGCGCAGCAGGCCATTTGTCTGCAGGAATGCGGTGGGTATCCGGAGCGTCTGCATGAAAAACCTGGCCCAGCGCATGAACGCCGGCGTCTGTCCTGCCGGAACCGTGGATGCGGCAGGAGGTCCCAAAGAGCCCGGAAAAGGCTCGTTCCAGCACGTCCTGGACGGTCCGGCCTCCCGGCTGGCTTTGCCAGCCCAGGTAGGGGCGTCCGTCATATGCGGCAATGAAACGAATGCGGGGCATAGGGATGATTGTGTTGGAACGGCCCGGTTTTGGCAAGTGGCAAGTGTCGGACGGTGACGGTTTGGAATGGATGCCGTCCGTTCCATCCGCTCTCTAGCTTGGAAGCCGTTAACGATGGCTATACGAATACAGGATTTTGGAATGTTGCATGTGGCTCCGGATTTGTCCGGCGTGATTCCGTTGAATGCTTTTGAAGCACAGGCCGCCAGTGTGCGGGACCTGGCGGCGGGCGTGATGGATGTGTCCGGAGCGGCTGGAGCTGCGCTGAAGGAAATGCAGGAGGTGAGGGATGCCGGCCAATGGGCGCAGGCCCGTGACGGGATGTACCGTTTTGAACAGGACGTGATGCGGGAGCTGGAAGCAGGAGGGGATTCGGAACACCTTCAGGAGAGATGGAAGAAGGCGCTGACAGAACGGCTTCCTTCCTATCTGCCTGCCCGGATGTCCGGCCCGGTGAGGGAGCGCGTGGCCCTGGCGAGGGAGAATCTGGAGACGGCCGGGAGCATTTATTTGCAGAAGATGTCCCGTCTGGGGCAGTTGGAGGAGGCGCGCCGGTTTTGGGCCGGGGGGGTGGAGTCCGCCGTGGAGCAGGGAGAGGCCGCTCTGGCCGAACGCAGGATTAGGGAGGGCAGCGGAATATTTGTAACGGGAGACGAGGCTTCCCGTATGGCGGAGGAAGCGCATTCCCGCGCAGCGCTGAATCGGGCGGTGGAGGAGGTTCGCCGTGATCCTGCTGCTGCGGTACGTCTCGTTTCCCGGCAGGAGAAGATGCCGGAAACTCCGGAGGAAAAGAAGGTGGCGGAAGAGGCTGCTGCGGCGTATGGGGAGTTGAAGCGGCGTTATGCGGATGCTCTGGCGGCCACTGTGTCCGGCGGCGGGTTGCTGCGGGATGACGGATTGGCGAATGCGGAGAAGCATGGCTTGATCAGTTCCGAGCAGTTGAGGCGTTATACGGCTTCCCGCGACCGGAGGCAGACGGCGGAATTTTCCGGTATCAGCATTCCGGAGGACGATATGCTGTTGTGTCGCATGACCTCTCTGATTGATGAGGACTGCGGGGGGGAGGAAGATGCTGATGCCCTGATAGAAGTGGCCACTTCAGGTTTGCCAGCCGTTCAGGTGGAAAGGCTGCTCCGGCGGCGCGAGGTAATGTCGGGAATACCCCGCGAATTGCGTCGCGCTGCTTCCCGGCGCCTGTCCTCCATGTTCCGGAATGGCGCGTGGGGGCCGCCTGATGATGCCCGCGCGGCAGAGGAATGGAAGCGTGTCCAGACGGAATTGGCGGAGGCGGTGAAGAGGGCCCCGGAGCAGCCGGCGGCGGAGATGGAAAAGGTTTTTGAGAAAGAGAAACGCCTCCAGGATGCCGGCTGGGTGGGGTTTTCAGATATGAATAACGAAAAAGAAAGAAAGTGATGATGGAGGATCATGGAGACAGGAAACAGGCAGAGACGCTCCCTATGGAAGGGAGTTCTCCGAAAGAGGTTCCCGGAATTGTGGGGGAAAGCCATATCCGGGAAGAGAACGCGGCGCTCTCCGAACCTTCCGGTACGGAAAAATTCCCGGAACGGGAGTCGGAAAGGGAGGAATATTGGAATAGCGTATTGACGGGGGATGTGATGACCATTCCGCGGGAAGTGAGGATGAAAGCGGAGGCGATGTATCCGGCAGGGACGGCGGACCGGGAAAGAATTGCCGCGTGCGTCATGCAGTCCTGGGTGGCGGATTCCGGGGCGATTCCCCGTGAACGCATCCGGAGGGACTGGAAGAATATCCGGGAACAGGTGGCGCGGCAGTATGGAGCGTCCGGAAAGTCTGATGACGAATTATTCGTGGCAGTTTCCATGCACAATCAGGTGCGCCTTTCCCGGAGGGAGACTTTGTTTGAATTGTACCAGGAAGAGTATGAACGTACTCTGTCCGGTGGCGGGATGGTTCCTGACGAACGGGGAAGGGAAGCCATTTCCTTATGGCCGGAGGAGTTGCAGGCTGTGGCGCGGCAATTGAAGGGCCGGGCCGTGTCCGATGCTCTGGATGACAGGAACCGTCTGGCGGATGCCGCCGGGATTATCCGCAAGGGATTGGAGGGGCTGGTAGCCAATGATGAGCCGGCGAAAGAAAGTTTTCCCGCCGTGCAACTGAACCGGCAAGCCGTTGCCGGAGCTTCGGACGTCATACGCGCCGTGGATTGTCTGGCTTCCCTGGGGGATGGAGACCGTCAAAAGGTGTTCCGCATGATGGCTCCCTATTTTCGTTCCCGTTCCGCCTTCCGGGATGCCCTGGGGGGCGCGCTTAAACGCGGCGCCGCAGAGGTCGCAGAGAATGCGGCCCAGCTGGCTGTAAACGGCGCGGCATGGCTCCTGCCGGAGGGGAGGGAAAAGGAGGCGCTGGACAATTATTCCCGGAGTTTTGAAGAGCTGAGGAATTTTGCCAGGATGGAGTTTGCCCCGCTGCGCGGGGGAAAGGATTCCCCTTGGTTCCGGGAGATGCTGGTGGACATGGCCCAGCAGGGAGCGTCCACGGCTTTGGCGTTTTGCGGCCCTGCCGGGCTTGGTATGTTGATGGCGGGGGAGACGGGGCGCCATATGGCGGAGGCCCGGCGCATGAATCCGGACGGTGTGTTTGATGCCCAGATGGGGGGAGCTGTCGTCTCCGGCGGGGTGAATACCTTGCTTTCCTTTGGAATGACGAAGCTGGGCCAGAAGATGCTGGGGCAGGGAATGCGGGCGTTCCGGGCCATGAGGCCCGCATCCGGGAATTCCGGTGCGTTTTTTTCCGGAATGGGAGCCGTTGCGGCGGATGCCGTGAAGATGGAGGCGGAAAATAAATTGATGGAGTTGACTCCCATGGTCATTCAGGAAGGCGTGGGCGCTCTTACAAATAAGGCGTCCGGCGTGGACTGGGAGGGATGGCGGGCCAGACAGGCTTCCGCGGATGACCAGTTGAGGGAGGCCGTCATGATGATGCCTTTCCTGCTGATAGGCGCGGGAAAGATTACTCTGAATCATTTCCGCCATGCCGGAATGCTGCTTGGAGACGGTTCCCCGCTGAAAGTATTCGGCATTCCGGATGAAACGGTTTCCCGAATTTTGCGGGAGAAGGATGTAAGCCGTGCCGGGGAATTGTTGCAGAAGTCCCTGCGGAATTCTCCGCTATGGGGATCTTTATACATTTCCAGAAAGGCTTTGGAGTGGTCTCGCGCACTGGATGAAGCCGGAGAGCCTTTTTTGAAGACGGAGCAGGATGTAAGAGATTTTTTGGACTTGCCTTCTCCTGTACGTACAAGACCTTGGAAGATGCGGGATTTCCCCGAATCGGAAGCGGTGTTGAAAAAGCTTTTTCCTCATCCGGATTATGCTGCGGCCAGAACCAAGTGGCTGCTGCGTGCCGGCCTGCCCCGCGTGGGGGAAGCCGCTGCAGCGGACGGGCAGCCCGTTTATGGGGCGGAACCGGCTCCCGGCGTGAAAATGAAGCGAACGCAGGGCCGGCCTTCTGTGGAGGAGGCTCTTTCTTCCTGGTATGAGACGCTGGTCCGTATGGAAGAGGAAGATTTGGGGCTGGTCCGGAACAGGAATGGACGGGAAATCCCATGGCGTTTAAGGAATGCGGAGGAATATGACATCCAGGCGGATGCTTTGCGCCGGGCGTTTGTGGAAGAGAGGCTGAAGAAGCGCGCTTATCGGCCGTACAGGATGTTGTTGCTGGCTTATCCGGAAGAGGCGGGAAGCCGTGCGGGTTTTTCCGGCAGGGACTGGGACGCCGTTACGGCGGATATGGATCTCCGGACACGAGCCAATGTTTATGAAGGAGTGATGGAACGGGTGCACGGCGTCCCGCATGAGGAGGTGTCCGGCCATGTGGCTTTTCGTTTATGGAAGTCATTTTGCCGGGATGAAGGCGCTTGCGCCAGAGCGCGCCGGTGGCTGGAGGAAGGAAGTGCGTTGCTGAACGCTCCGGATTTGTTGTCTGAATCTTTTAACCGGGACGGCCTGCCCTCCGCCCTGGCCAGGATGAGCGGCATGATGGCCGCCCTTGGAGGAGCGGAACGCCACGGGGTAAGTCCGGAGCTGCGGGAAATGAACCGCATAGTGTGGGGAACCCAGGCGGATGTGAACAGCCTGTACCACGTGCTTCCCAACATGAAGGAATTTGACGTGCATGTGGGGCGCGGCTACACGCCTGTGGAGAGTTACGGGCGGCTGCTGGCCCGGTTTCTGGAGGTGGCGCCGGAAAATGTGGCCCGTTATGCCTCTGTGCTGGATGCCCCGCGGCTGCATGCCGGGCCGGAACAGGTTTCTCCGCGTATTTATCCGGGGACGCGGAAAACGGTGGAGAATCTTCTCCAGTTGACTCCGCGCCTGTTTCAGTCGTTTCCCGGAGGGGAGGGGGCGGAAAGGCTGTGGAGAATAAAATATCCCAATGGCAGGTGGTCGGACTGGCATCCTTCTCGGGCGGCGGCGGAAGCGGACCTGATGGCTAATGTTTCCATGATGTTTTCTGCCGCCTGCTCAGCCAAGAGGGATTTGATCCGTAGCTGGAAATGGCATGCCCTCAACGGGCGGCCGGAGTGGGATACCAATTATCTGCGGCTGACAGCCGGGTTGGAAAATGTGCAGGGGGGGCGGCTTTCCTGCCTGTATGACAGCCTGACGGCCATGGCGGTGGCGGATATGCTGAAAGCCGGTTACGGCGTGCGTGGAGCAGTGGGGTCCGGGGATCGTCTGGAGGTGACGGGCCGGGGCCGTCTTGCCGCTGAAACGCTGATGAGCCGTGACGCCCTGTTGGAGCGCATGAATATTCACGAAAAGTATGTAGGTTACGCGCAGAGGCTGGGCGTGGATGCGGACAATTTGCCCGTTTCCTCAGCCAAGGGGTTGGTAATGCACCGGCTGAGGCTTCACAATACGGCCAATCCCCTGGCTTTGATCGAAGACAAGGCGGAAGTCGTATGGGACAGGCTGATGCGCACGGATCAGCTTTCCCCGGAAGGCGCTTGGGAGATGTTGAAACGTCTGGAACGTGTGCCGCGCCGCAGGAAGCTCTCTGGGGAAACGGAATTGATTGAGGAGTTGTCCCAGCTGTCCAAGGAGTATTTTTTTGCCCATCTGGATCATGACGCCGTACCGGAAACGGTAGCCTCCTGGGCGCGCTACGGGGCAGCAAGCCCGGATAAGGCTATGGAGCCTCTGGAGGAGCTGGCGCGCCGCGCCGGGCTGCTGAAGAAAACGCTGAAGGAGGAACCGGAAACCGTTGAATTCATGGGCATGCTCCGTGAGACGGTGGGGATGAATGACCGGATACGGGCTGAACGCGCCTGGGAGCCGGCCGGAGGGGAGGTCCGCCTCCCCATGGTGGAGAGGTACTCTCACAGCCTGATGTCCGGTCGGCTGCTGTCTACCGTTCCGGACCACGTGAAAGAGGGGCTGGCGCGTTCCCTGTCCGCTCTGGACGGATACGCGGGCGGTTCCGTACGCAGGATGGAGCGGCTGGCGGAAAACCGCATGAGGGAACTGTCCCGGGCGTTTCAGGAGTTCCCCCAGCTGAATTCCTGGCGTCCTGATCCGGAACATCCCGGCCTGTACCTGCATTTGGTGAAAAAGCCGTTCCGAGCCGGACTGGGGCCTCTGCGCGCGAAGGATGTTTCCCTGGAGGCTTTGGGAGAACATCTTCCGGAACCCATTCTGGAAGCCCCCCTGTATGTGGAAGAAGATTTTTCCGTCAGGCGTGGCGTTCCCGCCCCTGCCGCATGGCGCAGCCGTCCGGATGTGGTCCGGGCTGTGGAGACGCTGGATGCCGTGAGGCGGGATTTTGCAGGCCGACCGGAAGCTACGGAGTCCGGCGTTAGCTGGAAGGGGGGGATTTACCGGATTGATTCCGAAGCGGCTCCCGCGGGGGTGACGTCTGCCTGGAAACGGGAACTCCCGTTGGATGAGGCCATTTCCCTGATTGATGTTCTGGACCGCAGGCAGGAGGAATTGAGAGGCGGCATGCTTCCCTTCCTTCCTGAGCCGGAGGAAGCGCGCGCGATGTATGCCAATTGCGTGATTTACCGTGACCCGGACGACCCGGGGCATACCGTGCGCCTGATGCCGGGCATTCCGGAAAGTCCCGTACGGCAGGCGCGCGCGCCTTATGTGGTGCATGCATGGAACGGCGTTTATCTGGACAGCCGGGGAGCGCCTGCGGTGTCCGAACGGGATTCCTATATTCCTCTGGAGTGCTTTACGGGAGCCGGGGAGGAACCTTCCCTGAAAGATTCACGGATGAGCCGCACCCGGTTCCTGGACCGGATTTTGGAAACGCTGGGGGATGCAGATGCCCAGGAACGATGGTGGTGGGACAGAAGGCAGGCTGTGGGATGCTTCATGGAGGATGTCGTCAGGCTGTATGAGGAACTGGGCGTGCGTGAAAATTATTTGAAGGGAAAGTTTGATTTGCTTGATCCCGTGATGGTGCAGACGCTCCGGTTCGTTTCCCACGTGCTGAACGATCCACTGGCATACCGCCTTCCCCTGGACAAAGGGACGGAGGCACAGAAGGGGATGACCAGGGAAGGAGCCTTGTTGAAAGAATTGATAGAGGAACATGGAACATTCTAATCATTTGACGGAATCATGGAGCCTGCCGTGGCAGTCCGTCCTGTCCAGCCAGCTTTGGAGACTGGAACACCTGTACTGGATAGAGAACAAAGCCGGTCAGCTTCAGCGTTTTTCCCTGAACAGGGCGCAGCGGCGGCTGCATGAGCGGCTGTGGTACAGAAATGACATCCTGAAGGCGCGCCAGTTGGGCATTTCCACGTATGTGGCCATGCTGATGCTGGATATGAGCCTGTTCCGGTCCAATTTCCATTGCGGAATCATTGACAAAAGCCTGCCGGACGCCCAGCAGAAACTGGCCAAGCTGCATTTTGCCTGGGACCATCTGGATTACGTGCCGCCCAACCCCTCTGCGATGGATGTGGCCCTGGCCCGGCTGGGAGAGAGAATCAAGAGCCTTTCCGGCGTGGAAAAAAAGGGGGAATGGCAGCCCTGTACGCTGGCGCGCAGCCGCCTGGCTTTTTCCAATGGGAGCGATGTGCGGGTGGGGACGAATCTGCGAGGGGGAACCATGCAGTTTCTCCATGTTTCCGAGCTGGCGTATGTTTCCGTGCATGCCCCGTGGAGGGCCAGGGAAATCCGTACGGGGGCAATCAATACAGTTCCTCCCGGCGGTTTTATTCTGAAAGAAAGCACTCATGAGGGCGGACGGTACGGAGTGAATTATGAACTGACGCGCCAGGCCATGGAAAACATGGGCAAAAGCGAGCTTTCCCCCTTGGATTTCAGATTCTTTTTTTTCAGCTGGTTTGACCAGGATGAGTACACTTTGCCGGGGCGCGGCAGATGGAGCAGGGAACTGGATGAGTATTTCCTTTCCCTGGAACGGGAGACCGGAGTGGTTCTGGATGCGGGGCAGAAGAGATGGTATGCCCGGATGGCCCGGGTGATGGGCGCCTCCATGAAGCAGGAGTATCCGGGAACGCCGCAGGAGGCTTTTGCTACAGGGGAAGAAGGCAGTATTTACGGCAGCCGTATCATGGCCCTGCGGGAGCGGGGGCGGGTAGGGGTGGAGTTTGAGGCTGATCCGGACGCTCCCACTTTCACGGCATGGGATCTTGGGCTGAGTGACCATACGGCCATTTGGCTTGTGCAGATCATGGGAGACAGTTTCCACTGGCTGGACCATTATGCCGCCAGCCAGCAGCCCCTGGCCCATTATGTTGAAAGAATGAAGGAATGGGAAAAAAATCATGGTGTTGCGGTAACGTTCCATCTTTTGCCCCATGACGCTGCACGGAGGGATGCCCACGGCATTTCCTACGTGGAGAATATGGGAAGGCTGGGATTGGTGAATGTGCGCGTCGTCCCCAGAACCACGGATGTCTGGCGCGGCATTAATACGCTGAGGGAATTGCTGGAGCGCAGTTTTTTCCATGCCCGCACCCAGGAAAAGGCGCGAGGCATTTGCGGGGAAGAGGAGCCCGGAGGTGTAGAGCATCTGGAGTTGTACAGGTCCAGGCCTCCCGGCGTAGGCGGGGCCATTGCGGAAAGTCCCGTGCATGACGGGCATTCTCACACGGCGGATGCCGCGCGTACTTTTGCGGAGGCGTGGTCTCATGGCCTGCTTCATGGAACCGGGAATGGACGGGAGCGCGGCAGGCGCGCCCGGATGTGGTGACGGCGGGGAGGAGAAACGGGAAAGAGATTTTTTTTGATTGATAGTTGACAGTTTTGTCAAAAAGCGGTTCTTTTTTCCGGCCTTCAGCTGTCTAACGCAGTGATGCGATTTATTGAGATGAAATTATCCCTTTTCCATCCGTTGGTTTCCTGCCTGTGCGTTCCGTTTTTGATTTCGTCCTGCGATACTACGGGAAGGGCCCCTTCCCCTGTTCCATCTTCCCATATGCCGGTAGAAGAAATGACGGGATATTTTGAGGAAACGGGGACTATTCCGGGGCACCTGCTCAAGTGGGAAGATGATCCGTCTCTGCCCGGAAAGCTGCTGGTCGTAGTGGATAAGAAAAAGCAGATGATGTATATCTACCGGGGGACGCACCGCATTGCGTATGCTCCCATCAGTTCCGGGAGAAGTTCCGGCATGACGCCCTCCGGCTACTTCCTCATCTCTTCCAAGGATGAGGATCATCATTCTTATTACGGCGCGTTTATTAATGCTGACGGAGAATTGCGGGACGGGGATATACGAAGGGATTCCCCCCGCCCCGGCGAGAGGTTTGAACCTGCCAAGATGCCCTATTTCATGAGAGTGAACGGGGCCGTAGGAATTCATGAAGGGTACTTGCCCGGTCATCCGTCCTCCCATGGATGTATCCGTGTCCCCCACCTGATCGCGAAAAATCTTTTTGAAATAGCTCCCGTAGGAACCCGTGTGGTTGTCAGGGATGGAAACTGGAACATTCACGAGCTTCAAAAAAAGCCGTCCGGAATATTCAGGACGGTGCACAAGTCTTCCGCTCCGGTGGCTGGCGCCAATTCGGCTTCCTCCGGAAAGAAGGAACTTGTAAAATCGGAAATGTCCGTAAAAAAGGACGCCGCCGCCATGCCGTCTGTGGGAAAACAGAAAAACAGGCAACTGCCTTTTTCTGAGGCGGACGCTGTGAACTCTTCTTCATCCAATGGCCTCGAAGGACTGGAATAACATGCTGTCCGGGCGCCTGTATCATGCCCAGGATTCTGAATTGGCCGCCGCCCGGCTCAGGGCGCGCCGGCTCGTTTTCCGCTACAACCAGTCCGCTCCGGAAGATGAGTGTCTGCGCCGGGATTTGGCCCGGGAGCTTTTCGGCCAAATGGGAGAGGGGTGTTATCTGGAACCTCCGCTGCGTTGTGATTACGGCTCCAATATACGGCTGGGGGACCGGGTGTATGCCAATTTCAACCTCGTGGTGCTGGACTGCGCTGCCGTTACCATCGGCAATGACGTGCTGATAGGTCCCAATGTGGGCATTTATACTGCCGGGCATCCCGTAGACCCGGAGCTGAGGCGGCAGGGGCTGGAATTTGCCCGGCCTATTACCATTGAGGACGGAGTATGGATAGGCGGTCACGCGGTGATTGCTCCGGGCGTGCGTATCGGAAGAAATTCCGTGATAGGAGCGGGCAGCGTGGTGACGAGGGACATCCCCGCCAATGTCGTGGCTGTGGGCAATCCCTGCCGCGTGGTTCGCTCCGTGACGGAGAAGGACCGCGAAGTTTGGAATACCGGGAAAAATGAAGAGGGGCCGCTTTCGCAGGAACAAAGGCAAATTCCCCGGAATGACGAAATTTGAATTGCTTTTAGGGCTGGATGGTGCATAGTTGGCGCCCTCACAGTGTCGATTAGCCGCTGCCACGAGCTAAATACATTCAAGGAAAACACTTATGAGTAACGAAATCAATTTGCAGGAATTCAAGATGCATGAGAAGGATTCCGGTAGCTCCAGCTACCAGATCGCCCGCCTGACCCAGCGCATCGCCCACCTGACGGAACACCTGAGCACGAACAAGCACGATGTTTCTTCCCGCCGCGGGTTGTTGAAGATGGTGGCTCTGCGCCGCAAGCTTCTTGATTACGTCAAGCGTGAAGATCTGGCTCAGTACCAGAGCCTGATTCAGCGTCTTGGCCTTCGCCGCTAAAAGGCGGAGCATATTCCCGTTTGATTCGGCCGTTGCGGTTTTCCGCAGCGGCCGTTGTTTTTACGGCTTTTCCGGGAGGAAGCTACCGGGGCGGTAATGCCGTCATGGAAAGGGTGTCGGCATGGTGGATTTGCGTTTTAGTCGGGAGAGTTTGGAAGGCCTGTCTTTTATTGTAGGTATGATGCAGGCGCGCAAGGAATAGGAAAATACGGATGAAAGAGCAGTTGGCGGCTGTTATGGGCGTCAGGCAGTAATACGGGTTCGCCCTTTAAGTTCTGCATTTTCACTCGGCGAAGAAAGACAGGCGTCTCCGGATAGCTTACTTGGAGGAATGCCTTTCAATCAGGAATGCGAAGAATATGGAATGGATGAAAGCAGGATGGCTCCTGATGCGGATGAGATATTTAAGATTCTTGAAGGAAATGAACTGCTATGGCTATCAAACTATTTGCTTGCATTATCCTTGACAGGGATTATGCTCGCATTCGACGTTTGGGGATTCGTTTCCCGAAACGTTTCTGTCGGGCATGCCTTGAGAAATTTTCGGATTTTCACAGGCTGTCAAGCCGGTAAGACTGGGCCGGAGCGTTTGATCCATCTGGGATGCGCGTCCTGCCGCGCCGACAGTATTTCCCCTCTGTTTCTGGGAAAGGACTGTTGCGGATAACATCTTCCTGAGGCACTGCCCGTACCTGACGCCATTCAGGCTTCCCGCCCGGAGCCGGTCTGGATGGGCTGATGAGGCTGCGGGTGATTGAAAGACAAAAATATAATGAGCATACATTCAGTTGAATGCAACGTTGGTACGAATCCCATCACGATTGAAACCGGTAAGATGGCCCGTCTGGCGGACGGCGCTGTTGTTGTCCGCAGCGGCGATACCGTCGTTCTTGTGACCGTGGTAAGCGCCACCAAAGTCAAGGAAGGACAAACCTTCTTCCCCCTGTCCGTGGAGTACAAGGAAAAGGCCGCTGCGGCGGGTATGTTCCCCGGCGGCTATTTCAAACGCGAAGGGCGTCCCACGGAAAAGGAAATCCTGACGTGCCGCATGACGGACCGCCCCCTGCGCCCGATGTTCCCCAAAGGGTACTTCTACGATACGCAGGTAATTACTCTTCTGCTCTCCGCCGATGGTGAAAACGAACCGGACATTCTGAGCATTAACGGCGCTTCCGCCGCTTGTGTCGTTTCCGACCTTCCTTTTGCCGAACCTGTGGGGGCTGTGCGCGTGGGGCGTATTGACGGCCAGTTCGTTATCAATCCGACCAATTCCCAGCGCGAACATAGCCAGCTGGATCTGGTATTTGCCGGCACGAAGGACCAGGTCATCATGATTGAAGGTTCCGCTAATGAATTGCCGGAAGAAGATTTTATCGCCGCTTTGCGTGTTGCCCAGGAAAACGTGAAGGTCATTTGCGAAAAGCAGGAAGAGCTCCGCGCCGTTTGCGGTAAGGAGAAGCGCGCTTATGAACTTTGCCTTGCCAAGCCGGAATTGCTGGAAATCGGCTATGAAATTGCCGGCGATCGCATTGAGGAAGCTATTTATGCCCCTTCCAAGGTGGAGCGCCAGAAGAAAGTGGGAGCCCTGCGCGACGAGGTGGAGGCTGCCATCAAGGAACGCCATCCGGAAGCTACTGACTTTGATGTGGAACAGGTTTTTGAATATATTCAGAAAAAGGCCTTCCGCATCTCCATCATGGAAAAGGACAAACGGGCCGATGGCCGGGCTCTCAAGCAGCTGCGCCCTCTGACCGCGGAAGTCAATGTGCTGCCTCCTGTGGTGCACGGTTCCGCGCTGTTCGCCCGCGGTGAAACAATGTCCCTTTGCCTGGCGACGCTCGCTCCGATGGAAGAACGCCAGTACATGGACAATTACACGGGAAGCGTGAATGAAAAGCGCTTCATCCTGCATTACAATTTCCCGCCTTTCTCCGTGGGAGACACTGGCCGTTTCGGTGGTCAGAACCGCCGGGAAATCGGCCACGGCGCTTTGGCGGAACGTTCCATCGCTCCAGTCGTGCCTGGCGAAGAGGAATTCCCGTACGCCATTCGCGTCTCTTCTGAAATCATGGAATCCAACGGTTCCACCTCCATGGCTTCCGTCTGCGCGGGCACGATGTCTCTGCTGGCGGCCGGCGTGCCCCTCAAGCGTCCTGTGGCGGGTATTTCCGTGGGCCTGGTGACGGAACAGAATGACCAGCATGAAATCACCTCTTACAAAACTCTGCTGGATATCATCGGTTCCGAAGACTTTTACGGTGATATGGACTTCAAGCTTTGCGGCACGTCGGAGGGCGTGACAGGCTACCAGCTGGACCTCAAGCTGCCTGGCATTCCCCTCTCCATACTGGAGGAAGCCATTCACGTGGCGAAAGCCGGCCGCACGGATGTTCTGAAGGTCATGAATGACGCCATTGCCGCTCCGGCCCAGATGAGCCCGAATGCTCCCCGTATTGAGACCACCAAGATTCCCGCCGACCGCATTGGCGAGCTGATTGGCCCCGGCGGCAAGAACATTAAGGCTATTCAGGCTGAATCCGGCGCCGATATCAATATTGAGGAAGATGGCACCGTGCATATTTACGCCGCCAAGCAGGAAGGCCTGGACCGTGCTCTGGAATTGGTTACCCGCATGTTCAAGACCATTGAAATCGGGGAACTGTACACCGGTAAGATTGTTTCCACGACCACCTTTGGCGCGTTTATGGAAGTGCTGCCCGGCAAGGATGGCCTGATTCATATCTCCGAGCTGGCCGAAGGCCGCACCGCCAAGACGGAGGATGTCGTAAGCGTTGGAGACGTGGTGACTGCCAAGTGCATCGGCATTGACGACAAGGGACGCGTGAAAATGTCCATACGTGCCGCTCTACGCGATGCCAAGGCTGCCGAAGCAGAAGCTGCTGGCATTACGGAATAACGTTTTTCGTTGAGCCTTTAAACTCTCAGCCCCGTTTCCGGTTATTCCGGGAACGGGGCTTTTCGGTTGCTGGAAAGATGTTTTGCAGTTGGCTCAACTGCTTGAGCGATCATCCAGAATTTTTTCTGTTTATGCCGGAAGTTGGAAGTTTGGCAATGCCGGAAAGGACCGGGAGGGATGGAGTTCCTTCCGCATGGCAGATTTTTTTGTTTCCCGTTCTTGACAGGATTTTTTCGGTTCCTATGATGCGGACGCCCGTTGCGTTCTGCGGACACCCCCTGCCATACATGATTCTTTTTGTCACTTTCGTTATTGTTTTTCTGATTCTGGTCAACGCCTTTTATGTTGCGGCAGAATTCGCTGCAGTAAGCGTACGCCGTAACATGATCCGGGAAATGGCGGAGAACGGCAGCAGGGTGGCTGTTCAGTTGCTTAAGATTTTGGAAAATACCAAGGAGCTGGACCGATACATTGCGGCCTGTCAGTTCGGTATTACCATTTCCAGCCTGGTTCTGGGCGCGTACGGACAGGTTGAACTGGCCGCCTATCTGTTCCCTCTGTTTGAGCGGTTTGGCGGGATGGATTCCGTAATGGCCAATTCTGTGGCAGCCCTTGTTGTGCTGATCGGCCTGACGGTTTTTCAGGTAATTCTTGGGGAATTGATGCCCAAATCCCTGGCGCTTCAGTTTCCCAAACAGGCAGCTTTGTATACCTATTATCCCATGCGCTGGACACAGGCCTGCTTCGCATGGTTCATTGACTTCCTGAATGGAAGCGGTTTGTTGCTTCTTAAGCTGTTCCGTCTCCCTCCGGGAGGCCATCAGCACATCCACTCCCAGCAGGAGATTAATATGCTGCTGGATGAAAGTCATCAGGGCGGGATGTTGGAAGAGGATGAGCATGAACGACTGCACAGCGCCTTGTCTCTGGCGGAACGCACGGTGGAACAAATTATGATTCCCCGTTTTCAGCTTGTTTGCCTGGATGCGGATGCCACGCAGGAAGATATTTTGGACATGATTGCAGACAGGCCCCATACTCATATTCCCGTGTATGAAGGGAGTCGTGAGTCCGTCATTGGCATGCTGCATATCAAGGATATGGTAGCCGCGTATGCGGAAAAGGGGATTCTGCCTCCTCTCCGTTCCATGTTGAGGCAGGTGCCGTGCGTGATGGAAATGCAGACGGTGGAGATGCTGATGGCCCGGCTGCGGGAAGACAGAGCCAAGGAAGCCTTTGTGCTGGATGAATACGGAAAGTTTGTGGGGCTGGTAACGCTGGAACGTCTGCTGGGTGAAATGGTGGGAGATATTGATGAGGAATTCATCCGTTCCGGGGAGAAAGTGGAAAACCTGCCGGATGGTTCCGTGCGCATCCCCGGTATGATGCGTGCCCATAAGGTGGAATGCCTAATACCTTTTTTGATGAATGGCGCCACTACGGTGGGCGGCTGCGTGATTAAGCACATGTCCTGCATTCCGAAGGAAGGGGAGCGCCTGATTATCGCCGGGCGCGTGCTGGTGGTGGAAAAGATGGACCATAACCGCGTTTCCTCCATCCTGCTGCTGCCTCCGGAGAGCAAGGAGAATGAACCTGCCATGGAAAGCGGGGTGGGCGCATGATGACTATTTTCATTATTCTGTTGCTGATTGTGTTGAACGGCCTGTTTGTGGCCGCAGAATTTGCCTTGCTTGGCGCGCCCCGTGCGGCGTTGGAGCAGATGGGGGTGTCCGGGAACATGGTAGCGCGCCGTGTTTCCCTGATATTGAAAACGCCCCGGTTGCAGGACCGCTATATTGCTACGGCACAGCTTGGCGTTACATTCGCCAGTCTGGGGCTGGGTATGTATGGAGAGCATGCTGTCGCCGGATGGCTTCATGAATGGCTGGCGCAGTACGGCTGGGCTTCCTGGCTGGTGGCTCATGGCGCGGCCAGCATTCTGTCCGTGGCGGTATTGACATACCTGCATATTGTGCTTGGGGAAATGGTGCCCAAGGCGCTTTCACTCCAGTATGCTGCAAAGCTTTGCCTCATGATTGCGATGCCCATGTACATGATCCAGCTCTGCCTGTATCCCCTGGTAGTGGGCATGAATGCTCTGGGCAATTTCTTTCTGGGGTTGCTGGGCGTGGACCGGAATGAATCCACGTCCCACTACCATTCTGCGGAAGAACTCCAGTATATTATTGAAGAGAGCCATGAAAACGGGGCGTTGCCGCAGGAATCCGGCCGAATTATGGATGGCTTGTTTGACCTGGATGATCTGTATGTTCACCAGGTCATGACCCCGCGCGTCAGGATAGACGCCATTCCTGAAGGGGCGGAACATGAGCAGATACGGGAAATTGTGCGTCGCACCCGCCGTACTCGTTACCCTGTCTACCGCGGTGACCTGGACCATGTGGTGGGCATGGTGCATGCCCGCGACCTGTTCCGTATCATGTTCCGCAGGAAGGCTCTGACTCCTGAGTACATCCATGCCATACCCAAGGTCCCCAAAACGGTAAAGTTTGACAATGTGGTGGAAATCATGAGGAAGGACAATGTGCGCCTTGCCATTATTCTGGATGAGCACGGGGGGACTTCCGGACTTCTGACCCTGACGGATGTATTTTCAGAAGTAATGGGCTGGGACCGCGGCCGCATCAAAGTGCTGACGGAGCTGCCTGGAGATGCGGTGGGCTTCTCCTGTGACGTATCCGGTCTGGCACGCATTGAGGAATTGGGGGAAGCCATGGATATGGATTTGGAGGACGGGGAAATAGATACCGTAGGTGGCCTGATTCTTAATTTGCTGGAGGCTCCTGCGGAGGAAGGGGATACTGTCAGCTATAGAGGGCTGGAATTCAAGGTGACCCGGACGGAGAATGGCGGTGTGGAGCGCTGTACCGTGACCCGGGTTACTCCCCTGATGAAGGATGAGGCCCTGGAAGAGGAGGAATAATCTGCCGTTTGCGGACTGGGCATGTCAGGGCTGCCCTGCCTGATGCAAAAGTTCCTTGGTGGAGCGCGTATGCTATGGCAGAATATTTCCGTCATGTCCGCCCCTGAATCTGCCGATGCGCCTATGAACCGCCCTTCCATGAAAAAATGGGTGGTTCTCCTCGTTATTCTTGGGGCTTTGGTTGGACTGGGCACGATGATGAAAGCCTGGATGGACAAACGCGCTGGAGCGGCGGCGCAGCCGGTTGTTTTTTCAGGAGGCAGTGAGCACTGGGACCAGAATGAGGTGCCCATTTCCATGCAGTGTGGAGCCTGTCATGAAAAGGAATTCCGTCAGTGGGCCGGTTCAGACCATGCCTGGGCATTCCGCAAACTGGGAGATCAGTGGGAGTCTGAAGCGTTCCATAATATGAAGCTGGATGCCCATGGCAGCATTCTCCAATTCTCTACGGATGGCCACGGGCGCATGGTCCATGACAGTCAGTCCTCAACTTCCTGGCGCGCGGAATGGGCCACAGGGAGGATTCCCCTGGTGCAGTATCTGGTTCCCGCCAGGGACGGCGGTTTTCATACCTTGAGCGCTGCATGGGACGTGAACCGCAAAGAATGGTTTGATATTTTCGGCGAGGATGCCCGTCAGCCGGGAGACTGGGGACACTGGACAGGGCGCGGCATGAATTGGAACACGCAGTGTGCGTGGTGCCACATGTCTCTGTTCCATAAAAATTATGATCCTGTTAAAGACCGGTATGCTTCTACTTGGACGGAGCCCGGAGTGACTTGCATTCAGTGCCACGGCCCCCTGCTGGACAATCCGGAGGCGGGGACGGGGTGCATGATTTCCACCAGGAACAAGCTGACGCCGCAGCAGATTCATGATAACTGCGCTTCCTGCCATGCCAGAAGGGATGAATTCGATCATGATTTTGCCGTAGGCAACCGCTTTGACAATCATTTCCAACTGGTGCTTCCCGTTCAGCCCGGCGTTTTCTGGCCCAACGGCATGCAGAGGGATGAGGATTATTGCGAGACTGGCCTGCGGTTAAGCCGTATGGGCAAGGCGGGGGTGACCTGTTTGGACTGTCATGATCCGCATACGGGGACGCTGAAGCTTCCTCAAGAAGATAATACGCTTTGCTTGAGGTGCCATGGTACTGGAGAAGCGGTAAACGGCGTAAAAGCTCCCATTATTGACATGGCTGCGCATACGCCATGTCCTCAGTCCAGCATGGGCTCCCGGTGTGTGGAATGCCATATGCCGGAAAGCCTGTATATGGCTCGTGACCCCCGCAGGGATCATTCTTTCAATTCTCCTGATCCTTTGCTGAGCGTAGAGTTGGGTATTCCGAATGCCTGTACCATGTGCCACAGGGAAAAAAGCAATGAATGGGCTGCGGAGGCGGTAAAGGAATATTACGGGGTTAACTCCAAGATGGCGCAGTACAGGGAACGGACCCGGGCCGTTCAGCATGCCTACGAAGGGAAGGAGGATGTTCTGCCTCTGCTTATGGAATGTTTCAAGAGGGAGGAAGTGGGCGCATGGCGCGCTACGTTATTGGATTTGATGGATGCGTGGGCTCATGAACCCTCCGTTCAGGAAGTGGCAGCCGCGGCGGTTAAGGACCCGGATCCTCTGACGCGGGCCGCCGCCGCCAAAGTGATGGGGCGTGCGGGTAATCCAGCTGCGGGCAAACTTCTTAATGATCCGTTCAGGGTCGTGCGCTTGCAGGCGGAGTGGGCTTTGCGGGATTCCCTTCCTCCGGACAGTCCGGGAATGAGGGAGCTTACTGCCGCCGCTTTGCACCAGGCGGACCAACCTTCCGGAGCTATGAAGCTGGCCCAGATAGCCATCAGCCGCAAGGATGCGAAAACTGCGGAATTGTGGTTTTCCAAAGCTTTGAAATGGGATGCCACTTCTTCCGTGGTGCACCGTGATTATGCCGTTTTCCTAGCTTCTCAAGGCCGCAGCCGGGAGGCGGTGGCCCAGATGCAAAAGGCTGTGCGTCTGGCTCCCAAGGATGCCAACCTGTGGTATCTTCTGGGACTGGGGCAAATTGAAAATAATGATGAGCCGGGAGCTTTGGAATCCTTTAATGAAGCTTTAAAAATAGAGCCCGCCTTTATTCGCGCTTTGTTTAACCGGGCTCTGTTGAATGAAAAGGTGGGCCGGTTGGAGCAGGCTTTGCAAGATTTGGAAAACTGTTCTTCCCTGGATAAGGGAAATGCGGATATTCCTTTCACTCTTGCGGTGATGCTTTACCGCAATGGGCGGTATCGTGAAGCCGCTGCCGCGGCTGCGGAAGCCCTTCGCCGCGACTCGGGACATGTCCGGGCCAGGCAAATTCTGGAATCAGCCTCTCGACATGGAAGATAAGAAATAGTATATTGCCCTCATGTGTATGAAATTTTCATCTTGGTGTATCTTGCTGGCGTCTGCGTTCATGACAGGATCTTCTCTCTGTTGGGGGGATTCTTCAGGAGCGGCGGATGATCCCTCCCTCCGTACTTGGACTAATAAAAACACGGGCAGTACGGTGGAAGCCCGGCCAGTAGCCCTGAATATGAAGACCGTCAAATTGGTGACAACGGCCAAAAAGCCCATTACGATGCCGCTGGAAAAACTTTCCGACGAAGATCGCGCATGGCTGGAGGAACACAAGGAAGTGATCGGCAAGCCTATTGCAGAATGGTCGTCCATGCCGTCCGGCCCTGTGGCGGAGGAAATGAAGGGAAAGACTTACATGCTTGAAAACGGCAAACTTAAAAAGAGGGATGGGAAATTGAATCCCAAGCATTTCATTTTATATTTCAGTGCAAGCTGGTGCGGCCCTTGTTGTCGGAATGCGCCGCACAGCGTGGAAGCCTACAACAAGGTGGTAAAAGATAATCCGGAAGTGGAGGTAATCATGTGCAATATGGACCGAAATCTGGATGACGCCCAAAAATGGGCCGTTGCCAATAACATGCCATGGCCTATCCTGTTGAGAGAGGATTTGACGGATCTTGCCAAAAAAGTAGCTCCGCGCGGTATTCCCACCATGATTCTGGTGGATAAGGACGGCAAGCCTATTCAGTCTTCCCAGAACATGGAACAGTTGGTGAAAGCCATCGGTTCAAGCCGTTCTTCCCGCTAGGCGGCGCGTTGTCTGATTTCTGAGGTGATGTCTTCTCCCCGCAAATCCCAGTCTGACCGTTCTGCGGAAACCAGCGGCAAAATCCTTCGTGCTGCGCAGAAGCTTTTTGCCCTCAGGGGATTTAATGGCGTGACCATGAGGGCGGTCGCTTCTGAAGCAGGAGTAAATCTGGCTTCTATCGTCTACTATTTTGAGAACAAGGAAGGGCTGTATCTGGCTGTTTACAGGCAGTATGCGGAACCTCTGATGAAAGCGCGCATGAAGATGCTGAAGGAGGCGGATCTTCAGCCGTCCCTGAGGGCTTATGCCCGCGCATTTATAGAACCTGCTTTCCGGTTGTTTCTGGATAAGAGCCTGGGCGGTCCAGATCATGTCCGTTTATTGTGGCGTCTGCCGCAGGAACCGGAATATCTGGGAAGAAAAATCTATGATGAATTTTATGCTCCATCAATCCAGGAGATGATAGCAAGAATCCGGAAATTCTGTCCGTGGAGTGATGAGCTTTCCTTGTCCTGGCATGCGCATATCATGAGTTCTATCTTCCATGCCACGTTGGGGAAGTATGTCGCGTGCATGGATCTCCAGGAAAAGGAGCCGTGGATGAAAGATCAGGACCGCATTTTGCAGATGATTGTAGATACGGCAGTCCTGCTGATTTCCCGATCGGCTTTCTCACTGGAGGAAGAGGAAAGGCAGGGATAATATGGATGAAGACGCATGTTTTTCCTTATGCTTCCCCCAATTCCTTTTTGAGTGTTCCGACTGTTCCCGTGATGTCGGAGTGTGTAAGCAGCCAGGAAACGATGACGACCCTGTTTGCCCCCGCCTCCAGTACGGAGGGCAGTGTGTTCCCATTGATGCCGCCGATACAGAAGACGGGGAAATTTTCCGGTAGCTGTTGCCGTACGCTTGCGATGTCTTCCAGGCCGATGGCCTGTCTTCCCGGTTTGGTGCCCGTGGGGAACAAGGGCCCAAACCCAATATAGTCCGCCTGCTCTCCACATGCATCCAGGGCCTGTTCAGGACTGTGCGTGGACCGTCCTATGACGGCATCCTTTCCCAGCAGAGCCCTTGCGGACGCCAGGTTCCCGTCATCCTGCCCCAGATGGACGCCGTCTGCGCCGATACTCAGGGCAATTTCAGGATAATCGTTGACGATAAAAAGACAGCCGCATTTGCGGCACAGGGGGACAAGCTGGCGCCCCATATTTTCAATGTGTTCCGGGTTATGGTTTTTCGCCCTTAACTGGAGAATGCGCAAGCCGCCGGCCAATAATTTTTCTGTTACAGGGAGTAGTTGATGTTCAGCAATATATCCCGTATCTACAATGCCGTACAAACGGCAGGATGAGAGGCATTCCTTCCTGTTCATGGCAAGGAATTGTACCGGATAAAATCATCCCGGCAAGACGCTTCCCATTCTTGACCCTAAAAGAGGGTGTGGTATACTCCCCGCATCGTGTCGCCCGCCTTATATTCCGCCGCTAAAAGTGTATTATTCCAAATGAATCCGGAAACTGCCCACAAGGTGACCTTGTGGGGGTTGCGCCTGGCAGAGAAGATGCGTGTCCTGCCTCTAGTAATAGGGAAAGTTCCTTCTGATCCTGTGGAAATTCTGGGAATGAAATTTCCCAACCGGGTGGGGCTTGCCGCCGGAATGGACAAGGAAGCGGATACGGTAAACGCTTTTGGTCAGGCCGGATTCGGTTTTGTGGAAGTGGGTACGCTGACGCCCCGGCCGCAACCGGGCAATGAAAAGCCCCGCCTGTTCCGCCTGATTCCCCAGAAAGCTATTATCAACCGGATGGGGTTCAACAATGAAGGTATTGCCGCCGGAGTGGAAAACATCCGCTCCGCCACTCGTTTTCGCGGTGTTCTGGGCGTCAACATTGGGAAAAATAAGATAACTCCCAATGAGGACGCGGCCCAGGATTACCTTGCTTGCCTGCGTGCGGCATGGCCAGTGGCGGATTATATAGCCATCAATTTCTCTTCTCCCAATACGCCCGGCCTGCGCGACCTTCAGGCGGCGGAACCCGCTGCCCGTCTGCTGGCTTCCCTGAAATCGGAGCAATCCAACCTGGCTGCGGAAACCGGTCGCCATGTGCCCATTTTTATGAAAGTGGCTCCGGATGTGACGGATGAGCATATTGCGGAACTCAGCCGCGTTTTTCTGGATGAAGGGCTGGATGGTCTTATTGCTACGAATACGACTCTTTCCCGCGCCGGGGTAGAAGCCAATCCTCGCCATGAAGAAGCGGGCGGCCTGTCCGGCGCCCCTCTGACGGAACGGTCCACGGAAGTGATTGGAGCTTTTGCTTCCGAATTGAAGGGGCGTATTCCGATCATTGGCGTTGGCGGCATCATGAGCGGCGCGGATGCCGTCGCCAAAATCAAGGCAGGAGCCAGCCTGGTGCAGCTTTATACCGGCTTCATTTATCGCGGCCCGGACCTTATCCGGGAATGCGTGGAAGCCATGAAGGCCGAATGCCCTGTTAATAGCTGATTTCCTTTATTAACCGCTTACAGGATCCATTCATGCCCGGCTCCTTCGTACACCTTCACAATCACACGGAATATTCCTTGTTGGACGGCGCAGTCCATATCAGGGATCTCATTGCTGAGTGTTCCCGCATGGGAATGCCCGCCGTTGCCGTTACGGATCACGGCAATCTGTTCGGAGCCATTGAACTGGTCATGGAGACAAACAGCCTCAATAAATCCGTGGCCGCCTGGAACAAGGAGCATCCGGAAGGTCCGCGGAGGCAGGAAGTAAAGCCTATCTTTGGTTGCGAAGTTTACCTTTCTCCTACGCCCATCAGCGTGAAAAAACAGCTTCCCGGACGCCGCAAATACACACATCTCCTTTTACTAGCGGAAAATGAAACCGGATGGCAGAATCTGGTTAAGCTGGTGTCCCGTTCCCACTTGGAAGGCTTTTATTATAAACCCCGCGTGGATATGGAAACCCTGCGGGAATTCCATGAGGGCCTCATTTGTTGTACAGCGTGCATTGCCGGACCTCTTAATGAATGGCTGCTCAATGACCAGCCTGAAAAAGCGGAGGAAGCCCTTCTGGCTCTAAAGGATATTTTTGGGGACGACAATATTTTTGTAGAGCTTCAGGACCACGGCATGGAGGAACAGAAAAAATGTCTGCCGGAGCTGGTGCGCATCGCCCGCAAGACTAATACCCCCATTGTTGCCACCAATGACGTGCACTTCCTCAGGAAGGAAGATCACGACATGCACGATGTTCTGATTTGTATCGGAACCAACGAAAAGCTGGCTTCCCCAAAACGCATGCGCTATTCCACGGAAGTGTATTTGAAATCTCCTGAAGAAATGCGGGAGGTGTTCAGGGATTATCCGGAGGCCGTGGAAAATACGTTGAAAATTGCGGAACGGTGCAATGTTACTATCAAGCTGGATTCCACCAGTACGGAAAAATACCCTGAATTCGGCACGCCGGACGGGTCGTCCCGCGAAGAATACCTGCGTAAAGTATGTTATAAGGGGCTGGAAGAACGGTATGGAAAGGAACGTGTAGCTGCGGACAAGGAATTGCGCGACCGTTTGGATTATGAGCTTGGAATTATCAACCAGTTGAAATTCCCTTCCTATTTCCTGATTACGGCGGACTTCATCAACTGGGCCAAGGATCATGACATTCCCGTAGGTCCCGGACGCGGTTCCGCAGCCGGTTCCTTGGTGGCTTATGCCATGAAAATCACGAATATAGATCCTCTGAGGTTCGGATTAATCTTTGAACGTTTCCTAAATCCGGAACGCGTCAGCCCTCCGGATATCGATATTGACTTTTGTCAGACTCGCCGGCCGGAAGTAATCGACTACGTCCGGCAGAAATACGGGGAACGCGCTGTTTCCCACATCATTACGTACGGCACCATGGGGGCCAAGTCCGTACTCAGGGACGTAGCCCGTGTGATGGATATGTCCTATGCGGATGGAGACCGTATTTCCAAACTTATCGAAACCGGCCCCAAGGTGACTCTTCAGTCCAGCTACAAGAGTAATGAGGAGCTGAGGGAACTGATTGCCTCTGATGAGGGGTATGCGGAATTGTGGGGGTACGCGACCCGCCTGGAAGGATTGATCCGCAACGTGGGGGTACATGCGGCGGGCGTCGTGATCGGTGACCGCCCCCTGGACGAGCATGTGGCCCTCACTCGTGATGATCTTTCCGATCCCCATGCCGCTGTTGTCGCCCAGTGCGATATGAGCGCGATTTATGAAGTGGGGCTTTTGAAGATGGACTTCCTGGGTTTGAAGACCCTGACCGTTATGCATGATGCGGAGCAATACGCCCGCTGGCGCGTGCCGGAATTCAAACTGGATTCCGTCCCTCTGGATGACCGGGAAACCCTGGACCTGCTGAACAGGGGAGATACGATGGGGGTTTTCCAGTTGGAATCCGGCGGTATGGTGGACACTTGCCGCCGTTACGGGATTCAGAAAATAGAAGACATCATTGACCTGCTGGCTCTTTACCGACCGGGAGCCATGCAGTTCATGGATGAAATGATTGAAGTCAAGAAGGGGTTGCGCCAGGTGGAGTACGAGCATCCTTTGCTGGAACAGGTCAGCGGGGAAACCTATGGCGTGATGATCTATCAGGAACAGGTGCAGGCGGCTGCCAAGCTGTTGGCCGGTTATACGCTTGGCGGGGCCGACCTTCTGCGGCGCGCCATGGGCAAGAAGGACCCGGCGAAGATGGCCAAGGAAAAAGCCCATTTTGTGGAAGGATGCTGGAAAACAAACCAGATTGATGAAAAGACGGCTACAGCCATCTTTGACAAAATTGAAAAATTCGCCGGGTACGGTTTTAATAAGTCCCACTCCGCCTGCTACGGGCATATTTCCTACTGGACGGCCTACCTCAAGGCCCACTTCCCTGTGGAATTTCTCTGCGGGCTGATGTCTAATGAGGCGAACAATGACAAAATCGGGGTGTTCATTCAGGAAGCCAACCGCATGGGTATTGAAATCCTGCCTCCTGATGTGAATAAATCCATGCTCAAGTTCACTCCTGAGAAAATGCCTTCCGGCAAGCTGGCTGTGCGTTATGGACTGGCGGCCATTAAAAACGTGGGAGAGGGGGCTATGCAGATTCTTCTGGAAGAAAGAGAGAAGAACGGGGAATTTTCCAGTATGGAGGACATTTGCAACAGGCTGGATTCCAAATCTGTCAACAAAAAAATTCTTGAATCCCTGATCCGTGCGGGAGCGCTGGACTGGACGCTGGAGCCGCGTTGCGTCCTGTTTGAACGTGTGGATCTGGCTCTCAGCGGCGCTTCCCAGGTACACAAGGATAAGGCTCTGGGGCAGGGTTCCCTGTTTGACATGACCTTTGAAGCGCCCAGGGTAAAGGACGAGCCCGCCGTTCCGGAATGGTCCAAGGAGCAGCGTATGGGGGATGAAAAGGATCTGTTGGGCGCTTACTTCTGCGGCCATCCTCTGGACTCCATGCGCGGTGTCATTGATGCGGAAAAATACACCCGCATAGGGCTCATTGACACACTGGAACCGCACGAACTCAAGCAGAAGCACCAGATTGCCGGCATGGTTCGTTCCGTCACCCCCAAGATCAGCAAGGCCGGTAGAAAATTCGCCATTCTGACATTGGAAGATTTTACCGGCAGCATAGAAGTGTTGTTGTGGTCGGATGTTTATGAAAAGGCTCAGGAAATGGAGGGCGGCCTGGAACCGGGCGTTTTCGTTTCCGTGCGAGCCAACATCCGGGAGGATGACCGCACATCCTCCAAAAGCGTGGCTGCGCAGGGCATTGACCCCCTGGGAGGCAAAAAGCGCAAATCCAAATCCGGGGAGCAGGGGCCTCTGAATATCATTGTCAGTCCCCTCCGCCACACGAGAAAAAATCTGGAACAGATACGGGATATTCTGAAAAGGTATCCCGGTCGCTCCAAAGTCAATCTCACCATCAAGGACAGCCTGGGACATAGCCAAATTCTGGAACTGGATGAACGGTTCCGCGTGAATCGCTGTCCGGAGTTGGAAACAGAGCTTTCTATGTACAATTAAGGTCATGCCGGGAGGAAAGCTGTCATTGCCGGAATCTGAACGCCTGGTATTACGGGCGTGGCGGGAAGAAGACTGGCCCTTTTTTGCGGCTATGAACGCCAATCCCCGGGTAATGCGTTTTTTCCCCGGCATCATGACGGAAAAGGATTCTCTTTCCATGTGGGGCCGTATGCGGGAAGAACTGGATGAAAGAGGATATGGATTGTACGCAACGGAATTGAAACATTCCGGTTCCCTGATTGGTCTTCTCGGCTTTCATTGGGCTGATTTTGAAGCGGATTTTACACCATGTGTGGAAATAGGCTGGAGGCTTGTGCCGGAAGCCTGGGGATACGGATACGCTACGGAAGGCGCCCGTGCATGCCTGAAACATGGTTTTGAACGATTCGGTTTTGACCGGGTATATTCTTTTACTGCTTGCGTGAATTTCCCTTCACAAGCCGTGATGCAACGCGTTGGAATGAGGAAAATAGCGGAATTCAACCATCCCAAAGTAGCTCCGGATTCTGTCCTTTATCCGCATGTACTTTATGTAAAGGATGCTCCCTGAAGATGAGCCTCTGGCTGATTTTCGACACCGTATCCCGGGCTTTTCATGGGAAGGCTTGTTCTCCCTTATAGGAAAATGATGAACAGGTTGTGATATTTTGCAGGTTTATCCATTCTTTTTTTCATTGTCTCCCGGAAAATCGAACGGACTGCAATGCTGAAGAAATGCAGGGTGCGCGTTGGAGCCTTTGTCGCCAAGCGTGACTTAAAAGGTGTAACTTGCCACGGCGTTGAATTGGTGCAGGTGGAGTTTAGAAATATGGACGGATTTTTATAAGAAGGTCTGCAATTAAATCATTTTAATAGTCCATGAATAATGAAATATATCCATATTTTGTTTTTTTTTCTGGAAAATTTATATATAGGATAATGACAATGGAAATATGAACGCTTTGATTCGCGGGTGCTTCTATCCTTCATGCGGGCAGCCTGTAATGGTCAGCCCGGAAACGATGAAACAATAAATACCGTCATGTTTGATCCAAATCAAAAACCTGATACAGCCCGGGCGGAAAATTCCATTTTCGGCTCTCCGGAAGCAGATAACCTTCTCCCCAAGGATGAGTTCCCGGATTACGCGATGCGCGCGGAGGACGCTTTTCAATTGGTGTCCGATGAATTGATGCTGGACGGCAATGCCCGCCAGAACCTTGCAACCTTCTGCCAGACCTGGGATGAAAAGCAGGTCAGGATGCTGATGAACCTCAGCATTAACAAGAACATGATTGACAAGGATGAATATCCCCAGACAGCCGCTATTGAAATGCGTTGCGCTGCCATCATTGCCAATCTTTGGAATGCCAGCAAAAATGAAAAACCCATTGGTTGTTCTACTATCGGTTCCAGTGAAGCATGCATGCTTGGAGGCATGGCCGCCCTGTGGCGCTGGAGAGCCCGCCGGAAAGCTGCCGGCAAACCCATTGACAAGCCCAACCTGGTATGCGGTCCTGTCCAAATCTGCTGGCACAAGTTCTGCCGCTATTGGGATATTGAAATGCGTGAAATCCCGATGGCGCCCGGGAAATGGAAGATGGATGTTGACCGGATGCTGGAACAGATTGATGAGAACACCATCGTTGTGGTTCCTACGTTTGGTGTGACCTATACGGGCGCTTATGAATTGCCGGCGGAAATTGCCAAGGCTCTGGACGATTACGAAGACAAGACTGGCATCAGCGTTGACATCCATGTAGACGGCGCCAGCGGCGGCTTCCTTGCCCCGTTCTGCGCCCCGGATGTTGTCTTTGACTTCCGCATTCCCCGCGTCAAGTCCATCAGCGCTTCCGGCCATAAGTACGGATTGGCTCCGCTCGGAGTCGGCTGGGTCGTTTGGAGAGATATTTCCTACCTGCCTGAAGGATTGATTTTCAATGTCAACTATCTTGGCGGAGAAATTCCCAATTTTGCCATTAATTTCTCACGGCCGGCCGGACAGATTATCTGCCAGTATTATGATTTCATCCGCTTGGGCAAGGAAGGCTATACGAACATCCATACGCAGGCTTATGAGGTAGCGAAGTACATTTCAGATGAGCTTTCCAAACTGGGTCCGTACGAATTTATTTGCACGGGCGATCCGGAAAAAGGTATTCCCGCTGTCTGCTTCTTCATCAAGGATGGAGCCAATACGAACTACACGCTTTTTGACCTTTCAGACAAGCTGAGAACCCGCGGCTGGCAGGTGCCCGCCTTCACGCTCCCTGCCAACTGTCAGGATACGGTGGTGATGCGCGTCATGGTTCGCCAGGGCTTCTCCAAGGATTTGGCAGATCTGTTCCTGGAAGATTACAAGCGCATGCTCGCTTTCTTTGAGAAACACCCGGTTTCTTCTCCGATGACGGCGGAAGAAGGAACGGCTTTCCACCATTCCTGATGGAAGAAGCTCTGCTGAGCGATTTTTGTTGGATGAATAAGTGTGTGTAAGCGCGGCTCCGCAGTTGTCAAGGTTTGTGCGTGGACCTGACAGCTGCGGAGCTTTCATAAGCGTTTATTTGATGCGTTTTGATATTTCAGCGGGGCATTCAACGGTTCCCTGGCAGACAATCCGGGGAGGAAAGGCTGTTCCGCTATGGGCCGGGGCAGAATAATGAAGTTCCTTTCTTTTGTTGAGGAATGAAATATCCCCCTCACCGGAAATAATCCGGAGAGGCTGGTTATGTCAGGGCGGTTCGATTTCTCCGTTTTCCCCTCTTCCGGTCTGCCGGGCTGGTTCCGGCCGCCTTTCCTTTGGTGGCTTTAATATACAGGTGGCTGTTAGTTCCACCTTATGAATCAGTTCTTTATCCATCGCCAACAGGGTTCCGCCTGACTCTGCCGGAACTGGGTACTGGAATCAGGTTCGGAAGAATTGTTCGTGTTGGTGCGGACAACACTTTCTCTTCTTGGGCAATCATCGCGGAATCCTCCTCCGGGAATGGCCATATTATCTCCTATGATCGTTCCGGAAAAGTAGATGACAATATGGTTTCCATCTCCATTCGGATGTTGAACTGTGCTTATTCCCCTGCCGCGAAGAAGGCCGGTGAATATAACTTGATATGGGAAAACGCATAGCGGAGTTGAAATTTGAATCAGAGAATAATTGGGGAAAGCATGTTGAAAAAACGGGATGCCGGGTGTTGTTGCCAGGTTTGTTCCCTGTATTTTCCCATTCAGGCATGAAAAAGTATTAGTAAGGATTTTTTCAGGAATCAAAATTTTTAAGACAACTAACATATATTAAATTATTTATATGTATAATTATAAACGGATTGTGTTGTATTTTATTTTTGAAAACTTGATAATAAATTGAAAACGGAATTGACAGTGATAAAAACCAATAATATTCTCCTGTAATAATCAGGGGATAGTTGGTTATGTTGATTAAATTCAAACACTTCATAAGGATATTTGCGTTGATTTTCCTTTTGTTGGGGGCGTGGGCGGCAGGAGAAGTCGTAACCGTTCAGGTACCGGAGCAGCTTCCGGAATGTCCGGTCCGGTTTATTCGCGGTACGCTGGTAGCTGGTGACGGCTCCATTTGGGTTGTAGGAGAAAAAGAAAGCATTTACCGCCTTCAGGTTGGGGACCGGGCATATGAAAAGTCGTGGCTTAATATGGACTATTATTCCGGTTTTCCCAAAGGAAAGAATTTCACCTGTATTGCGGAGGACAGGCAGGGGCGCATCTGGGCGGGCACGGATGACAGCGGCGTAGCCGTTTTTAACGGAAGAGAATGGAAAATGTATAACCGTAGCAATGCACTGAATGGCGAGCATGTTTATGCTTTGGCCATTTCTCCTGTCTCCGGGGAGGTTGCCGTAGCCTCATCCGGCGGCGTATCCGTTTACGATCCTGCAGGCGATTCGTGGAAGACGCTGGACAGATCCACTGGCTTGGCGGAAGACCAGGCGGCTTCCGCAGGTTTTGATACCAGGGGCAATTTGTGGCTGGCCTATGCCTGTGGCGGAGTATCCTGTTCTTCCCGCCAATCAAGGTATATGCAGTGGAAGAATGTTCAGGCCCCCTGGTACTGGGACAACAGGCAATTCGCCCGTCAGCCGTACCAGCCGTATGGTGATGGCTTGCCTTCCAATATCTGCAATGTGTTGACTTGTACGGATAAGGATCAGATTCTGGTGGGTACCTGTTCGGGGCTGGCGTACAGTAACGGCATCAGTTCTTGGCGTTATATGAGAGGGCGTGATTATGCCCAGAAAAACAGTCATCTGTATGGTTCTGCCGCACGGAAAACCGCGGTTCCGGGAGAGTCGAATTCCAGAATGTTGTCTGAAGATTTTATTTCTTCCATTATCCAGCAGGGAAAGGAGATTTTCGTCGGCTACCGGATGCAGGGAGTGGATGTGCTGGATGCTGAAAAGATGACGGTGAATCAGAGAATAAGAAAGGGGCTGGAAAACGTGGATGTCCCTTCCTTGCTGGTGCTTCGGGATGGGAGCGTCTGGGCAGGGACATATGGACGGGGTCTTGTTCGCCTGAAAAAGGGGGATCTGGCTTATCAACTGGACAGGAGCCCGCAGGACAATGAAGTTCCGTTCCCTCGTCCGGCGCAGATGGAGGATCCTTCTGTGGTACTCAGAAGATTGGAAAAGCTGGGATCCGATGCGCATGCGGGGAAGAGTATTGTGTTCCGGGGGGAGGACTGGACTACGAAAGGGGACTGGTGCGGGAAGTACGGGCACACGCGTGCCACGCTGTGCGCCACGAATGCCCCCATGAGCAATTCCGAGTTTAAAGCCAAGACTATCCGGTTCCGTACCCTTTCTTCCGTTCCCGGCCATCCAGGATACAAGGGGGCCTTGTCTCCCTACTGGATTCAAGGGCTGATGGGGCTCAACCGCAAGAAGGGAGACGCGCTGCGCTGGTGGGTGCACAGCATTAAGGAAAATAATAACCGCAACGTTCTTTTCGACCCTACGGATTCCGTGCGGACAGAGGCGGAGTGGGATGACCACGGGGAAGCGTATCCTGGCTTTGTGGACGGACCTGATATCTGGGTAGCCGTGGAGGTGCCGGAGGGTGTCCATGAAATAGCTCTGTATTTTTATAATCCCAACGGTTATCTCACCAATGAATCCAGGCGGGATTACGTAGTGGAAGCCAGAAGGCACCCTTCCACCGCCCCCCTTGTGTTCCAGTTCAATATTGAGGGGGATCTTGCGATAGGAGAACAGAATAGTCGGGGGAAGGAACTTGCCTCCTCCATGGAGCAGTGGTATTCCTACCCGGTGGAGGCGCGCACTCGCGTTTCCAGATTTGCGGGGTCCGGGGTTTATAAAAGGTTCATGAGCAGGAAGGGGGGGATTTACCTGTTCCGTATTTGCCGGAACGGTTCCTTTAATACCATTTTAAACGGGGTGTTTGTGAATGAAAAAATACCGTGGGAAATCCGAATGCCTGAGGAATTGCCTTATTACGTATCCGGTGCGCTGGCTGGCATTGTTCCCACTCCGGAAAGGGTGAATGGAGCTGCTCTGGGACAGAGGGAAAAGGCTGTGTGCAAGCCTTTGTATGAGTTGCAGTATACGCGCAAATACCTGACGCCGGCTGCGTGCAGTCTTCAGAACAGGTATATTCTTGCTCTGTGGCGGCAGGCCCGGGAGAGCCGGGCCGAGGGTGGTTGCCTGGCGGACTGCCTCCAGTGGGAAGCCAGAGTGAGCGACGACCGAGTGAGAGCTTCCTTCGATGAAACCATGAAGCGTTCCTGGGATCAGAGCCAGATTTATTATATCGGCAACAGGTCCCGGGATTTTATGCCGAATGCCCCGGGTACTGTCCCTTTCTCCCTCAGTGAATTGCGCCTGATGGCCAAACTGCGCATTGACTGGCGGCAGTATCGGGACGATGCGAAGACTCCTCCTGAAAAAACTGTTCAGGAAATGAAGGCATTCCTTAATAAAGAATTGCTGAAACAACAACAAAGTAGAAAATAACAATGAATAAAATTGCCTGTGCTATAATGGTTTCTCTCTCGGGAATCTGTCTCTTGAAAGGAGAAACAGTTCCGCAGAAAACGGAATGGAAAGGGGGACGCCTTATTTATGATGGAGTCATCATCAAAAATCAGTTCAATCTGCCTCAAAAAGGAATCAAATACCATGATGAGGATAGGTTGTCCTATGATGTCATGAACACCACCCTTGAAATGAGCACCACCCTTTCCAAAAATCCGCAATGCGGCAGGGAATGGTGTTACAAGGGAATCAGCTATATTGTTGTCAAATATTCCGGCCCGATTTCAGATCCGAGAGACGGGGGTACCATTTATTTTGAACCATACTATAACCATCATATCTGGTTTCATGAGAAAAAGCATGGGGAATGGGGGATTTTGTACTCCAAAGTCTATATTATTACCCGGATTAAAAATGCGAATATCGAGGATGTCAGAGACTATGGAATCAGCGGAGAGGACGGTAGCATCTTTTTCAAGTATGTAGAAAAAGTAGTAGATGATAATATGTGAATTTCGTTTGGTTTTCCCGGATGAAAATCATCTTCCGCCAGTTCCCGGCTATTTAGGCTCCGGAGGTCCGCAGGCGGCGACCTCCGGAGCTTTGTTGGGTCAATCCTGCTTTCGGGGCAAGCCTTTCCGGTTTAGAGGGGCAGTTTCGTGCCGCTTGATGGAAAGGTGCTGCTTCCCCGGCGGGAAAACATCCGGCGCCTTGGGATGCCGATGATACTGAAAAGCTCCTGTCCGTAAAACACGAGGCTGCGGAGGGAATACCCCGTTTGCCGGAATAAAGGGGGCCCTGTGCGAGGTCTCTGCGTTTTTTTGCGTGGGCGGGGCTGCGTTTTTATGGCGCTTCAAAATATACTGTTCCGTGGGAATCCCGGCCTCCGGCCCCTTTGAATTTGGCTTTGACCGTATAGGTTGCTCCTTGCCTGGGTTCCGGGGCATTCAGGATGTACTGGATATTTTCCTTATGGGCGCCGCTCCTGCCCGCATGGGCGTCCCGAGAGATTTCCCGGGAATTTTCATACAGGGCTACGGATTCGATTTCAATGGCGTGAGCGCCCTTGTCGTACAGCAGGGTGACGGTGTATTTGCCGGGAGCCCTGACCAGTTTGGTAACGTCAAACGAATGTTCCTGTCCGGTCAGGACGGCGGGCGTCCATGTACCGATCCTGGGCGTATTGAAAAAGTCGGACTTGTCTATTTGACTGATGATATTTCGGGCAAATTTGATTCCCATCAGGTCCATGTGTTCGCTATACGCTTTCAGGCGTTTTTTGAAATCCGGAAAATCCTTGTTGCCTGCGGGAGTCCAGCCAACCTCCGCAAAAGCGCAGACACGGGGAAACGCCTGGTAATGCAGACGTTCCGGTGTGGCAATCCATTCCGTCCATACTTGGGTACCCAGCCCCTTGACTCTGGAATGGTACTGTTCCTCCAACCCGGGAAAAACGGGTTCGAATCCGTATGCCTTTTGCAGGGGAATGCTGCCGTAGCTGTAATCCAAATAGGTGGAGGTATGGAGGGAATTGATGACGTCATGTCCGTCCCGGATAGCGTTTTTGGCCAGGCCGGTGTTGCCCTTCCAGAACTGGATGACGGCATTGGTGTCCAGTTTGGCGCCGGCTTTTCCTCCTCCGTCCCCATTGACGTCATGTCCGTAAATTTCATTCCATCCCATCATGCGGCGCCCTTTTTGGGCAATAATGCCGGACATGCGGTTGGTGAAATACATTTGGACGTCTGCATAATTCTTCATGCCGTTTTTTTTCATGAATTCCTCAATTTCCGGAACGCCCTTCCATTGCTTGTCATAGCGCACCTCATCCCCGCCTATATGAATGATTTTGCCGGGGAAGAGCGCCGCGATTTCATCCAGAACATCGGACAGGAAGGCATAAGTTTTTTCCGAAGTGGGATCGAAGGCTGTGTTGACAATGAATGTGGTGGGCACTTCCACGGGAGTTTTCAGGCTCAGGAAGGGGTATGCTGCGGCGGCCGCGCTGGCATGGCCCGGCATTTCAATTTCCGGAACGACGGTGATATTGCGGCGGGCTGCGTATTGCACGATATCCCTGATTTGTTCCTGGGTATAAAAGCCTTCATGCGGTGTTCCGTCTGATTTGCCGCTGTTCCATGTGCCGATTTCCGATTCCCTGCGTTTGGAGCCGATTGAGGTCAGGAGCGGATACTTCTTGATTTCAATGCGCCATCCTGTGTCGTCCGTCAGGTGCCAGTGCAGAATGTTCATTTTTAGCAGAGCCATTTGGTCGATGATTTGCTTAATGGTTTTTTCACCAAAGAAGTGGCGCGCCTCATCAATCATCAGAGCCCGCCAGGAGAACCGCGGGTAGTCCGTTATGCGGAACGGAGTTTCGGAAATGTTCCACGGGACGATGGATTTATCCGCCGTCCCGTCGTGGAAAATGGCGGGCATCATCTGGACCAGGCTTTGCCCCGCATAAAAGATGCCCCTGGCATCGGCCGCGGAAAGGATGATGCCGCCAGGGGAAGATTGGATGGAGTAGGCCTCTTCTCCCCTGGCGGCCAGGGACGGGTCTTTTTTGATGATGATGCAGGCGGCTTTCTTCGACGCTTGTCCGGCCGTTTTAAGGGGAAGAGGGAGCCCTGTCCCTTCGCTGAGCATCTGCTGTAATTGCCCTGCTTGATTCAGGAAAGCCTTGTCCTGCGTTGCCGTGATGATGAAGGAATTCCGGGTGAGCCGGGCCGGACTTCCTTTGAACAAGGTGATTTCCGCAGGTTTCGGGATAATTTGTTCTTGTGAGAAAGCTGCTGGAAAGCTGGCGGACAGAACAAGTGCGGGGATAAGGAATTTCATGGACACGGTTATAGGTACAAAGGCTGCTGACACAATCTTTCATGGGGAATTTGTTTTTTTGGCTCCTGGAACTGAATATTGTTTTTTGATGCGGGTCTCATCTTCAGAAGGTATGTGTCCGGGGCGGACGCAGCGTCCGTTTGCGGCAAAAGCGGGGTGCGGGTACGCAGGATGGAGCCGCTTCCGGATACGCCATTTCAGAAAATCTCCAACCATGACCAATATGAAGAAGAAAACCGTAATTCTGTTGTCGCTGGCGGCCTGCACGGGCATGCCGGCGTGCTCCGGAGCCTGGGCGGCGGCGGTTTGCCAGGAACAGGCCTACCACCTGAAGACGGCATGTCCTCATCCCCTTTCCCTGGCCGGTCCTGCGGATGAGCGTGTTTATTTGCGCTTTCAGACGGGGTGGGCCAGCAAGTACGAGTGCGAGGGCCTGGACTTGTGGGACGGCCCTCTCTGCATGTTTGTCCCTGAAATACAGTATAAAGAGTGGGTGGGGAAAATATGGTACGGCGTTTCCACGAACCATCGGAATCATGCGGAGTTGAAATACCGGCTGGATTACGTCAGGGAACTGGGAAACTGGACGGTCATGCCCTGGTATGAGCACAGCTTTGTTTTTCCGGGAGACAAGGGAATTCCGCGTCCCGGCTTGAAAACGACTTACCATTTTTCCGACCGCTGGTTTGGCGGCGCGGATCTGTACTGGCAGTATAACAACCATACGTTCCGCGGTTATTACGTCGTATTTGCGGGGCTGCATGAGGAAATAGCGGATTGCGTGCGGGTGGACGCCGTAGTGCGCTACGGTTACAATGGAGGGTATGTAGGCCCGGTGGTACACCATGGCTCCAATGCCCTGGATTATAATCTGAGCGTTACCTTCCGTGCCACCGGACGCCTGACTGTGGAATTGTTTACCAATTACAGCCAGGCGCTGACCGTGGTAAAGCAGAAGGGGCTGGGGGATGATTTCTATTATGGCGTCAATTTAAAATATACATTCTGACTCCCGGACAGGAAGCCAGGCCCCGGCTGAGTTCCGGACGGGTCGTCAGCGTGTCCGTTGCGAATTTCCGCTGGTTCCGGAGGGTGTGGGGCAGGGAGTTTTTTTCTTCCGTATCGAACGGCGGGGGACATTTTTTTGTCACAACGGAATAGTATTTCTCTCTTTTCATGAATACTCCGTCCCCCCAGTCTCAGCCGCCGGATTCCGTCTGGTACGGATGGATTTTGAAACTGTTCCATCATTGGAAAGTGGGGGAAAGGCAGGTCACCTATGTATGGGCCGTGCTCGTCGGGATGGTGGGCTCCTGCATGTCTCTGTTTTTTGAGTGGATGGTGGAAGTAATCCAATGGATGCTCACAGGCATCTGGTCGGATTCCCGCGTAGGCACTTTTTCCCTGGTGGAGCCGGAATGGCGCATGTTTATTCCGGTGGCGGGCGGCCTGGTGGCCGGCAGCATCCTGCTGTTCCTGAAGAAGAGGATGCCGGGGCAGGCTACGGAATACATGGAGGCCATGTCCATCGGAAACGGGCTGATCAAGTTCCGTGCCTCCGCCCTGAAAGTCTTTTCCGCGGCATGGAGCATCGCTTCCGGGGCTGCCATCGGCAAGGAAGGGCCAATCATCCAGTCTTCCGCTCTGATCGCGTCTAATGTGGGGCAGCGCCTGCACGTATCCATTCCGCGGCTCCGGCTACTGGTGGGCTGCGGGGCGGCGGCCGGGTTCACGACGGCGTTCCATGCCCCTTTTTCCGGTTGCCTGTTCGTGAGTGAAATCATCATCGGCACCGTGAGCATGGATATTCTGGCGCCACTGCTCATCGCCTCCTGTACCGGATTCGTGATGCTGCATCTGCTGGGGGATCCCTCTCCCCTGTACAGTTCTCCGTTTGAAAGCTTTACTGTCTTTTCCCAGTCTCTCTGGTGCATTGCCCTGGGGGCGGCGGCTGCCGTGGCGGCCAGGGGATGGGTCAGTTTGCTGGATGCGGCCGCCAGATATTTGAATGGCCGCCAATCCCTTCTGCCGCTGCGTCTGGCGGCCGCCGGGCTGGTCGTGGGGATTCTGGCTGTTTTTTATCCGGAAGTGGTGGGCAATGGTCAGGCTCTCATTACCGGGCTGGTTCATGAGGATTACGGCACGCGGGAGGCGCTCATCCTGCTTCTGGTAAAGGTGTCTGCCGTGGCGGTGGTGTTTGGCTGCGGTACGGTGGGGGGAGCCATGACGCCCACTTTATACGTGGGTAGCATGGTGGGGTTTATTTTCAGTACGGTTCTGACGTCCCTGGGAATGGAGGGCAACCATACGGTGGCGTATGCGATGGTGGGGATGGCTTCCTTTTTCGCCGTGGCGGCCCAGGCCCCCCTGACGGCCCTGGTGATGGTGGTGGAGTTTTCCATGAGCGGGCAAATGATTTATCCCCTGCTGATCGGTGTCGTAAGCGCTTATGGCACGGGAAAGCTGATTCGCGCGCGTTCCATGTATGCCGCCAGTCTGGCCGGCAGCCCGGCGTCCGTCGTCAACCTGCCCATGGCGCAGGTCTATGTGCATGACCTGGCGCGGCACGTAGTGCCCCAGGTAGCTCCGGACGCATCCCTGGATGACGTTTCCTCCCTGATGCTGCGGAACCCCGGAGACCTGGTTTTTGTGGTGAATAAAGATGGGATTTATGAAGGGGCCATTTATCCGGAGGATTTTCTGGAGGTTCGCCGGCAGATGGAGGTGCAGAAAGAGGGAACTCCTCCCGATGCGGGGGCTCTGGTTCGTACGGGCGCTCCCGTGCTGGATGCCGGCACCCATCTGACGGATGCTTTGAAGCTGTTTGAACAAACCCACCTACCCGCCTTTCCCGTAGTCTGGAAGAATACCGGGAGGCTGGACGGCGTGCTGTACCGCAACGCGTTGTTTCAGGTTATTACGGAGATGATGAAGCGGGAGTCCGGCGGAGACGTGGGCATGTAAAATGAGACGAAGCAAGGGTTGAGTATTACAATTTTGTAAAATTTTTTGATTTCCGTTCGTAACATTACCAAAATTAAGCACCAGGATGTTATCCGTATTTCCCGCGTTGTTTTTTTGCCCGGCTGCATGGCGGTGAAAGAAAAAGTAGTTGGTATGGCGGGGGCGTGCGGTTAATATTCGCCCAGCCCCGGATTGCATGAATGAAGTAAACAGGTCACCGGATTTGGAGATGGTCGTGCTGAAGGAAATCAGCTCCGCTATTGTCAATGAACGCAATGGCACGGCTTTGCTCCGGCATATCCTGGACGTGCTTTACCGCCGCATGAAGATGCTGCGCGGCACATTTACCATCCGCCGCGGGAACGATTTGATGATTGAAGCCTCCCACGGACTGGACGAGCAGGAAATGAAACGCGGCCATTACCATGTGGGGGAAGGCATTACGGGGCATGTGGCGGAAACGGGAAGGCCCCATGTGATTGAGGACATTTCCCGTGATCCCAGGTTCCTGAACCGTACCCGCACGCGCAAAAGCGGTGAAAGAGCAGCGTTCATCTGCGTTCCCATCATTCATTTGCAGCAGGTCATCGGCACGTTGAGCATTGACCGTGCCGTGGACCGGGATACCGATCTGGAGCGGGACCAGAAACTGCTGGAAATTGTGGGCAATATCGTTGGGGATGCTCTGGCTGCCAGCCTCCAGGCGCATGAGGAACGCGCCGCCCTGGTGGCGGAAAATGAGAAACTCCGGGAGCTTCTGACGACTAATCCGGGAGAGTTGATCGGCAATTGCAGCACCATGCTCCAGGTGTATGAACAGATCCGCCAGGTGGCGCCCAGCGATGCCACGGTGCTGATTCGGGGAAGTTCCGGAACGGGGAAGGAGCTGGTGGCGCGCGCCGTGGTGAACCTGAGCGGCAGAAAGGATAAGCCGCTGGTGACGCTGAATTGTGCGGCCATGCCGGAGAACCTGCTGGAAAGCGAGCTGTTCGGCCATGAAAAGGGTTCTTTTACCGGAGCCACCAGCCGCCGCATCGGCCGTGCGGAGGCGGCGGACGGCGGCACCCTGTTTCTGGATGAAATCGGGGATTTAAGCCTCCAGATGCAGGTGAAGCTGCTGCGTTTTCTCCAGGAAAAAACTTTTTCCCGCGTGGGAAGCAACAGGGAGCTTCATGCAGATGTGCGCTTCATCGCCGCCACCAGCCGCAATCTGGAGGAATTGATGGCGGAGAACAAGTTCCGGGAAGACCTGTATTACCGGTTGAACATTTTCCCCATCGTCATGCCGGATCTGTCCAAACGCAAGGGGGATGTCATGCTGCTGGCGGAACACTTTCTTTCCAAGTTCAATTTGAAATACGGGAAGGACATCAAGCGGCTGTCCACTCCCGCCATCAACATGCTCATGGCTTACCACTGGCCCGGCAATGTGCGGGAGCTGGAAAACTGCATGGAACGTGCCGTCATTACGGCGCAGGACGACTGCATTTACGGCTACAACCTTCCCGCCTCCCTCCAAATGCCCAGCCATGACGCTCCTTATTCCCGTGACGGGGAGGCTCCCGCTGATTTGCCGACCATGGTGGACTCCTTTGAACGGGAATTGATTGTGGCCGCATTGAAACGTTCTCCGGGCAATATGTCCGCCGCGGCCCGGGAACTGGGCATTTCCCCGCGGGTACTCCACTATAAAATGCACAGGCTGGGCCTGCAGAAATCATGAAAGGCCTTGATCAGCTTCTATCGGCCGTCTCCCGGTCCTTCTACCTGAGCATGCGCTTCCTGCCCCGGGAAATGCGTTCCGGCGTGGCCGTGGGCTATTTGCTGGCGCGCGCCACGGATACGGTGGCGGATGCCGTGGATATGGACTGCCGGGAACGCCTGGCGCTTTTGAGGATGATGGGGGAGACGGTGGCTGGCTCCTCTTCCAGGGAGGATGCCGCCACCTGCTTTGGCCGTCTGGGCGTTCTTTCCACAGTCCAGCCGCACCGGGGGGAGGCGGAACTGCTGGCCCGTTTCCCCGAATGCCTGGCTCTGCTGGAAAACCTTTCCCCGCATGAACGGGAGCTGGTGCGGCAGGTGCTGGCCTCCATCGTGGAAGGGCAGGCGTGGGATCTGGAGTATTTTGAAAGCCATGCCGCCGTCTCATGCCCGGAACAGCTGGAGCGCTATACTTATATGGTGGCCGGCTGCGTAGGGGAATTTTGGACCAGGCTGGGCCTGTTGGCGCTGGGCCCGGGCTTCAGCACGCAGCCGGAGGAGCAGCTTTTGCGCTGGGGCAGGCACTACGGCATGGGGCTGCAGCTGGTGAACATTCTGCGTGACCGGGAGGAAGACCTTGACCGCGGAAGAAGCTATTTGCCCGCGCCCGATGACCGTCCATGGCTGGAGCGTGCGGAACGCTGGCTGAAGGAAGGAGTATTTTACGCGGAATCTCTGCGGAATGGGCGGCTGCGTTTTTCCACCGTCCTGCCCGCCTGGCTGGGGCAGGACACGCTGGAATTGCTTCAACGGTCGGATCGGCGGCATCCGGCTTCCGGAAAGGTGAAGATTACGCGCGGAGACGTTTATTCCCGGGTGTGGAAAGCCTTTCTCTTCTCCTGGAAAGAGGCTCTGTAGTTTATGCGGCGCTTTTTGCGGCTGACGGAGCCGACGGGGCTTGCGGGGAAGCCGGGGCAATCGCAGGCTTGTTCCCGGGGGCTTCCTCCTTTTTCCGCTTATCCGCGGATGTTTCCGCTGCGCCGCCGGTTTCCGGTTTTGGGGAGGGCGGCGGCTTGGGCGCCAGCAGGTCTTCCCATTGGTGGAGCTTGAATTCCTTCCCCATGCCGCCTATTTCGTTGAGAAGTTCCCGGCATTTGTCCGTAAGTTTTTTATAGTCGGGAGGTCCTGCTTCAGGCTCTGCGGAACCGGGAAAAATCAGGTAGCTGACCTTCAGATCGGAGACGGGGCGGCTGTAGGGGCCCGCCTTGGGGTTGATTTCCCGGCTCAGGCGCAGGGAACCTTCCCCCGTTTTGTAGCGCGGTCCGGCGTCTCCCACCAGGGCCGGGTACAGCTTGTCTCCTACGATGACGACGGCATAGTCCCCGAACTGCGGGGAGAAAGGGGAGGATTGATTGACGACTCCCAGCGGAACGACGATGAACGGATCATATTCCGAGATCAGGAAGCTGTATCGCTTCAGTTCCTCAATGACCCGTTCCGCATGGTCTATTTTGCGGCGCAGAGCCGTTTTTTCCGCGGCGGGAGCTTTTTCCAGCGTCTTCTTGTAGGAGGCCAGCCTCTGCTGCCAGGGTTTGAGCAGGGGATTGGGCTTGTCTGTGCGCTTTTTCCAGCGGTAGGAAGTGCTGGGCTGGTAGAAGGAGCTTTTCAGGATTTTATCCGGCATGGCGGCCAGCCGGTCTCCGTCCGAGCCGTCGGAAACAACGTCCATTTCACTTTGCAGCCAGAGAAGTTTCCTTCCCGTGTCCGGATAGGCGGTTTCCAGAATCGTCTCCGTATCGTAATAATTATGGCGGTCCAGGAGTTTGAGCAGGGAGGCCAGGTTTTTGCGGATTTCCGTCTGTTTGCGGACGTAGATCTGGCCGTAATAAGGGGAGACGCGCGCATGCCTGAACAGGGTGGTCAGGCCGGGAAGCATGGAGTCCAGTTTCGGATTGAGTTTCAGAATGTCTTCCTTTTTCGTCAATGCTTTGGGCTGCTTGACGTTCAGGGAAAGGGTCATCTGGTAATTGCTTTTGGTTTCCCTGTCCCTGGAGGCCAGGGTTCCGGGCTGGAAATTAACCTGCGTTTTCAGGTTCAGTCCGCGGGCCAGTTCATAAATATGGGTCATGGCCCCTTCCGCGGGCCTTGTGGGAAGCACGGGCGGAAATGGGGGGTACTGCACCGGGGGGAGGGCGATTGTGCGCTCCGGCGTCCATGGCGTGTACAGCCGCTCATCCTGGGGTTCCTTTCCGGAGGCGGATGGAGCAGCGGTTATTGAAGGTTCTTCCTGCCCGGGCTGTTCCGCAGGGGGGAATTCATGGGGCGGACAGGTTCCGGAGTCCGTCGGCGCCAGTTCCGGCTCCCCTTTCAGGGCGCGTATGATCTGGGCGGGATACGGCGTGAACAGGGAGGCTGCCATGGCTGCCAGGCAGATGCAGACTGCGAGCTTGAACCAGGTGAGGCGGGGTATTCCGCGGCGATGCGCTTTCATGATATTGAAGAAGGTAAGTCATTGGATGCCGGAAGAACTTTCCGGGGGCGCCTGCCCATGAAAAGGCGTATCAGCCCCAGCGGGGCGGCGGCCAGAAGCATGGCGGCCAGCCGTATTTTCATGCCGGGAAAGACCCGGGCGCGTCCGCGGACCAGGGCGCGGAGGCTGTCTTTCACGACGGTCTCGACGGACGTGTCAAAAGCGTTGCGTCCCGGCATCATATTTCCGGTGAAGCCGGGACGCCGCGCCGCTTTTCCAAAGCCTGTGGAAACCGGGCCGGGGCAGACGGCCAGCACGCGGATGCCGTGTTCGCGCAGTTCCAGACGCAGCGCTTCCGACAGGCTGGAAACATAAGCCTTGGTGGCCGCATAAACGGCAAAATCCGGAATAGGCAGGAGGGCGCCCAGGGAACTGAGGTTGATGATATCCCCTCCGTTTTTCTTCATGGCGGGGATCAGCGCATGGCACAGGCGGGTGAGGCTTTCCACATTCAGACGCAGCAAGGAACGTATTTTTTCCCAGCGGCCGTCCGCGAAATCTCCGTAATCTCCGGCTCCGGCGTTGTTGATCAGAAGGGTTTTCCCCGGAGGAAGGCCCTCCAGGCGGGAAATGAGCGTATTCAGGGAGGTTTCGTCCGCCAGGTCGCATGGAAGGACGGCGGCGTGAAGGCCGGGATGGCGTTTTTCCAGGGCGGCGGCAAGCTGGCGCAGGGCGGCTTCATTCCGGGCGATGAGCACCAGTTCCGCCGTATGGAGCGCCAGCGTTCCGGCAAACGCTTCCCCGAAGCCGGATGAGGCGCCCGTAATAATAATCCTGTCGTATTGGAGACGTGCGGTTTGCATGGCGGGTCGGAGCAGCCCGCATCATGGTCAATCCGGTGCGGAACCGCAATGAAAAAGGGGGAAGGAGGACGCAAAAAGCAAGGCCGCCCTTTTTGAGGCCGGGGCCGGGCGCTGCGGTTTCCGGGCGCATGGAACCGGAGCCGGATTGTTTCGCGCCTCCGGGCGGCCCGTCCGCTCCAATAAAAAACCGCCTGCCGGATGAACGGGAGGCGGTTTGGTGAAAGCGGGAGTATTTGCTTAGGCCTGGGCGGCTTCTTCCTGCACCTGCACCACGCGGAAGGGCACGCGGGAGGCGAGTTCGCCGTCAACCGTCAGGTCGATGGAGTAGTTGCCCGGCTTTTCAAAACGCAGGCCCTGGAAGTTCATGATCAGGTTGCGGGTGAAGAAGGAAGCCCCTTCCGGGAAAGCGGGAACCGGGAAATTGATCTTGATGGGCATGCGTTCCTTGTCCAGCGGCGTGCCGTCGGCATCAACGATGCTCAGGCCCAGTTCGTGCGTGCCTTCGTCTTCAGGGGTGAGGCAGATGCGCAGGGCGACGGCGCAGACGGGATGCACGACCGGGAACTGGCGGGCGACCAGGGAGTCAAAACCGCCCTGGATGCAGAGCTTGCCCTGGTAGTCGGCGGCGAAGTCACAAAGAGTAGAAACTAAAATATCCATGTTGTGATAATGTTGATGTATTTGGCTCGCTTTCACGCGGAAAGCATGAACATTGGACAGAACTATACTCCCTCCGGACCTATTGCAAGATAAAGCTGTAGAAAATATTGTCATTTCTCCGTGAAATTCCGGTTGCGCTTGAGATAGGGCGGGAATCCCTGTACTACTGGTTCCGGTAACGCGTTCCCGGGCATGATCCAATGGTTTTTTGACATTCCTTCCAAGCTGATTCACTGGAGGCTGAATCTGGTCAGGACGCTGGGCGCCTACGTACCGTGGCTGCGCCGTGACGACGGTTCCATGAAGGTGCATGCCGGCACGCTGGTGGACTTGTTTGCCACTATTTTGAGCGGGCGCCGCCATTTGAGCGCCCGTGATGCGGACGCTGCCCTGGATATTCTGCGCTATACTTTCCCGGAAGTGGAGCACCGCTGGCTTTCCACCCGTTTCGAGCGCTCCATGAGGGCCAATCTGACGGTGGCGGACGTTCTGGCCTCCGCCGCTTCCGGCAGGGATGAGACGGAACGCATGACGATAGCTCTGGAGGTGCTCTCCCTGCTGATCAATACGGGAGATTCCCGCATGACCGGGGAGCTGTTTGACCAGGTGACGTACGGTCTGGAACTGCCGGGCACGGCAAACCACTTGAGGCAGCTGCTGATGACGCCGGACGTGGAGGCCCAGGAACCGGCGTACAGCGTCAGTTTTTCCTCCGGCATCGGGGCGGAGGTATCCCTTCCGGAGCAGGACAAGGGCATTTCCTTCCGTCTGATCCGGTGTTCCCGCCTGGTGCTGGTGGTGAACGACGGCTCCCGCCCCATTGTGGTGCGCGGGCGCCATTTGCCGCCCGGCGGGGTGATGCCGCTGACCAACGGGCAGGTGGTGCTGTTGCCGTCCGGGCCGCTGAGCTTTGAGGACTTTTCGTTTTTTCTGAACTGCAAGCGTTCAGGCAAGCAGGAAGTATGCTATATTTCCCTGGACGGCGGTTCTCTGCAAATCAGCCGGGTGCGTTCCCGGGCCAGCGAGGTGCGCGTGAACATGGGACTGGCATGCGAGGTGGAAGTGCTGAGGCCGGAGGTGGAATTTGCGGTTGACGGGAAACGTCTGTATCCCGGTGAAAGCGTGCGCATGGCCTATTATTCCTCTTTCATGCTGGACGGGGAAGGGCCTTTCTCCATGGGAGAGGTGCAGAATTCCATGTCGGACATCGGGCGCCGCTTCCGCCTTGACCCCGGCACCCGCAAGCTGCGGGTGACCAATCTTCCGGAAAAAGCGCGCAAGGGGGACATGCTGCTGACGCCCGGGCTGGCTCCCGGTGCGGTTCTGGAGGTTTCTTTTTCCAGCGCCACCAACTCCGGCTGGCTGGAAGTGGTGGAGGCCTCCATGCCTCTGCTGCTCAATGGCCGTCTCATCCGGGGAAGGGTTGCCCTGAGAGATGGAGACGTAGTGCATCTGAACGTCTATCATGCGCTGCGCTGCCGTTTTTCCGCCGGGGTGCTGGATGAAGAATACCATGCGATCAGGACCCTCAGCGTGGAGGGGGTGACTAAGGAATTCCTGCGCTCCGGATGCGTTCTGGACAATATTGACCTGACCGTGAAACGCGGGGAAATGGTGTGCATCCTGGGGCCCAGCGGGTCCGGGAAAAGCACGCTGCTCTCCATGCTGGCCGGTCAGCTGCCGCCCACCCGGGGCTGTATCCGTTACAACAACCAGCTTCTGTACAGCGCCCCGGATCTCATACGCCCTTACATCGCTTTCATTCCCCGGGAGGATATTCTGGATGCGGCCATGAGCGTTTCCGAACACATCTCCCAGGCCACCATTATACGCCGTCCGCGGCTGAACCGGTCGGAACGCGTCAGGCGCGTGAACGCCATTTTGAAATTCCTGGGGCTGACGCACATCGCCTCCCGCCGCGTGGGCGAAATGAACGCCCGCACCATTTCCGACGGGGAGCGCACGCGCCTGAACCTGGGGCTTGACCTGGCGGGCATTGCGGACGTTTTCCTGCTGGACGAACCTATCAGCGGCCTGTCCACGTCAGATGCCAAGCTGGTCATGCAGACCATGCAGAGCATGAGCCGCGACAAAATGGTAATCGCCACCATGCACCGGCCCAGCACGGCTATTCTGAACCAGTTCCACAAAGTGCTGGTGCTGGACCACGGCGGCCAGATGGCTTACTGGGGGGACGTGCCGGGCATGATGCGGTATTTCCGGAAGGCGGCTGCGGACATGGGCATTGACGTTTCCGAGGAGGCGCGGACGGCCGGAGGCGCGGACTACGTGTTTGAAGCGCTGGAAGCCCCCCTTTCCTGGCATGACCGCCGCAGGCGGCAGCACCCCCGTCTGTGGCAGGAGCGTTTTGAAGGCTACCGGTTCCGCAATGTGATGGGGCATCATCATGAAGGGGGCGCTCCCAGGACGCTGTATGAAGGCACGCTGGAATTTCCGCCCGTGCCCAGGCGCAGCGTCATGCAGCTCTGGCGGCTTTTCCGCATTTGGGCCGTGCGCACCTTCCTGGGGCGCGTGCGAAGCCGCATGGGGTTGTACACCATGCTGCTGGAAGGTCCGGTTCTGGCCCTGCTGATTTCCGTGACCCTGCGCGCCTCTTCCAGCCCGGAATACACGTTTGCCACGGCTCTTCACATACCTTCCTACCTGTTTCTGGCGACCATTGTGGCCATGTTTTTCGGCCTGACCGGGGCGGCCAGCGAAGTGCTCAAGGATCGCGCCCTGCTCAAAAGGGAGAGCAACGCCAAGGTGTTCGTGACCGGTTATGTCCTCGCGAAGGCGCTGGTGCTGACGGGGCTTTCCGCCGTGCAGTCCGCCCTGTTCCTGTGGGTGGGGAATGCCATTCTGGAAATCCATGAAATGTTCCTGATTTACCTGGGGACGATGACGCTGACGGCTTTCGTCGGCGTAAGCCTGTCCCTGCTGGTCTCCGTCTTCGCCAGGACGGAGAGGGCGGCGCTTAACATGGTGCCTCTGCTTCTGATTCCCCAGATACTGATGGCCGGGGCCATTGTCCACTTTGATGAAATGAACCAGTTCATTCCGTGGTCCGCCCACCGTACGGACGAACATGGGCGCCTCAAGCCGGGGCGCGTGCCGCTGGTGGCGGAATTCTGTCCTCTGCGTTACTCCTTTGAAACAATGTTGGTGGATCAGGCGTCCAGGAATGTATGGGAGAGGGAGCGTGAAATCATTCAGGAGAAAGTGGATGATCTGAAGGAACGCCCTCATCTGGACGACAGGGAATTTGAAGAATTCAAGTTGCTCAAGATGGCGTTGCTCCACATTGCCGCTATTGGAGCGGATGGACCGGAACAGGCTAAAGCCGCCGTCCGGCAGGTTCGGAGGGCGGCTCTTGACGGTTCGGAAAAAAGCTACAGGCGGACCATTGCTGAATTGGAACTCCTGGGCAAGGGGCATCCGTCCGTCAAATCCTTCTACGTCAATGACCGTGTTGTGATGCTGGATGAATCCTCCGAGATTCAGCGCGTCAGCCGGGATGCCCTGGACAGGCCGGAAATTTTTCTGGCCCGCCGCCAGCCTCTGCCCTGGGAAGGCTCCGGCCAGTCCCCGGGGGATTCCGGATACAGCGCGGATGACGGAACGGTTCCCACTCCATGGAAGGATTCCCTGTTTCTGTTCCTGATGGGGACCGCCCCCCTGCTGGTCACGGGCCGCGTCCTTAAGCGCAGGCTGGAAAGGGCCGGATGACGCTTGCGGCCTGCGGGGTTTGGCGCCTGTATTTCCTCCGTAAGGCGGAAAATCCGGCGCGCGCGTCCGGGGATGGCAGCGGCCCGTAAGCCCCCCGTGCGTCCCGCAAAAAACGGAGGGACTCCTTCAAATATTCTTTTATTTATGTGTTGACGCGCCGGACGGAATCACTATCCTTGAAGAAAATCTTTTTCTTTATGTTTTCCCGATTGACGAACAGGTGCGTATTATCTTCCCTTTCCGCAGCAGCCTTGTCCTTTGGACTTTTTTCCTGCGGAGGCAGCGGCGGCAGCGGTGACGGGGAAAGCCTTCCTTCCGGCACCATGCTGGATTTGAGCGCTTCTCTTTCCACGGAAGATGGGCTGGGGCCGTGGAATATTGTCGTCAAATTGACGGGCAATGGTTCGGATCTTCCCCTGGTAAGCATTAACGCGGCAAGCAGCAGTGAAAGCGCTCCTATGAATATTGCTTCCGTAGTGTACCGCAGGACGGGATCATCCGCTATTCTGAGGGGAAACTTCACGATTACTTCCGGACAGTGGACGGCTCCGGGGCCGATTGTCGTGACAAACAGGGACAAGGCTTTTGTGGATGCGAATATTTCCTTCAACTCTTCCAATGAACGTGAAAGCTGCGGCGGGACGTTTACCGGTTCCATCACTTATCAGGTTCCCGTTGAAAATGATGAAGGTGAGGAGGAAGCGCAAAACTGGACCGCTACGGAAGGAGCGGTGAGTTACACGGTATCCTGAAGTTCTGATCATTTATGACGGGGCTTTGCCGCCGTGAAACGGGGCAGGCCTGTTTGAAATTATGGTCGGAAGGGCAAAGAAATGTCTTTGGGGCATCTGGTTGTGCTCTGGGCTGGCCCTTTGCGGCTGGAATGCGGAATCGGCCGACCGGGGAATTGATATGGCGGCATCGAAAGATGCCTGTTTTATCAAGACCTTCCGCGCCAAAATTGTCCCGGAGAGGCTGCGTTCCTTTGTCATGCCGGCGGATGGAATTGTCAGCAACTGGATTCCCGCGGACGGGCGCGTTCAGAAGGATACTATTATTGCAACAGTCAATGAAGATGAAATTGAACTGGAGCGCAAAGAGCTGGAAGTCAAAATTCTGAAGGATCGCATCGCCAGGGAGGAAGAGTTGTCAAAGCTGGAAAAACAGCTTGAAGAGATAGAATTCTACTCTTCCCTGACGAGGGAGGAACGGCAATATGCCAGCAAGCAGGCGGAAGGCGGGGAAAGGGCCATCCGGGCATTGAAAGACAAGATTGAGCTTTCCAAAAAGGAGTTGTCCCTGGTGGAGGACAAGCCGCGTCTGGATTTTCGCAAGAAGGAGGAAAAATATATCCTCAGAATGCCTTTTGACGGGAAACTGCAGTACCAGTTTTCCATTCCGCCGGATAACAGCGTCGCCCTGTACATGGATGCCGCGTCCCCGATTGCGACCGTGTGCGATGATTCCTCTTATTATCTGACCATTTCCATTTCGGACCCTGATTTGACGAATCTGCCGCCGGAATCCCTTTCCCTGTCCGTCCCCCTGGGTGACGGTTCCGCTTTGAAGGGGGTTTTTGCCTTCAAGCGGGTAGAGAAAAATATTTCCGGCGGAGGGGAATTGCTGGCGTATTTTTTCCGTCTGCCCCGCCAGGAGCATGAACGCGCCCATTCCATGCTGGGCTCCAACTGCACGGCCCGTCTTTATTATATGCCGCAGGGAGAAGTGTTTCATCTCAACAAGGTGAGGCTGGCTTCCCTGCCGGAAGGGAAAAAATGTTCGTCCTGGCAGGAACTTCTTGAAAAAGTGCATCCGGAACTGGAACTGGTGGTGAATGGGGAAACGGAATTGATCGTTCGAAAAAAATGAAGTTGCTATGCGAATCAGTCTGTTTCAGTTATTCAGGCAAGCAGTGGATTTTTGAAAATTATAACAGGGTGTTCACTTCCGGAATCACCATTTTGAAAGGGTATTCCGGATGCGGGAAAACAACTCTGTTGAAAATTCTGGCGGGTTATCTGAGACCGCAGCGCGGGCGCGTCATTACTCCCCGGCGGAAGGTTCAGGCGGATTCACTCTATCGGCGCAAGGAGGTGAGTTACATGTTCCAGGGGCTTAATCTCCTTCCCCTGGCCACGGTGGAGAGAAATCTTCAATTATGCGCGGAAATGGCCATGCTGCCTAAAAAACAGTGGACGCGGAGGGCGGATGATTTGATTGCCCGCCTGGGCCTGGAATCGTTGAGGCATAAAAAAGCGGGGAGTTTGTCCGGCGGCCAGGCCCAGCGGGCGGCTCTTGCCCGCACGATGATGAAGGATTCCGATGTGCTGCTTCTGGATGAACCTACTTCCGGCCTGGATGACGGCAATACGGAAATCATTAAAAATTTGATCCGGGAATACCCTGCTGACAAAATCTGCATTTTGAGCACGCATGATTCCCGGCTGTTCGACCTGACCCATGAAATCATTGATTTTAACCTGTCTGTATCTCTTTAAAGATACTCTCCACCGTTGGAAGGAACGCCCGGCCAGCCCCCTTTCACGGATTCTGGTGGCCTTTTTCCTTTCCCTGTGCGCGCTCTCTTTTCTCGCCAATTATGTTCTCTCCTCAAAAATGCTGCATGATGAAATCAGGAAGAACGGGGCGGACCTGATTATTGTTTTTGATACTGTGCGCGACGGGGACCCTTCCAAGAAAAATTTACTGCAACATGAACTGCCGTCCCTGTATGGCTGCGATGTCCTGGTGCTGAATGACGCCCGTGCGGGTGTGGCGCGCGTGGGCAAGACAGTATTCCCCGTTCTGGAATACAACATGGAGTCCTGCTCCTTTCTTTCCGCGCTCGGGTTGGAGGACGTGGCCACCGTCCTTCTGTACAATCCCTCCCGGAGCCCGTTGCAGGCGGGGCCTTGTACGGTTACCATAGCGGATTTTGATTTTTCCCTGAATGCCTCCCCTTTGCCGGAGGGGCATTTGCTGGGCAGGCTGTATCCTTCCGGTGTCATTTTAGCCCCGGAGGGAACTTTCAGCTCCGGACAGGAGGTCCCCATGGAGAATTGCCGCTATATCATCCGGGTGCATGAAATGACGGCGGCACGCATTCGGAGCATCGAAGAAGTGCTGAACAACATGGTGCGTTATGACGGCAGCATGACTATGGTTCAGACTCACGTGGGGCTGCTTGACAGGCTGGAAGTGCTGATGGGCAACCAGACGGAGTGCAGGACGGGGTTTTCCCTCGGCATTGCGGTGATCGTCGGCATTCTGCTGACAGCCCTGGCATCCATGGAATTCCGCCAGAATGAATATGTCTATACGCTGATGAAGAGCTTCGGGGTGCGCCCTGTTCTGCTGATTATGGCGTTTATCGTGGAAAACGCGTTCCTGATTGGCGTCTCCTTTGCGGGCGCCGTCTGGGCGTTCATGAAAACCCAGAGAATCGTCTTGGGGGAATTCTTTAAGCTGGGAAACTCCGTCCTGACTTATGCCGATATACGGCAGGATTTGTGGCTGCTGGGCATTTCCCTGGCGGGGTGTGTGCTGCTTTCCTCCATCCCGGTCGCCTTTTCCGCCTGCCGTCCCATAGGGAAGGTGCTTAAGTAAGTGACGGGGATTCGGGATCTGCTTTCCGGCATGTCCGTCTTTGCCTGCCTGGGGAAAAGGCTGGCTGTGTCCCGGCAGGGTGGGAGATACTGGATAAAAAAATCCCTTCCCGCCATGAGAGCGGGAAGGGACGTATGAAAAAAGGGGGTTATTGATCCAGCTGGGGGGGGACTCTGAAGTCTCTGATGACCGCCTGGCAGTTGTCCTGCTGGGTCTCCGTCTCGGTATATTCGGCGTCTCTGACGCTGCAAGTGGCGGAACCGAGGCCTTTGGAGATGTTGTGGGGGTTATACAGCACGACGAGAGCGTCCATATGGTTGGTTGTTGTCCCGTTGTTGGATGACCAGTAAAAGCCTATCTGTTCCGCAGTGTCGGAGGCGGGCTTGTAGTTGATGACGTGAACGGATGCCGTCGAGGAGGTCGGGCTGGTTCCGGTGTAAATGGCGGCGTTGCTTTCTGAGGTTGTGATGAAGGAGAAGACGTAAGGATTGCCGTCCGGAAGCGTAATGTCCAACGTGCGCTGAAGGCCGATGGGAAGATAGGCCTGTTCACTGGAACTGGATCCGCCGCAACCGGAGAGGGTCCCAAGCCCGAGAGTAATTAAAGCGGGAATGTAAAGGCGGGAATTCATATCTTGATGAATAGAAGGTTGATGTTGTTAAGACTGGGATATGATGTTGATGCTGATGGTGATGCCGTCGATGGGGATGGGCGTCCTGTCTTCCGCTTGCATGTAGGAAATGCTGGCTCCGCCTTCTCCGGAAGAAGCATGGGTGGCGTTTTCAAAGGTTAACTGGGGGATCCTGATGGTGCTCATGAGGGTGTTGGGTTCTGAGGATGAACCGCTGTTTCTGTTGTAGGACAGACTCAGTTCCGCCGTGTTTTTCCCGGTTTTGGTATAGGAATAAATGCCGGCTCCGTTCCACATGTTCATGTCTTCCCCTTGTGTCTGGATGATGAACATCCCGTTATCACCGGTGGTCATGTCAAAAATGGCGGGAAGCGTTATGGCGGCATCCGTAATGCCTGTTACCTGCATGTTTAACACCTTGCTGCCGATGGTGGAAGGCGCCAGGCCTTCAGCATCGGAACTGCTTCCGCCGCACTGAGCCAGCGTAAGAATGCCGAGGGTGCAGCAGACCGCAGAAAAAGAGGTAAAAAGAGGACGCATCATAAGAGGATAATAATTTTCCGATAAACTGTGATATCGCACTTGATTTGTCAAGATAGGAATCGGATGGCAAGTATTTTTTACACGGGAAAGGGAAAAACCGGATTCCCTGCGCTCCGGCCCCTTTTTCCTTCTTCCCCGGCCTGCCGTGTTGATGCTTGACTTTTCAGGGGCAGGAGCTATGTAACAAGGGGCCTGTATGTTCCCTTTTCCCCCGGTTGTCCGTTCTTTCCTGTTTTCCCTGTTTGAAGTGGCGTGGCTGAGGGCTGCGTTGCGCTTCTGCCTCTGTGCGGCGGTATGCGCCTCCTGCTCCGTGGACAGGCACATGGAAAAAAAAGCGGGGGAATTGATGGCCAGGATGGATGCCGTTCCCGATTGGCGGCAGCTGCCGCGGAAGGAAATTTCATGGAGCCAGGCTCTGGAGATGATGATGGAGCGGAATATTGACCTGAAAAAATCGGAACAGTCTCTCAAGACGACAAAACGTTCCGTCATCAATGTTTTTACCCAGATTATCCCCGGCGTCAATCTGGACTGGATGCTGACCAAGGAATTGAGCGACCTGGCCAAGGTGACGGCCAGCGATGTGGAATACAACACGAACATCCTGTTCAACATGCCGTCCCTCACCCAGATCCCGTTTGATTATTATTCCGCCAAGGCGGCCGTTTATACGGCGGAAAAGACGCTGGAAATGAAAAAAAGGGAGCTGGTGGCCAGATTGTACCAGCAGGTGCTTTCTTACCGGAATGCGCAGATCAGCTACAATAACCAGCTGGGCTCCCTGCCTTATGACGATGATGGCGTCCAGAAAAAGAAGCTGGACGTGGAACGGGAACGGAATTTGAATGAGATTTCCCAGGGTTTTGCCGTGCTGCTGGGGAATATGGACACCCGGTGGCTGGTGAAGCCTGAAACGATGCCCAGACTGGATTGGGGCAGGTACAGGGCGGCGTCCCGCCAACTGGATCTGCTGGTGGTGACGATGGTGGCCATGGAGCTGGAAGCTTCCCGCCTCCAGGTGTTGAATGCCAAGCTGAAGTTCCTGCCTTCCGTGGATATTAATTTTTACAGCCCCACTCTGTTTTCCAGCACGGGCGGGACGTACGGCGGTTTTTTTGCGGGCGCGGGCGATATGAAGGTGAACATGAGCCTGCGGGAAGAGCTGGATACGCGCCTGACCTCCTGGTTTCAGCATAAATCGGCCAGGGAAAGCCACGAACTGCTGCAGCGTGAAGTGGTGATGGAACTGCAGCGGCGGCGCATCAAGATAGCCGCGCTGCTGGAGAGCCGCAGGAGGTTTGAACTTTGGCGGGGGGTGCTGATGAAGGAAATCGCGTTCAAGGAGTCCAGATTATCCGTTTCCGGAGAGGAATATCTGGAACAGAGGAAGGATATCAGGAAGATGTATGCTGACCTGGATAATGAAGCTTCCAAGAATGCGGAGGTGGAAGCGGCTCTCATCATGGAATACGGCTGGCTGAAGTAAGGCAAGGGAGGATGAGGGGGCTTCCCTGTGTGACTGCGGGGCTTCCTTTCTTGATGCTTTCAGGGGCTTGTGCTATGATCCGGATATGCAAAAAGTTCGGCAGCCCGCGGGCACGGCATTGATGATTCTGGCTTTCCCGGCCGCCATTTACGGAGCGTTTCCATGGGGAATTGCCCTGGGGGCCTTTTTGTTTTTGCTGGGGGTGATTGTGGCGACCAGCCGTTTTTCCGCCATAGTCTGGTCATGGTGCCTGTTTTCCCTGGGAATGTATCTGGCGGCTCCTTTTATCTGGATGTGGAATCCGGACTATTTTTTCAGCCGTTCGTTTGATATTCTGTTGATAAGCGGCTGTCTGGTGGGCAGCCTGGTGTTGCTTACGATCCGGTTCGCGGTTATTCCCGTGCTGTGGCCCAGGGTTTTCCGCTACTTCGTGGAAGGAAGCCCCACGCTGGAGGATCTGGCCCCGGAGAAGGGAAAGACGGTGGCTGAACTGCGGGGCGGCATAGAACGCAGACAGGTGAATTTCCTGTTCGGGCATGCGGACCGGGAACTGGTGGAAAAGTGGGGGAAAATAGCCCAGGGAATCGTAGCTCTTTCCAAAAGCCGCAAACGGCTGGCCATATGGGCTGTAGGTATTTTCCTGGTCTGGCCCGCAGCCGTGTTTTTCCTTTCCGGGGGGATGAGCGGCGCGCTGGACCGGGATATTGACCGCATGTGGGAGACCCGTCCGTTCCGGGACGGCATGGTGGTTTCCAGCCCAGCGGCGATGAATGCGGCGCGCCGCGTTTTCAGGGATGCCCGGGCTCTGCGGGGGCTGACGATGGAGCAGGCGCGCGCGTGGCTGAGGACGGATCGCAGGAATGCGGCATTCAAATTGGGCAAACCCCGTTACGATTTTGAAAAGGATGAAACCGTGCTGGTGCTTTCAGATGGGAGGGATTCCATCCGCCTGGTGGCGGTTTTCAATGATGCGGGGCAGATTACCCATTCCTGGCCTGAGGAGTATATGACTTTGATGGTCAGGGATCTGGAGAAAAATTGAATGCCGGGGCCGGAAGGGGGTATTGCCCGGCAGGGTATCCGGTGATTGCGGAAGGCCCTGCGGCTTTCCGCTACAGCGTGCGCTTTTGCGGAGGCGTCAGGTTCAGCCTGCCTTCACTGATATGAATGCCCATGCCGCTTTCTTCAATCATGTGGATGAGCGGCAGATAGGCCTGAAGCAGGTTTTCAAAAGCGGGCAGGAGAAAGATCATGTAACCCTGGGGAACGGAAAGGCTGCCGATGGTGCCCCCCACGTGGATTCCTCCCGGCAGCGTTTCGTCATTGTAGAATTCGAAGCGGGTCTGCACCGCCATGTAGTTGTGCGGGTCCAGGGATTGAAAGGGCGTCAGGAACAGGGAAATCGTCTGGCGGGAGTCGATGCCCGTATAGCGTTCGATGATGATCTCCATGTATCCTTCCCCGATGGTGCCGTCCGGCCGTTCCTTGCCGCCGTGCAGCCGGATGCCTGCCGCCGGGTTGATGGCGAAGATGGCCAGGGCTCCGTGCTGCAGGGGATGGATGGAGGAAGCCAGATAGCGGTTGATGTCTTCTTCCGAGAATGAAACGGAGGCGTCTCTGTTGATGGCCTGTTTCAGGATTCTGGGGATATCCGGGGCGTTTTCCCTTTGGCGGAAGCCGGGCAGGTCGTCCGTTTTCTGCGGGCACCAGGAGGAGTAAACCAGCCAGGCAATAGCGGCCAGAATAGCTATGGTCAGCAGGAAAATGAGATTGCCGATCAGGGAGAAAGGCGTTTTTTCACGGACGGGTTTTTCCCGGGAGCCCTGATCTTCCGGATCGTAGAAATGTTCCACGATGTTTTCATGTTCCGGCAGGTCGCGCAGGGATTCTCTGCCGGCGGCGCCGTTCCGGGGGGCGCCTTCATTGTCGGAGCTGGGTGCCATGGTGCGGAGGGGGGAGGTTACGGAAGTCTGGGGAATTTGGAGAAATCCGGAGCGCGTTTTTCAACGAAGGCGTTTTTGCCTTCCTTCGCTTCTTCGCTCATATAATAGAGCAGGGTGGCGTTGCCGGCCAGGTCCAGCAGGCCCATCTGCCCATCGCAGTCGGCGTTCAGAGAGGCTTTCAGGCAGCGCAGGGCCAGAGGGCTGTGGCGGAGCATCTGGCGGCACCAGGAAAGCGTTTCCTCCTCCAGGTTCTCCAGGGGCACCACGGTGTTGACCAGGCCCATGTCCAGCGCTTGCCGGGCGTCATACTGCCGGCACAGGTACCAGATTTCCCGCGCTTTTTTCTGGCCCACGATGCGCGCCAGGTAGGATGAGCCGAGGCCTCCGTCAAAGGAGCCTACTTTGGGACCAGTTTGTCCGAATTTGGCGTTGTCCGCGGCGATGGTGAGGTCACAGACGACGTGGAGGACGTGGCCTCCGCCGATGGCGTATCCGGCCACCATGGCGACGACGGGCTTGGGCATGGTGCGGATGGTGCGCTGCACGTCCAGAATATTCAGGCGCGGCACGCCGTCTTCTCCGATGTAGCCGGCGTCTCCGCGCACTTTCTGGTCGCCTCCGGAGCAGAAAGCGTCCGGGCCTTCCCCCGTCAGGATGACTACGCCCACCTTGGGGTCTTCATGGGCGGCGTTCAGGGCGTTGAGCATTTCATGCACGGTCAGGGGGCGGAACGCATTGCGGACGTGGGGGCGGTTGATCGTGATTTTTGCGATGCTGCCGTCGTCCGTTGTTTCATACTTGATGTCCGTGTATTCCCTGGCGGTGGTCCATTGTGCGCTCATACGGATTACTTTAATAAGGCGCTTGGCAATGGGAAGCCTAAAATGCGCCGCCTTTCCGTTCCGGTATGTCGGGAACCTGCGGGGCTGGGGCTGCGCGGCGGCCGCAGGCGTTTTCCTTGCCGTTTCCGGTGTTTTCCCGGCAGGCTCTTCGGTGGCCGGAAGCTGGCGGCTTTTGTCATTTACGGCCTGCGCTTCTGTGCTACATTGGGAACGGTATGATACATGACCTACTGGTGAGCGGCGTGACGGTGTTTCCCGGGAGAGAGCATTTTGAATTTGTTCCGGGAATCAATGTGGTGGTGGGGGGCAATGATTCCGGCAAAAGCCATTTGCTGAAATTATGTTATACCGTGGCCAAGTGGAGCGCTGACGGGGGAAGGAAATCCCTGCCGGAGAAATGGGCGGAGGAACAGCGGCTCAGGAAAGACCTGATGCGGGTGTTCGCGTCCCGCGGGCTGGCCGGGCTGACGGCCCGGAACCGGGGAAACGCCCATGCGCGCGTGGAGGCCTCCATGGAGGGGGACGGCGTGCCGGAGGGCATGGGAAACCTGGTGTTTGATTTCCAGGCGGGGCATGAAGAAGAAGGGCTGAGCATCCGGGAAATGCCCCGGCGTTTTCTGAACGTGCCGGTGGTGTTCCTGGCGGCGCGGGAGGTTTTGACCATTTATCCGAGCTTTGTTCAAGTAGGGAGCAGGTTCCCCGAGTTTCTGGACGGCGGCAGCTGGGATCTCTGCCGTTATCTGGACATGGAGGCGGAAGCGGAACCCATCAGCACGGATGCCAGGCGCGTGGTTGCCAGGCTGGAAAAAATTATCGGGGGAAAGGTGGTGAAGCGTGACGGGCGTTTCTTTTTGCAGCGCCCCGGACAGCAGCCGATAGAAATGAGCCTGGTGGCGGAAGGATTCAAAAGGCTGGGAACGCTGAGCTACCTGATCCGGAACGGTTCCGTGAAAAAAGGTTCCGTCCTGTTTTGGGATGAACCGGAAATGAATCTGAACGCCTCCCACCTGCCCGTGCTGGTGAAAACCCTGACGGGGCTTGCCAAGGCGGGGGTGCAGGTTATGTTGTCCTCCCACAGCCTGTTCCTGCTGCGGGAGCTGATGATTCAACTCTCCGAACCCCGCAATGCCATGGTGCAGAGAAAGTTTTTCGGGATGAGCGTGCCGCGGGGGGGGCATGCCGGGGTAAGGGTGTCCTGGGGGGAATCCCTGGAGGACGTGGGGCCTATCGAGTCTCTTGAAGCGGAAATCGAACAGGCGGACAGGTATTTGAAGCTGAGTTATGAGTCATAAGCCGTCAAAAGCTTATTACGTGGAGGGCGTCCACCGTTTCTGGATCGATGAAGGCTACGTGGTGTGCCGCATTGAATGCTCGGATTATTATTCCCGGCAGGCGCAGAATTTCTGCGGGGGATGCAAGGAAATGGATTTTTTGCTGTATCATCCGGAACGCCGGGATCTGTGGCTGGTGGAAGTGAAGGATTACCGTTTTGACGCCCGGCCCAAGGTGGGGGAACTGGTCTGCGCCCTGAGCCGCAAGGTCCGGGATACGATGTTCCTCCTCCGGGCCGCTTCCGTGGCCGCCCCGGATGAGGAGCCGGCGGAGGGCATTTCCCTGAGGGATTTTTCCATTCAGGCCTCAGGAGCGGAAACGCTTCATCTGGCCTTTCTGCTGGAAATGGGCATGGGCGGCGTCTGGACGGACGGCGGCCTGCTGGCGAATGTCAAGAACCTGCTGGTGGGGTCCATGCGTTTTCTGGATGCGGAACTGGTTTGCGCGCCCATTACCTATCCCCGCCGCATCGGCCCCTGGCGCGTGACCTCCGCCCACGGGGAGGTGAGCAAGCGGGTGGAAATCCGGCGCGCCAGAAAATTGGCGGAAATCCAGGAGCAGAGGCGGCGGGAGCGGCTGAACGCGCAGGACGAGGGGGCCTGGCAGGAAAAGAGCCGGGAAGGTGCCGGTTCCCATGCGGCCCCGGCGGAAGAGAGGATGCCCCAGTGGAAGCGGCGTCTCCGGCAGCGCATGAACGGAGAAAGCGCGAACCATGAGGGGCGGCGCAGAAAAAGGAAGCGGGAATGATGCCTGCGCCGGCTAAGGCCTTATTGCCGGGAAGAGCCCCGGCCCGGAACGGTGCGGACCCGTCCTGCGGCGGCTGTCTGGCATGTCTCGGAAAAAAGTTTTATTTTACAAGGACTCGCGTATCATGCCGCCCTATTCATTAACTTCTGTGTGCTAACCACATTATGTCTGACAGAATGCCACCAAGTCCTCCCCGTCCTCCCAAATTTCCCGGCTCCGGCAGGCCCGAATCCCCCAACTGGGGCGTGTGGGTCATGGTACTTCTCATTGTAGGCGTCCTTGCGTTTGGCTTTTTCACCCCTGAATCTTTCGGGCTGGGCCCCCGCAAGGAAAATCTGGAATCCTTTGAAGCCCAGTATAAGGCGGGGCGCGTGGTGCTGAACGATCCCAAGGCCCCCGTGGAAGTGGTGCTGAGCGAGAACGGTTCCGAAGGCGTTATTCACGCGCTGGTGTACAGGAAGGAAATTCAGCCGAAGGTGGAAATGACCCCCTTTGCGCTGACTTATTCCATGTCCCTTCCGGACCGCGACAAGCCTTTGCTGAATGAGCTTTCCGGCTACAGGGTGGTGGAGAGCCCGTACCGGACGGAAGAGGGAAAGAATGTTTCCCTCATTCCCGAGGGAGCGCAGAAGCTCTCCGTGCCCGAATTCAACCGCCTGGCCCTGGAAGGCCGCATCGCCGGAGGAAAAGACGGCATCATCCTGGCGGAAGACGGCAACCAGAACGTGCTGGTCGGCCAGATTGTCACCCGCATCTGGCCCGCGGCCACGGGAGACGCCTCCGTGGACAAGCAGCGTTTTGAACGCGTGGAAGTTCCTTTTACCCTGGAGTTCCAGGGAGACCGCGTCAAGCAGCTGCTGGGGCCGGATACGAAGTTCAAGCGCGAATCCGGCTCCTGGGGCGGCATCCTGCTGAATCTGCTGCCCATCGTGCTCATTCTGGTGATTCTGTTCTTCATGTTCCGCGCGCAGAGCGGCGGAGCCCGGGGCGCGATGAGCTTCGGCAAAAGCCGGGCGCGCCTCATCTCCCCGGACAAAAACAAAGTGACGTTCAAGGATGTGGCCGGCATCAGCGAAGCCAAGGAGGAAGTGTGGGAACTGGTGGAGTTTCTGCGCAATCCGGAAAAATTCCGTGACCTGGGCGCCACCATTCCCCGCGGCGTGCTGATGGTCGGGGCTCCCGGCACGGGCAAGACCCTGCTGGCGCGGGCCATTGCCGGGGAATCCAAGGCTTCCTTCTATTCCATCAGCGGTTCGGACTTTGTGGAAATGTTCGTGGGGGTGGGCGCGAGCCGCGTCCGCGACATGTTTGAACAGGCCAAAAGGACGGCTCCCAGCCTGATTTTCATTGATGAAATTGACGCCGTGGGCCGTCAGCGCGGCTACGGCATGGGCGGCGGCAATGACGAACGGGAACAGACGCTGAACGCCCTGCTGGTGGAAATGGACGGTTTTGAAAACAACTCCAATGTAATCGTCATCGCCGCCACCAACCGTGCGGACATCCTGGACCCGGCGCTGCTGCGTCCCGGCCGCTTTGACCGGCAGGTGGTGGTGAACCTGCCGGACGTCCGGGGGCGCGAACAGATCCTGCAGGTGCATGCCAGAAAAGTGAAAATGGCGCCCGGAGTCAGCTTTGAGCGGATTGCCCGCGGCACGTCCGGCTTCTCCGGAGCCCAGCTGGCCAACCTGGTCAATGAAGCCGCCCTGCTGGCCGCCCGCAAGGGGCTGAAGGAGATTACGGAGGCCGAATTGGAAGAAGCCCGCGACAAGGTCAGCTGGGGGCGTGAACGCCGCAGCCTGGCGATTAACGAACGGGGGCGCCGCATTACCGCCGTGCATGAGGCGGGGCATGCCATCTGCCTGTTGAAAACGCCGCACAGCGAGCCGCTGCACCGGGTGACCATTGTTCCCCGTGGCGGGGCCCTAGGCATGACCATGTGGCTTCCTTCCGACGACAAGATGCACCATCTCCGGTCTGAAATGCTGGACCAGCTCGTCGTGGCGATGGGCGGGCGCTGCGCCGAACAGATCGTTTTTGGCGATGTGACCAGCGGCGCTACCGGAGACATCAGGAGCGCCACCAACCTGGCCCGGCGCATGGTGTGCGAATTCGGCATGAGCGAAAAACTGGGGCTGATTGAGTACGGAGAACACCAGGGAGAAGTTTATATTGCCCGCGACCTGGGAACGCGTTCCCGCAATTATTCCGAATCCACGGCGGAACTGATTGACTCGGAAGTTCGCTTCCTGGTGGACAGCGCTTATGAACGCGCCATGGCCATCCTTACGGAAAACCGGGACAAGCTGGACATCCTGACGGAAGCCCTGATGGAGTTTGAAACGCTGGAAGGTTCCCAGGTCATGGATATTCTGGAATACGGGGAAATGAAGAACCCTCCCGCCAGGGTGACTCCGCCCCCCATGCCTTCCGAAGTGGAGGAACAGCCCGGGAAAGATGATCCCGGCCATTCCGCGAAGGATGAAGCTGAAGAGCCCCGCGAGGACGGCGCTGAAGAACGGGAGGAGGAAGAGAAGCAGGAACAGGCGGAGCGTGATCCTTCCTCCTGCAATCCCGCTGATGAGTCCGGCATGGACGGCGGAGAAAAGAAATAATTCAATAGAAACGAATCGAATATGGTAGCCAATGATGCGATGGAACTGGCCAGGATGTGCGCCCGCGCCGCGGATGACGCCAAGGCTGAAAATGTACGGGTGTACGACTTGCGGGGCATGTCTTCCCTGACGGATTTCATGGTAGTGTGCACGGGGTTGTCCGTCCCCCATCTGCGCGCCGTCATCCGAGAGCTGGAAGAAGCCGTCCGGGAAAAGGCGGGAGCCCTCCCCACCTATGTGGAAGATACGCCTGTGGCATTGTGGTCCGTAGTGGACTATATTGACGTGATGGTCCACATCATGGGGCAGGAAACGCGCGAATTCTACGGCATGGACACTCTGTGGAAGGATGCTCCCGTGGTGGAGTATTAATTGCGTCAATCTGATTTTACACCGTGCCGCTGCCGGTTGCGGCACGGTTTTTTTCTTCCTTGGAGTAAATGGCCTGTTATCAACCGCACACCGCAAAAAGATGAAAGGCAGCGTGGCCGGGTTCTTCCGTATGAGGGCCTGTTTCCGGGAAGGAGAAAAAAGGTGTAATGATGGCTGCGGCAACGCATTTTCTTTGCGGGGCATTGGATGTTTTCTCCCTAGCTTTTCCTTGGAAAAGCGGTGGGGAACCCCGGTTCTAACAAGATTCCAACCTTGCTTTGAAGCCGCAATCGGATTACTCTTTCACCGTTATTTATGAGTAGTTCCGGACCTGCCTCAACCCCGATGATGGATCAGTACCTTCGCATGAAGAAGGGCTTGCCGGAAGACGTGCTGCTGTTTTTCCGGCTGGGGGATTTTTACGAAATGTTTTTTGAGGACGCCAAGGAGGCCTCCGCCATTCTGGGCCTGACGCTGACCAAGCGCCACGGCATTCCGATGTGCGGGGTTCCCCACCACAGCGCGGAAGGGTATATCGGACGGCTGGTGAAGGGAGGTAAGCGGGTAGCTATTGCGGAGCAGACCACCATTCCGCAGCCGGGCAAGCTGGTGGAGCGGGAACTGACCCGCGTGATTTCCGCCGGAACCCTGGCGGACATGAATTTGCTGGATTCCTCCCGCCATAATTACATCGTGGCTTTGTACAGGGACAAGAAGCGCTTCGGTCTGGCATGCGTGGACCACACCACGGGGGAATTTTCCGTGGCCCAGTTCGAACACATGGATTTGCTTCTGGACGAGCTGTCCCGCATCAATCCCTCCGAACTCCTGGTCAGCGACGAGCAGACGGACTGCTTCCCCGGAACCCACCCCACGCTTTATTACGACGGATATACTTTTCTGCCTTCCACGGCCATTCCCAATTTGCTGAGCCATTTCCGGGTACATTCCCTGGATGGCTTCGGCTGCGGGGAGATGACCGCCGCCCTGGGGGCGTCCGGCGCGGTGCTCCATTATCTGAGCTACCAGCTCCGCCGTCCCACGGACCACTTGCGCCGCATTTCCGTGCGCGCCACGGAGAACGCCGTGCTGATTGACCAGGCCAGCCAGAGGAATCTGGATCTGGTGGATTCCCGCGGCGGCGTGAAGCTTTCCCTGCTGGGGACCCTGGATAGGACAAGCACCCCCATGGGAGCGCGCAAACTCCGGGACTGGCTGCTCCACCCACTGTGCGATCTGGAAAAGCTTCTGGCGAGGCAGGAGGTGATCGCCGTTCTGCTGCAGGAGCCCTACCTGATGAGCAAGCTGAGGGAGAGCCTGAAGAATGTGCGGGACATGGAGCGGCTGACGGGCCGCATTTCCCAGGGCGCCGGGAATGCCCGCGACCTCCAGGCTCTGGCTTCTTCCCTGGCGCGCATCCCCGCGCTCAGGGATGATTTGGAATCCCTGCCCGGCGGTGGGGAGATGCTGGAGAGCATCCGTTCCCGCATGGGCTGTTTTGATGAGCTGGTGGATTTGCTCCAGCGCGCCCTGGTGGATGAACCGCCCGTGACCATCAAGGAAGGCGGCATCATCAGGGAAGGGTACCATGCCGGTCTGGATGAATTGCGTCTGGCTTCCCGCGACGGGAAGGAGTGGCTGGCACGGCTGCAGGAGAAGGAGCGCAAGCGCACGGGAATTGATTCCCTGAAAATTCGCTTTAATAATGTCTTCGGTTATTACATTGAAGTAACGAAGAGCCATTACGATAAAGTGCCCCCGGATTACCAGCGCAAGCAGACGCTGGTGAACGCGGAGCGCTTTATTACCCCGGAGCTCAAGCAGATGGAGAATACCATCCTGGGGGCGGACGAGCGTTCCCGCCAGGTGGAGTATGAGCAGTTCCTCCTGTTGCGTGAAGAAGTGGGCCGCCATATTGACGATATCCAGATTACGGCGGACGCCATGGCGGATCTGGACGTGCTGCTGGGACTGGCGGAGGGCGCGCAGCAGTACCGGTACTGCCGCCCCGTTCTGGACAATTCCATGATCCTGCGCATTGTCAATGGCCGCCATCCTGTTATTGAGCAGAATGTTTCCGGCGATGTGTTCGTTCCCAATGACGCTTTTCTGGAACCGGAGGAAAACCGTCTTATTCTGCTGACCGGGCCCAATATGGCGGGCAAGAGCACCTATATCCGCCAGGTGGCCCTGATTACGCTGATGGCCCAGATTGGAGCGTATGTGCCGGCGGAAGCCGCCCACATCGGTTTGGTGGACCGCATTTTCTGCCGCGTGGGAGCCAGCGACGACCTGGCGCGCGGCCAGTCCACCTTTATGGTGGAGATGAGCGAAACCTCCCTGATTCTGAATAACGCCACGGAGCGTTCCCTGATTATTCTGGATGAAATCGGGCGGGGCACGGCCACCTTTGACGGCCTTTCCATCGCCTGGGCCGTGGCGGAATACCTGCATGACGAGTTGAAGTCCCGCACCCTGTTCGCCACGCATTATCATGAGCTGACGGATTTGGCCAATTCCAGGCAGGGCGTGCAGAATTACAATGTGGCCGTACGGGAGTGGAAGGAGGAAATTGTGTTTCTGCGCAAGATCGTGCCGGGAGCGGCGGACAAGTCCTACGGCATTCAGGTGGCCCGACTGGCCGGCATGCCTGCCGTCATTGTGGACCGCGCCAAGGCCATCCTGTCCCATCTGGAGATGAATTCCACGCGCCCCAGGAAAAAGGGGCGTTCCCGTCTGGCTGAACCGAGAGCCAAGAATACGGACATGGACGACGATATGCCTGTCGGGGAATATGCTCAGCTGGAGTTGTTCTGATATGCCTCCGCTTTCGGATACAATCGGCGGCCTGCGTTTTGCCGCCATTGATTTTGAATCCGCCGGCGCGGCCCGGGGGGAGACGGACCAGCCCGTCCAGATAGGCATAGCCGCATGTTCCCGCCTGGAGGACGAACCTGAGTTGTGGACTTCCTATATTGCGGTGGAGAAGCCGGTTTTATGGTCCGCCTCCCAGGTGCACGGCATTACTACGGAGATGCTGGCGGATGCCCCGTCTTTTCCTTCCCTGTGGCCGGAGATACGTTCCCGGCTGGGGCAGGCCGTGGTGGTGGGGCATAATCCGGCTACGGAACGGAAGTTCCTGCGGCGGTTTCCGGGCCACGGCTTCGGTCCGTGGCTGGATACGCTGGCTTTGGGCAGGATGTGCGTCCCCGGTCTGGAGGATTATTCCCTGTCTTCTTTGTGCGGCGCCCTGGGGTTGACCTGTTCCGTGGAGGCGTTGCTTCCTGCGCGCCGCTGGCATGACGCTTTGTATGATGCGCTGGCAAGCCTGCTGATTGTCCGTTTTCTGGTAAAGGAATTGAATTTGTCCGGCCAGCCTCTGGAGGTATTGGGCAAGGCGGTGAGAACATGATTTTCCCGGCAGGGGAAAGAATGCTTTTCCGGGCCGCGTATTCGGAAAAAGATGAATGCTTCTGTTTTCTCTGCCGTTTTTTTATTGCTCTCCTTTGCTTCTTCTGCCGATGAAGGCGGTCAACTTCGGAGTGAGCGGGGACAGGACGGACAGCATGCTGTGGCGCATGGAGGATACGAAACTGGCGGTCAAGACTTCCCCCCGCTATTGCGTTTTGCTGGCCGGGACGAATAATATCGGCCGCTGGAAGGGGCGGCAGCCCGCGGCGCAGACGGTGAAGGGCATCCGGGAGATAGCCGTACGCCTGCTGAAGCCGGACGGGACGTTCAGGGAGGGCATGTTCAGAGATCATGTCCATCTGACGGAGAAAGGTTATCAGGCGTGGGCGGACGCGTTGCTGCCGCTGTTGAACGGGGAAGGATAAGCTTTCCCTGTTTTCAGCTGTCCGGCCCGGATTGATGGGAAGGGCGGCGGATGGCCGTCCGTATAACAGGATATTCTAGCGGTTCATTTCCTTTTCCAGGAATTCCAGCAGGTAGGCCGGGGACAGGAGTTCCCTGGTGACGACGGGTTTTCTGCCGGGAAGATACAGGGCATTGACGGGAACGGCCGTGCGCCCCAGGTTTTTAAGTTCCTGGTCAATGGCGGGGCTCGTGCGGGTCTTGTCCGCCTTCATCATGACGATGCCATATTTTTTGAAAGCGGCCAGCACTTCATCCGTATAGGAGGCCTTGTTGACCTGGCAGGTGGAGCACCAGCGGGCCGTGAAGTCCACATAAACGGGTTTCCCTCCGTCCAGGGCGGCCTGCATGGCTTCCGGGCTCCAGGGCGTCCAGATGTTTCCTTCCTCCTGGAGGGAGGGTGCTGCGGCAGCGGAGGACTCCGCCGCCCCGGGAGCGGAACCGCGGCCGAACCAGGCGGCTCCTTCCGGCGGAAGCATGTAGTACAAGCCGGCCAGCAGGAAGATTACGGAGAAGATGCCTCCCGTGATGCGGGACTTTCTGCTGCGGTACATGGGGCACCATCTGCCGTATACCCAAAAGGCCAGGGAAAACAGCACCAGCCCGAAGAAGAGGAACAGGATGTCCTGGGGATGGTTGTCAGCATCAAAGAATGCCATGTAAATCCAGAGGAAGTAGGCGGCGGTGCCGAACATCAGGAAGGACATGGCCTGCTTGAAGGATTCCATCCATGCGCCGGGTTTGGGCAGGTATTTGGTCAGGACGGGAAAGGCGCCCAGAATGATGTAGGGAAGGGACATTCCAAGCCCCATCATGGTCAGGCAGAGCACGATGCCCAGCGGCGGCTGGAGCATGGCCGCGCCGATAGCCTGGCCCAGGAACGGAGCGCTGCACGGGGTGGAGATGACCGTAGCCAGGGCGCCGGACCAGAAGGAGCCGGCATAACCTTTCCGGCGCTGGAGGTCGTTGCCCATGGTCGTAGCTTTGACGCCTATTTCAAAGACGCCGAACATGCTCAGCCCCATGGCGAGCATCAGGCCCAGCAGGCAGAAATTCACCCAGGGGTTTTCAAACCAGAACGCCCAGTTGACGATGCCCTCCGCGCCGCGGCCCAGCCAGAAGTCTCCGCTGAATATGCCGGGGCCGGCTGGGGCGCTCCAGTCAAACATGTTCGCTTTCAGCGCAATCAGAATGGCAGTAATGATCCAGAAAGAAATCAGGATGCCCAGTACGAAGGTAAGGGAGTGGGCCAGTACTTTTTTCCGTTCCCCCCCTCCCAGCTGAACGAATCCCATAATCTTGAGACCGATTACCGGGAAGACACACGGCATGACATTGAGGATGATGCCGCCGATGAACATGAAGAACATGATTTCCCCCAGGCCCATCAGCGGAGGCGCGGGGATGGAGGCGGAAGGTTCCGGGGCGGATTCCGTTCCGGCGGCTGTTGCCTGGGATTCCCCGGAGAAGGGGCGGTCGTCCGCGGTGATGATGATGCCTTCCCTGCCGGCGCGCAGGATGCCGGAAAGGCTGGTCAGCGGTTTCCCCTTGTCCGCGTCCGGCAGGTTGTTGGGGTAAAGGCCGTCCGTGGTGTCATTGAATTGCATGGACAGCTCATAATTGGAGTCATCCAGTTTTTTGAAGGTTTGGGGAGTGGTAGGGTTGATTTCCCCCTGATTGCAGAAAAAATAGACGGAATCCTGCGGAACGGGGCGTCCGTTTGTCCTGAGGTGCAGGGTGACGGTTTTCCCTTCCTGGGAAATCCGGGCTTTCAGCCCTTCCGCCCAGTCGGGGGCGGCAAGCCCTGCCATGTTCCCGGTCAATTCCGCCGCGTCAGGGGCTGTCTGCCCGTCTCCGCGCTTCAGCGTGACGCTGAAGTTTCTGGTTTCCGGGGCGGCGCACTGTTCCGCGCACATCTGCCACGTCATGGTGGTGGTGAACGTCGCTTCCGGGGGAGCGTCCTTTTCCGGAGTTACCCGGAACGCCATTTTAGCCTTTCCGCTGTATCCGTAAAAATCCACAAGCCCTTTCCCCAGTTCCGGAACTTGCCAGAAGGGGCCTTCCACCCGGAAACCGGACACAGGCTGGAAGGCGGCTTCCATGGGAAGGCCCACGGTTCCCGGATTTTTGTAGTAAACGTGCCAGTGGTCCGGCAGCTCCAGCTCCGTCACGATGACGAAGGGAGCTTCTCCATAGGAGGTGACTGTGGCCTTGGAGGAACCGGATGTCCGGGGAGGGCCAAAGTCCCCCGCCTCTCCAAAGCTCATGCCGCCGAAGTCCTGGGCCGCCCCCGTGCTGAAACACCCGGCGATTATGCCCAGGCAGCCGGCGGCTGTTTTCAAAAAGTTTCTCATAACAAAGGCGGTTACCATAAAGAACGGGGGGATTCAATGTTTGTGTGTTGCATGGCGGGGAGCCTTGTATAAAATAAGGCCATGGTAAAAACTAAAACGACGTACGAGGGCGGCCTCCATTGTTCCATGGTTCATGAACCTTCCGGGGCCACGCTTTCCACGGATGCCCCCGTGGACAATAACGGCAAGGGCGAGTCTTTTTCTCCCACGGACCTGGTAGGCGCGGCGCTTGCCGGCTGCATGAGCACGATCATGGGTATTGTTGCCGGGCGTAAGGGAATCCATCTGGAAGGAATGACGGTGGAAGTGGCCAAACACATGAATGCGGATCCCCGCCGTATCGGCAAGCTGGAAGTCGTCATTACCGTTCCGCTTCCGTCCGATTGTCCGGACAGGAATCTGCTGGAACAGGCAGCTCTGAGCTGTCCGGTCAAGCACAGCCTGCACCCTGATATTGAAATACCCATTACCTGGAAATGGGTTGGCTGACAGCTTCCGTATTTTCTTGAGACCGCCTGTGAAAACAGGCGGTTTTTTTATGATGTTAAAAAATGTTGGAAAAATGAAATAATAGTTGAGTGCGCTTGACTTATATTTTTATGTTGTGCATTTTTCCGGGGATGAAAAAGTTGTTCCCTGTCTTGTTGATGATTCCTGTGACGGTGTGCGGATTGTTGTCCGGATGCGGCGGAGGTTCGGGGAAATCCGGAGACGACGGGAATACTTCTTTGAGCGGACAACAGGTAAGCCTGTTTGAGGGAGGGAGCATCTTATTCCAGCTCCAGTTCAGCGGATGGGACGCGAAGGTCGTCAAAATGGATGGCTCCTCCATCGTTGCCATCTATGATCATGAAAGATATACGTACCGGTTTTCCGGCAGCGAAAACAGCGGCGTCTTGAATATCAGGCACGAATCCAACAGCCTCTCCTTCTGCGATATGGAGGATGTGAACATTGCCTTTGACGACGCCGGGCGGAATGCGGGCGTCATTACTTCCGGCACCATTACGGAAACCGGGCTTGATCTGGACCCGGCCATTGACGGCGTTCCCCGGTCCATGGCCGGTTGGACATGCCGCGTGCACCGGGATTGATTTTCCGGGGATCAGTTGTCCAGGACAAGGGGGAAGTGTCGGCTGAGCGGATAGTCCGTAACCTGGATCAGTTTCACACCGTAAAGGCTGGCGATGGCAGGGGCTTCGGATTTATCATAAGGCTCACAGTAATAAATGGTCTTTACGCCGTGGGCGCACAGCGCCTGCATGCAGGAGGTACAGGGCATTGTGGTGCATGCCACCACCTTGGCTTCCCCCCTCCGGAACAGGCTGCACAGGTTGATTTCCGCATGCAGCATGTATTTCTGGCGTTCTTCCCGGCTGGCCCAGAAGGTGTCCTGAGCCTTGAATCCGGGATACAGTCCGTTGTAGGCGGTGCCGATGACGCGGTTGTCCGCATCCAGGGCGGCGGCTCCCACCTTGCGGTACGGGTCCTCCGACCGCAGGGCTGCCGCGTGCGCCAGCGTCATTACATACTGCGGGATGGGAAGGCGGGTTGACGAGGAGTTATTGTTCATGGTTGGAAGACTGGAGTTCCGCCAGGAAGCCCGACTCGTCCAGGTACAGGTTGGGCGGCAGGGAATAAGGGGTGGAGAGGGTGGCCCCGGCGATGACGTTGGAAAGAGGGGGATTCAGGTAAAAGCCGGGAAGGAGGCGCCCTCTTGTCCTGGCCCGCATGCCGAGCTGCACGGTGCCGTCATCCAGCTTGAAGACGCTTCTCTTCATGGACATGGCCAGGATAATGCCGCGGTCCGTGGCGAAGCAGGGCCGCCAGCCGATGTTGGGAAGAACCAGGTCTCCCGAGCCGCTGAAGTCATAAAACGGCGTGCGCGTCTTCGGAACCAGGCTGTAGAGCCTGCGGCGCAGGAAATCGGAGCCGGCTATCTGCCTGATGCCTTCCGGCATGCTGTGGTCCCCGTCGCTGATGAGGTAAACGGGAGTGCTGGTGAGGATGGGCCAGAGGACGGCTGCCACCGTTTCGTGGACTTCTTCGCGTCCTACGCTGGTGAGCAGAAGTTCCCGGGGCTGGAGGGAGTTCACCCGTTCCAGCTGCTGGGCGTTCATCCAGAAGTCGCACAGGCGGCTTTGGGAGCGGGTGCTGTCCAGCAGGGTGGACAACCATTTCCTGAGTTCCGGATGCTCCGCTTCCACGGTGTCGTTCATCAGGCATTCCGCTATTTCATACCCGGAGAGCCGCGCGTTTTTAGAGAAGACCAGCGGCTTGTGGGCGATGCGCTCCAGATGGTTCAGGATGGCATCCCTGCCGATGCTGGCCGCAATTTCCAGGCATGTGGAGGACAGCTCCCGCAGCGTGTTGATGACCATGCGGGGATTGACGGCGTCAGGCTCAATGGGCTCTCCGATGGCGGCGGTGAAACGGTAGGGAACGCGGAGAGGCGCCTTGGAGAAGAAGCGGTTGCCTGAGTAGGAAAAGATGCTGCCCCATAGTTCGTCCATGTAAATGGGCACGATGGGGCAGCGCGATTTTTTCGCCAGCATTTCCAGCCCCCGCCGCGCGGCGCAAAGGGTGCCCGTGCGGGTAAGCTGGCCTTCCGGGAAGATGCAGATGACTTCTCCGGCCTTCAGGGCCTGAATGGCCTTGGACAGGGATTCCCGCGGATTACGGGAGGAAATGGGCAGGCAGTTGAAGAGTTCCAGAATCCAGCCGAGCCAGCGGATGGCTACGAATTCCTCCGCCACGATGAACCGTATGGGGCGCGGGCAGATGAGAGAAAGGAACAGCGCATCCCCGTAGGTGACATGGTTGGAGACGATGACGGCCCCGCCGTCTTCCGGAATGCGGTCCTGGTGGATGATGCGGGAGCGGTAGACAATCCTCATGATCCAGAGGCCCATCATGCGGATGAATTCACGGGGAATAAGCCGGAATGCCACAATGGTGATGACCACGCCCAGGGCGGCCAGCACCCAGAATTGGTTCTGGATGGAGAAGATATTCCTGAGCATGAGCTGGAAGCCGACGGCCACCAGCCCCATCAGGCAGTCCATCAGGTTGCCGGCGGCGATGACGGTGCTGCGGTTGGAGGGGTCGCAGTTGTCCTGAAGGTGGGCGTTTAACGGCACCAGGTACGCGGCGGCGAAAGCCCCGGTGATGCCGAACCCGATGTTGCTGGGAAGGGAGCCGGGAGCGAAGAAGGACATGAATATGCACCCGATAGTGAAGCCGATCGCGCCCAGGGGAATGAGCCCCAGTTCAATCTTTTTACGGCAGATGATGGAGGCGATGACGCCGCCTACCACCGTGCCGCCGCTGAGCCATGCCATGAGAATGGCCGCGGACATGCTGAATCCGGTGCCGTCAATGGGGTGTTCCTGGGCGATTTGGAGGGAGATGAGCATCAGGGCCCCGGCCAGGAACCAGAAGTAGGAAACGCCGATTTCACTGAGCCTCAAGTCCCGCTGGCTCCAGAGGTATTTAAGCTGCACGAAATGTTCGTAAAAGAGCTTCCATTCGAATTTCCTGGTCTGGTTGGCCGGATACCGCGGGAGGTAAAGGGACGCAATGGCTACGGGAACGGCGATGCAGGTGAGGATGAATGTGGGAAAAGCGGCCGCTTCCCAGCCGTCGTTGGAGGAGACTTGCAGGATGTCGAACCAGGCGAAGATGCCTATCTGGGCCGCCAGCATGGACAGGATGAGGCTCATTTCCATCAGCCCTGAAGCGTAGCCCAGCTGCCGGGAGCCTACCATGTCCTTGACCACTCCCTTTTTGGCCGGGCTCAGAATGGTCGCCTGAACGGAGAAGACGCAAAACCAGAAAACGGCCATTTCAATGTTTTCGTATTTATAGCACAGAAGCATGGCCCCCAGCACCAGGATCTGGAGGAAAGACATGAATTGAATGATGCGGGCCTTACAGAAGCAGTCCGCCAGCCATCCGACGAAAGGGGAGAACAGGATGTAGGGCAGAACGAAGATGCAGGCTAGAATGTACTGGAGGGAGTTGACCCAGGAGTCCGGCCCGTATGCGGCGTTGGTGGAAGCCAGCCAGACGCCCAGCGGAATCAGCAGGAACTGGGCGGCTTTTTCATTGAAAGCGTTCTGGGCTTGAATGAGAATCAGGGAATAAAAACCCCTCCATTCCTTTTTTGAGGGCATTTTTTTCTTAGATGTCTGTACGTCATCCATGTGGGGCGGATTGTAGCAGATCATGGGGTGTAGGGAAGGATAATCTGTTCCCGTACAGGCGCGTTCCCGGGAGGAGGGGGAACCGTTTTTTCCGGTTTTTTGAAAGGGGCGGGCAGGGGATGGCCCGGAGGCTGGCGCGGCATGTCCGGGCAGCTTTGCCCGCGTGCGGGAGCGGAAGCCGGAGATTCCTTGTCATGAAGAGGTTCGGCAAACAGGCTTTATGGTTGACATGAGGTTGCGGGGCCGTAGGATGCTGGCAGAAAGCTATCACCCGAAGAGAGATTATATGAATACTTCCCCGACGATAGGCGTGTTGCTGGCCGCAGGTGCGATTCTTCTGCCTTCCTGTGAAACGGAGCGCGTGAATGAACGTCCCATCGGCATTTATCCTACGGAAAATGTCTATCCGTCCGGCGCTATGGGCGCCCAGGGCGATAGCCTGTTGAATGATATCCAGCGTGAAAATTCTCTGGACCCGATGGCCGGGCAGAATTCCGGTTTTAACCCGGACCCCGCCCGCACTAATTCCGGGACCATCAGCAATATGGTGGGAGGGGCCAACAATATCACGCCTCCGGCTCCCGTCGTTCCGAATCCCGTGGGTGGCTCCGCCGGTTCCGGCATTGCCGCCCCCAGGCCTGTGGAACCTTCCGCTTCTTCTTCCGTACCGGTGGCGTGGCCTACGGCGGATCCCACGGTGGTGGTCAGCCCGTATGACCGCACCAAGAAGATCAAGATTTTGAACAGGAGCACCAATAAGCCGTATCCCTCCGGGACGGTGTTGCGGGACACCAACTTCCCCAACGAGATTAAGAAGTTCCGCGTGCCCTGATGCGGCCGCCGCAGCGAGATCATGCCGCGCCCCTGAACATGCCGATGTTCCGGGGCGCTGATGTATTCCCCTGTAAGTCCATGAGAGAATATTCCCGAAAGCAGTTTTTCTTCTCCTCCGTCGCCATTCTCGGCCCTGGCCTTCTGGGCGGGTCACTGGCGCTGGCCGTCAGGAAGCAGTTGCCGCATGTCCATGTGCGTTTGTGGGGCAGAAGGGAAGAACCATTGGAATATGCCCGTTCTTCCGGAGCCGCCCATGTTGCTTCCACCCGGATGGAAGAGGTGGTGGAAGGGGCGGATTTGATTGTGCTGGCTACCCCGGTTGGCGTGATGCCCCGCCTTGTTTCCGACATGCTTCCTTTATTGAAGCCGGGAGTTCTGGTAACGGATGTGGGTTCCGTGAAGGGGTGTGTGCACCAGGCCGTTGGGTCCGTGCTGGCGAAAGCCGGCGTGGCGTTTATCGGCTCCCATCCTATGGCCGGTTCCGAAAAGCAGGGTATGGAGCATGCTTCCGGAGAGCTCTTCCGGGATGCTACCTGCATCCTGACGAATGACGAGCATGTGCATGAAGATGTGCTGCTGTTGCTCCAGCGGTTCTGGGAGCGTGTGGGCTGCCACTGCATCCGGATGAAAGCGGCGGATCATGATTCTTCCGTAGCGCGCATTTCCCACATACCTCATGCTTTGTCCGCCTTGTGCGTCCACAGCGCCCTGGATGGAGGGGATGCGAAGCTGCTGGGGCTGGTATCCGCCGGAGGTTTCCGCGACACCACCCGCGTTTCCATGGGGGAACCGTCCATGTGGGCGGAAATTCTGGCGGAAAATTCCCCTGCTGTTCTGGAGCGTCTGGATGAAGCCCTGGCCCAGCTGGGGCAAGTGAGGAATTGGCTGGCCGCAGGGGATAAGGAAGCATTGCGGGAATGGCTGAAGGCCGCGGCGGAGAGCCGGGCGCAGGCGTTGGGCTTGTGAAAGGGCATGGCCGTTCTGCCGCCAGATACGCTTTTGCCTGAAGGAAAAGGAACGGTCTGTTATCAAATTGTTAACAATCGGGAATGGACGGCCCTTTGTTCCGTCCTATACTTGACGCCATGCGTTTTTCCAACATGAATATCCCCCGCCATTGCCGCCAGGGGCGCGGCTTGCACCGTGCCGCCGCCATTGGCAGCCTGCTTGTTCTCGGACAGTCTGCCTATGCCGAGACACAGCCTGCCGCAGCAGAGGAAGGCGTGCAGGAAATGCCGGAACGCGTGATGACCATCCGTTCCAGGTCCCTGCGGGCGGAAACGGTCAGTTCCGCCACTCTTACGAATATGAAGACGGAGGAAGTTCCGCAAACGGTAAACGTCATTACGAGGGATCTGATGGATTCCAAAGGGTCCGATTCCCTGGTGGAAGCGCTGCGTATGGATTCTTCCGTCAATACGGGCGGAGACATGCTTTTATCCCGTACGGCGGACCAGTACACGATCCGCGGCTTTGCCGGCAGTGATGTCCAGCTCGGCAACATGCCTCTTCCGCGGGGCATGGGGTACGGCATGGATACGTCCCTGATAGAAAATATTGAGATTGTCAAAGGCCCCATCGGTTCCATTTCCGGCGGCCAGACCAGTACGCTTGGGGCATACGGCGCCGGCGGTTCCATCAACCTGATTCTGAAGGAGCCTGATTTCCTGGAACGGACGGAGTTGACGGCCTACGCCCGCCTTTCCCACCACGGGCAGAAATACCGCGCAACGATTGACGATACCCGGTACAGGGGGGATGAAACGAATGGATTTGCCCTGCGCACGGTGGTAGCCGCCGAGTATGAACGCCCGTTCTGGCTGAGCAACGGCGCCAACGGAGGCCAGAAGTACACGGTCTCCCCCATTTTCCGCTGGCAGCATGATTCCCGCACCAAGACGGTGCTGACGACCAGTTTCCAGTATCAGAATTCCCCGACGACGATGGGCATTCCTGTGCTGGGCGGCCATTTTGTGGGGCCGTATGACGCCTGGTACGGTTCTCCGAGCGGAAGACTCAATTCCAAATCCCTGCTGGCGATGCTGGATTTCGAACGCAAGCTGGAAAAGATATGGACGATCCGCATTGGCGGCGGTATTGGGTACAGCGACGTGGATTATAATGTCTGGGGCATTTCCTCTTCCGCAGGGAGAGGAACCAGCACGGCGGATTATTACAACCAGATGATTGCTTCCGGAAAGGCCAAATATGAAGCCGCCTGGAGCGACGAGTGGAATATCAACTGGAATTTTTATTCCAACGCACTGGCGGAATTTAAGACCGGGCAGGTGAAGCATGAAGCCCTGATGGGCATTTCTTACACGGGCAGCAGCGTTTATGGGGACGGTTCCAGCCTGGTGACTAATGCTACCGCGAACACGAACGGCTATTTTCCCCTGTACAATCCTCCTCCTTTTTTCCCGGCAGGACGCGATTATTCCGGCGCTAATGCGACGGATACCGTGGTGCAGAGGGCGGGCTTTCTGCTGCAGGATGTTCTCAGCTATGGACAGTGGCGTTTTCTGGCCGGCGTGCGCGGTGACGCTCATTTCAGCCTGGACAATAATTATGCGTTTGCGTGGAGCCCCCGCTTCGGAATTACCCGCATGTTCGGCGAACGCGTAGCATTGTTCGCCAACGCAGCCCGTACGTCCGCCCCCAACTTCGGGTATCTGGATGAAAACGGGAAGGAATTGACCGATTCCTGGCGTACGGACCAGATGGAATTCGGTTTCCGGGTCAGCCCGGTTGATAAGGTGTGGTTTTCCGCTTCCTGGTTTGACATCATCCAGAATAATACGCCTGTCGCCATAGACGGATATACCAACCGGTACTATTCGGACGGCTCCAAGAGGGCGGAAGGCGTGGAACTTTCCCTGAACGGGGAAATAACCAGGAATTGGAGTTCCTATCTTTCCTACACCTACACCCGCACCAAGAACCGGACCACCGGGGAAGTGTATCCCACGATTGCTCCGAATGCTCTGGCCCTCTGGCAGAAGTACCGCATTGACGGAGGATTGCTGAACGGTACGGTGCTGGGCCTGGGCTACCGCTGCAAGGATTCCTACTACGCTACGTTCCGAGGCGCAAAAATTGCGGACAACTACACCATCCCCTCCTATAGCGTATTCGACTTTACGGTGGAAATCCCCCTGCCGGAATCCAAATGGCTGAAAGATGCCACGCTGAGGCTGGCTGTGTATAATATCTTCGATAAAAAGTACGTGCAGTCCACCCGCCATGCCGTGCAGTGCACGGTGGGAGAGCCGCGCACGTTTGAAGTAGGCCTGAAGACCACGTTTTAACCTTGCGTTTCCGCCATGAGTTCCCCCGTCATTTCCGTCAGCCATCTCAAGCGCGGTTTCAAATCCGGTTCCGGGAATATAACTGTGCTGAAAGATATCAGCCTTACCGTGAACCGGGGAGAGTTCGTTGCCGTGATGGGCGCAAGCGGATCCGGAAAAAGTACTCTGCTGAACGTGCTGGGAGGGCTGCTGGCTCCGGATTCCGGCACGGTGACGGTGGATGGGATGGATCTCGGTTCCATGTCGGATGCCTCCCTGACGGTGTACCGGCGGGACCGTGTAGGGTTCATTTTCCAGATGTTTAACCTGGTGGGCACCTTGAACGTGGAGGAAAACATTCTGTTGCCGTCCCTGGCGGGAGGCAGGAAGGTGATTCCTTCCGCCCTGGACGCCATGATTGAGAAGGTTGGGCTGTCTCACCGTCGGCATGCCATGCCGGATACGCTCAGCGGCGGGGAGCAGCAGCGTGTGGCGATTGCCCGTGCGTTGGTCTCCGGTCCCGCTCTGGTGCTGGCGGATGAGCCTACGGGCAACCTGGATTCTGAAAATACCCGTCTTATGGGTGATTTGTTCCGGGATTTGCATCGTGCGCAAGGTTGTGCTTTTGTCCTGGTGACGCATGCGCCGGACGTAGCCATGTGGGCGGATCGTGTAATCGTGCTCAAGGACGGCAGCATTGTGGACGACAGGTCCACAGCGGAATTTGCCGGTCCTGCGGAATTGTCCTCCTTCTATGAACGTACACTGAATGATGCCTTATGAGGTTGCTGGTCAAACTGATTTGGAGAGATTTGCTTGCCAGCCCCGGCCGGATGGCTGTCAGCGTGTTCGCCATCCTTGTCTCCGTCAGCCTCATTGTATGGATGATGGGGAGCTATGATACGCTGGTCAGGGAGTTTGATAATGATGCGGAGGCCTATATGGGGAATTATGACCTCTGCCTGGTGCCGGAGCCTCCCAAAGGGCCCCTTCCTCCCGGACAGTACCCGCAGTTCCGTGACCAGGAGCTGCCCGCCCGTCTGGCCGCCTCTCCCCTTGTGGAAACGGTGAACACCGCGTGCCAGGTGCCGCGCCTCCAAATCGGCTGCGGAAATGAGCGGGGCAGCTTTGACGAGCAGACGCGCGACCGCATGGGAATTCCTCCCCAGAGCCCCATCCTGGTGGGAAACCATGCTGTGGAGTGCCCTTATGAATTGAAGGAGGGAGTTTGGCCGGATATGGCTTCCTCCTCAGCCATGGAGGGGGTGCTGGGCAGCGGAAGCGCCAAATATTTCAGCGCGGGAGTGGGAACCGTCATGAACGTGCGCGTGGGAACGCATGTGTACGACGTCAAGATTGTGGGCATCGTCAAGCAGGCCAAGGCCACTCCCGGCGTCATCATGGGGCCGGGCGGCATGTCCGGCCCGGCTTTCTCCTCCCTTTTTGTGCCCGTGAAGGTATGCGAGAAAATTACGGGACAGCCTTTTGTCCCTAATTTGATTTACGTTCAGCTCAAGGAAGGAGTGGACAAAAAGGAATTTGCGGAAAGTTTCCGGCAGGAGCTGGTCCAGGCCGCCGCTGCGGTGGCGGATACGGATTCCATCATCCGGCGGCTTTCCAGCGACCGTTCCGTCCGTTCACAGAAGGATAGCGCGGAAATGTCCGTCTGGCTTGTCCTGTTCTCCTGCATTTTCATCATTTTTACGACGTTGAGCATCGGCGTCAGCGAACGTGCCCGCAGGCTGGCCCTGATGCGCGCTCTGGGGCTGGGGCGCATGCAAATTGCTTTGCTGATTGCAGGAGAGGGGATTTTTCTGTGCATTCCGGCATTGCTGGGAGGGCTGGGCGCCGGTTTTTTCCTGGTGTACCTGCTGGAGGAAGGCTCTGCTTCTGCCCCCGTGATGGCCTGGTCCACCGTATTAACCGCCGCCGTATGCGCTGTGGGCGGGGCCTTGCTGGCTTCCATCATTCCTGCGTGGCGCGCTTCCCGCCAGTCTCCGCTGGAAGCGGCCGTTCCTTCCTCCGGATTCATCGGGAAGGTGAGCCGTGTTCCTGTGTGGTCTGTCGCGGCGGGTCTCGCATGCGTATGTCTTCAGCCTGCGGCCCTGCTGTTGCCGGGTCTGGAGGCAGAAACGCGCAAATGGATATTTTTCTGGCTGGGTTACCCCGGCCTGGTAGCCGGTGCGCTGTTTCTGGCCCCCTCCTTCGTGCGCGTGACGGAGTGGGCCGGGGCATGGATTACCGGATTTCTGCTGCGCGTTCCGCATTCTTTCCTGAACATGCAGCTCAGCCGCAACCTCAGCCGTTCCGTGGGAACTGCCGTATCCATGTCTGTGGGCCTGTCTCTTTTTGTGGGGGTGCAGACATGGGGCTATTCCATGCTGGTTCCCTTTTCTCCTGATACGTCGACGCCCGGAACCCTGGTTTCTTTCCTGCATACGGAGTTCAAATCCGCGGACGTTCCGGAGCTGATGACGCGCCCCAGCCTGCGGAATTCCCGAATGTATCCCATCTACGTGGATGAACCGGATATTGCTCCGGCACAGATGAAGACCCCCGGTTTTTCCGGGATGCGCAACCGTTCCATCGTGTTGGCCGGCATTCCCGTGGAGGAGATGACCGGGGGGAGCCATCCGCTGTTCAACCCCGTGTTTGTTTCCGGAAATCCGCAGGAGGCTTATGCTATGCTGGAATCCACCCGTTCTCTCCTGATTCCGGACACGTTCGCGCGGGCGGTGGGGTTGAAGGTCGGGGATGACTTGATGCTGGTTAATCCGTCTTCCCGGGAACGCCGTCCCGGAAATGAGTCTCCTTCCGGTATTCGCGGCCGGGGCAGGGGGGCCGCCGTGCGGGGAGAACCCTGGAAAGTGGCGGGAGTAGTTTCCTTCCCCGGCTGGCACTGGTTGACCAAAACCAGCGGAATGCGCGTCCGCCGGGGAGGCTTTGTCGCTGCTTTGGCGATTGCCGATGAACGCTGGCTCAAAGAGGAATACGCGCATCAGGGATTCCAGTTCATCTGGGGGGATACCGCTCCGGGGATTAGCAACGTGGAACTTCAGAACGACCTGGGAGAATATGCCCTGATGAAGGTGAGGCAGCAGGAGAACGGAGGGGAAGGAGCCAGGCCTCTGGTGAAAGCCCTGACCAGGGAAAGCCTGGGGGGGAGTGTTACCAGCCGCGGGGATGATGTGATTTTTACAATGAGCAAGCTTCCTATCATCATCATGGTGATCGCCGTTCTGGCCGTGCTCAATACCGTGCTGGCGTCCGTTCAGTCCCGCCGCCGGGAATTCGGATTGATGCGTGCGGTGGGCGTGCCGGGCGGCATGGTGATGCGGATGCTCTGGGCGGAGACGCTGATGGTTTCCCTGTGCGCCGTTGTCATGAGTCTTGCGCTGGGAGTGCTTGGCGCCTGGTGCTCCATTCAGATTCTGGAATACGGTTACCACTTCGGCATCGTTACTCCTCCTGTTACGATGCCCTGGGCGCATCTGGCCTGTGCTGTGCTTCTGGTGTTTGTCCTCTCCTCACTGGCGTGTCTTCTGCCTGCGTGGCGCATGAAGCATGCGTCCGTGACGGATTTGCTTTCCGTTCGCGAGGGGTAGAAGCATTCAGGATGTTCTTTATTGCAACATAGTTGATGATTGGATAAATAAAGGCATTAATCAATGCGTTGGCGCTGGGAACAGCCGGGCTGGAATTTCCGGGAGAGGCGGGGAATATTGTTGCTTTGACTGCTTCTGTCCTGTTTTTTTGCTGCCGGAGCAACAACGCGAAAACGTGTACGGGGAAGCCTTCCCTGAATAGAAAATAAGTGCATGAAAAAGAAAATAGAAATCGCTTCCTGGCCTCGAAGGTCCCATTATGAGTATTTCCGGACGTTTGACTGCCCTTCGTTTTCCATTACGTCTCCGGTCCGGGTGGATGCCCTGTACCGTTATGCGAAACAGGAGGGGATTTCCTTTTTCATTCTGTGCCTGTTTGTGCTGTTGAAGGCGTTGAACAGGGTGCCCCAGCTGCGCCAGCGGGTGGAAGAAGGGGAGGTGTGGGAGTATGAGTCCGTGAATGCCCTAGTTCCGGTGCTGGCAGCGGATGGAGAATTCACTCAGATTTTAGTGGAATACCGAATGGAGCTGGCTGATTTCCTGGAACATGCCGTTCCTCTTGTCCAGGCGGCCAAACTTGCTCCCGCCCAGGCGAATCCGTGCCACAGGGCGGATATTGCCGTATTCAGTTGTTTGCCGTGGATTTCATTCACACAGGTGGCCAGCGCCTACAGGGTGTTCCGGGATCAATACTTTCCCCTCATTCATTGGGGGAAGATGGAGGCGGATGCTTCCGGCAGGATGATGATGCCCGTAGCCATTCAGGCGAACCATGTGCTGGTGGATGGAGTGCACGTGGGCCGTTTTTACGGCATTCTGGAAGAATTGTGCGGAAATCAATTCAGTTAAAAGGATTTTCCTGTGCGCAGCATTATCTGCGAGCAAACAGGAAAGGAAACTAAGCCAGACAGCCCGGACAGTTCTGGACTGAGTGCCCCGGGGATATTTCCACCAGCTCCGGTTCCCGGTCCGTGAGGCAGAGCGCCGGGTTTCCGAGGGTGTTTCTGGGGCGGAAGCTGCATCCGCAGGGCTCCTGAGTCATGTTGGGTGGCAGTCCGGGAATGGTATAGAGGGGTGCGCCTTTCGCATGCAGTCCGGGAATAGATTTCATCAGGGCTCTGGTGTAGGCATGCCGGGGATGTTCCAGAAGTTCTTCCGCCGGGGCGCTTTCCACAATGCGGCCTGCATACATGACGTTGATGCGGTCCGCGTATTGGCGCACCACGCCGAGGTCATGCGTGATGAGGATGACGGAGGTGCCCATGTCCTGCTGAAGTTTTCTGATGAGATCCAGCACCTGCTTCTGGACAGTGACGTCAAGGGCGGTGGTGGGTTCATCCGCGATGAGTATTTCCGGCCTGGTGATGAGGGCCATGGCAATCATGACGCGCTGGCGCATGCCGCCGGAGAATTGGTGGGGGTATGCGTCCATGCGCTGTTCCGCATCCGGTATGCCTGCCAGGGCAAGCTGTTCCAGCGCGCGTGCCCGCGCTTCTTTTTTGCCGGCCCCTTCGTGAATGATAAGGGGTTCCGCCACTTGCTCCCCGATGGTCAGGTACGGGTTGAGGGAGGTCATGGGGTCCTGGAAGATCATGGAAATGCGTTTGCCGCGGATGGCGCGGAGTTCCTTTTCCGTGCAACGGAGCAGATCCGTGCCGTCCAGCATGGCGGAACCGCTTTCAATGCGGCCCGGAGGCATCGGAATGAGCCCCATCATGGAGTAGCAGGTGACGGATTTTCCGGATCCGGATTCACCCACGATGCCAAGCGTTTCCCCCGGAGCTACATCAAAGGACACATTCCTTACCGCCCGGACAATGCCGGCCCTGGTGTGGAAGGAGGCGCTGAGGTTCCTGACGGAGAGCATGCGGAGAAGGAGGGATGATCAGTCGTTGCGCACGCGTGAACGGGCGGAGAAGATGACCGGAATGCCGGGAGCGGGGTAGGCTTCCCTTATTTTGTTGCGCAGGTACTGGGAATAGCTGTCCGTGAGCAGGCTTTTGTCATTGACGAAAAGAACATAGCGCGGGACGGGAATAGTATTGTACTTGGGGTCCACCGCTGTGGTGGCGTAATATATTTTCAGCCTTCTGGCGGAACCGCTGGCGGAGCCGGGAGGGTTCATCTGCTGGGCGAGCTGGATCAGGCGGTTGAGCTGGCCGGTAGTGGGCAGGTTATGGGATTCCCGGCGGATGCGCGTGATGACTTTGAAGATGATTTCCACGCCTTCCGCTTTTTTGGCGGAGGTGGCGATGAAAGGCGCGTAGCTGATGAAGAAGAGTTCCCTGCGCACCTGTTCCTCCACTTCCGCCATGCGGTCCTTGCGGGGGGCATTCGGATGGAAGAGGTCGAATTTGTTGACGATGATGATACAGGGTTTTCCTTCTTCCGCAATGATGCCGGCAATGCGGCGGTCCTGTTGCGTGATGCCCGCCGCGATGTCAATAACCAGCAGGCAGATATCCGCCCGGCGGATGGCTTTCTCACTGCGCATGGCGGAGAAGACTTCTACGGAGGTGTCCCGACGGGAGCGGGGACGCATGCCGGCGGTGTCAATCAGCACGTAGGGCTGGCCGTCGTGCAGGTAGGGGATGTCAATGGCGTCACGGGTGGTGCCCGCCACATTGGAGACGATCGTGCGCCTGTCCTGGAGGATGGCGTTGACCAGAGAGGATTTGCCAGCGTTGGGGCGTCCTACTACGGCTACCTTGATGGGAAGGGGCGTTTCCTCTCCGTTTTCCGGTTTTTCCTCCAGTTCTTCTTTAAGCGGAGCCCCTTTCTGCTTGAGAAAACCGTCCAGTCGGGAGGCTAATTCGGAGAAGCCTCTGCCGTGGGCGGCAGAGAGAAAGATATGGTCGTCAAAACCCAGTCCGGCAAATTCGCCCAGATTGAGATCCTGTTTTTCATGGTCGGCTTTGTTAAGAAGGAGGATGACGGGAATGTCCGATTTACGGAGGTGGTCCGCGATGCTCTGGTCGATAGGGGTAAGGTGATCCCGGCAGTCCAGCACGAAGAGGATGAGGTCCGCCGTTTTTATGGCAATGTCCGCCTCCGCCTCCACCTGTTCCGCAAAGCCGTCGCTCAGGCGCGCGCCGATACCGCCCGTGTCCATGATTTTACAGGCGCGGTCCGTAATCCTGCAGGGGGCGGAGAGCCGGTCGCGGGTGACGCCGGGTTCATCATGCACGATGGCGATGCGCCTGCCTGCCATTCTATTGAAGATGGCGGATTTCCCGACATTGGGCCTGCCTACGATGGCGATGGTGGGGACGTGCTGCATGCACACATGCTATCCGAAGCTCCCATGCTGTGAAAGCTAATTCCACGCCAGCGGGAGGGACTTCCGCCGGGGGCTTATCCCTTGTGCGTGGCCCGTTTGTGAAGGCGCAGCGCCACGGCAACCGTGATGATGTTGGGAAGCCAGAGCAGAATATAGGGGAGCATCGTGTCGTTTTTACGGGACAAGTCCGCAAAGATCAGGGCTAAAAAGTAGAGTGAGGCGATCAGGATGCCCAGGGCAAATCCCGTGGAGGTGTCTTTTCTGCGGGTATTGATGGCCAGCGGCACGCCGATGAGGGCAAAGACAATGCAGGCCAGGGAGAAGGAGGCGCGCCTGGGCAGTTCCGTGGCGAATTCCGTAGTCTGTCTTTTATCCAGATAGCCGGGCGTGTCCAGAGCTTCCCGGATTTCCCGGTTGGTGAAGCGGTTGGCCTTGATGCGCCGGGAGCGGGATTTGTCCAGATTGATGCTCAGAGGCATTTCGTCCATGGTCACGCTTTGGGAGATGGAGTCTTTTTCCTGAGTGGTGATGAGGGGATTGATGAGGTGCAGGGTGAGGATTTTTTTCTCGGGAGAGAAATCCATGGTTACGCGTTCCGAGTGCATGGCCACGGCCGGAGATTTTTCGTCCGCTTTCTGGTAAATGTGCATGCCGTGGATGACGTCATCCACGCGTTTGTCGATGTAGATTTCCAGGTTGTCGAATTTGGTAATGGCCTGGCCTTCATTGAGAAGCCCTTTCGGGTTGATGGAAGCGGCTTTGATGAGCAGCTCGGAAATGGATTGCTTGGCACGCGGTGCGATGTCTATGTTAATCCAGTAGCAAAGGCCGGAAAGGGCAATGCCGATGGCGATGGCAGGAGCGCTCAGACGCCACAGGCTCATGCCGGACATGCGCATGGAGGTGAGTTCGTTGTCCGAGGCCAGACGGCCGTACACCAGAAGAACGGCCGTCAGGAACCCCCACGGAATGGAGAACATCAGGGAAAAGGGGATGACCTGGAAGATGAATTCCAGAACGATGCTGATGGGGGCCTTGTTCTCCACCAGGAGGGGGCGCAGTTCCTTGAACAGGTTGCCCAGAAGGAGCAGGGCGCTCAGGGCCATTACCCCCAGGGCCGTGACACCAAGCAGCTGGCGGGCAATGTATCTGTCAAGGATCTTCATGCAGTAAAACCGTGCCTGATATTGTGCCTGAAGGCTGCGGACAAGTCAATCTCGCGCACGGAACAATGCACATCCCGTCCCGGAGGAAGGGCTTGGTGAGCGGGGAGGGGAACTTCCTTTGCTGCAAATGAAAGCGGGATAGGCATGTTGCTCAGCTTTCTTTTTGTTCCAGGTTTCCGAGCAGTTTTTCCCGCTGCGGGGGAAGCTTGCCGAAGTGGGATTTCAGAATGACGTGCGCCGGGATGCCTGGGTGGGCTATTCCATGCAGCCGGGCGAGTTCCTGTTCGAAGTGCAGGACGGCGCGGAGCGTAGGGTCATTGTTTTCCAGATAGGTGTAGGCCCTCTGCAGCAAGTCGTAAAATTCCGGGATGGGCGTGTCCGGTTCCAGCATTTGGAGAAACAGGCGCGCGAAATAGCCCGCCGCACTGAGCCGGAGGTAATTTTTCCGGAGGGCCAGGCGCGGCGAAAGCAGATCTGCGGAGGTCAGGGTGTGCAGATCCCCTTTTTTTGCCTGCGTCCACTGCATGCGGCACTGATAGAAAATGTCCAGACGCCCGGCAAAGGGACTGCTAGGTTTTCTGGCGCTTTTTGCCGCCGTTCTGATAAGGCCTTCCTCCGTGCACCAGACGGCAATCAGGCCGTTTTCTCCCAGGGGGTAGAGCTTCAGGACCGTCGCTTCCGCGTTCATTAACGGCGTTTTTCCAGTCCGGTTTTTACCGGCTGTTCGGTGGGGACGGTCTGCCCGTAGGGGGAGGGAAGGATGCCGGCTTCCGTCATAGCGTCCGTAAAGGCCTGGATGGCGCTGGTGCCTCCGTGGATGCGGATGGCGGAAAGGAGCTGTTCCTGGGCAGCCTCCTTGTCCCCTTCCATCAGTTTGAGGATGGCCTGGGTGCAATAGTAGTATGGCGTATCATCCATCGGGCCGTACAGCTTTTCCAGTTCCGCGGCAAGCGGCTGGTTATCCAGTTTTCGGGCGCAGATATAACGCTTGAATTGCAGCAGGGGCGTCATGCCGGAATTGTCCTTGAAGGAGGGAAGGAGTTCCGTAAAAGCTTTCAACGCTTTGGAATAGTCGTGATTGACGTAATGCGCTTCCGCCAGGTTGAACCGGATGGTGAGGTTGAAGGGATCCAGTTGCTGGGCTCTTTCAAAATTTTCCAGGGCCTTTTCGATATTGCGGATTTCAATGTAGCAGGCGCCGCGGAGGTTGTATAAGCCCGGATTCCCGGTATAAAGTTTTTCCAGTTCCATGAGGGAAAAAAGACATTCCATGATCCTTTTTTTGGCAAAGAGCTGTTCCGCTTTGCGGAATTGGTCTATATAGCTTTTCCTGGTTGTTTCCGGCAGTTTATTGAATTCCTGAATCCAGGCAGGGGAAGGGGAGCCCGGAAAGGACTGTTGCGCGAAGGCGGGAAGAAAGGCGAGCGCAAGCGCCGCCAGCAGGAAGGAGCGTGTCTTCATGAATCAATCAGGAGTTCAGGTGGGGAATGATTTTTTGTAGCGCGGCTTCCGCCGTGAGTCCATATTTTTTTCTGAGGATGGATTCCGAACCATGCTCAATGAATTGATCCGGCCATGCGATGGCCTCCACGGGCGTCTTGATGTCTCCGGTTTCCAGGGATTCAAGGACGGAGGAGTTGAAGCCGCCGCTGATGGAGTGGTCTTCGAAGGTGCAGACTACCCTGCTGCGTTCTGCGTGACGGCGGATGCATTCATCATCCAGAGGTTTGATGAAACGGGCATTGATCAGGGTAACGGTGTAGCCGCGGGCTTCCAGCAGCGAGGCGGTTTCCCGGGCGATGCCGATCATGGTGCCCAGGGAGACGAGGGTTACATCCTGTCCCGTCTGAAGTACTTCCGCCTTGCCGATGGGGAGGATTTCCCCCTTGGCGGGGACGGGTACTCCGGCGCCGCAGCCCCTGGGATAGCGGATAACGGTGGGCCCGTTCTGGTAATGGTTCATGGTTCGGAGCATGTGGACGAATTCAGCTTCATCCTTGGGCTGCATGAAGACAATGTTCGGGATGCTGCGAATCATGGCAATGTCAAACAGCCCGTGGTGTGTGGGGCCGTCGTCCGGGGACAGTCCGGCGCGGTCCATGCAAAAACGCACGGGCAGTTTTTGCAGCGCGGCGTCATGTTGAATCATGTCAATACAGCGCTGCATGAAAGTGGAGTAAATGGCGATGTAGGGTTTCATGCCCTCCGCCGCCAGCCCGCAGGCGAAGAGGGCACCATGCTCTTCCGCGATTCCTACGTCAAAATAACGTTTGGGGAAAGCTTCCTTGAATAAGTCCAGCTTGGTGCCGCTGGCCATGGCGGCCGTGATGGCTGTGATGGATTCATCCTCGCGCGCCATTTTCACCAGCGTGGAGCCGAAGATATGGGAGAATGTGGGGGTGGGGGCGGCCTGCGTTTCCCCGTCCCTCACGCAATAGGAGCCCAGGCCGTGGAATTTGGTGGGGTTGTCCAGGGCGGGCTGGTAGCCCTTGCCCTTCTGGGTGACCACATGCAGAATAACGGGTTCGTTGAGATCCTTGATGTAGGCGAGGGTACGTATCAGGGTGGGAATGTCGTGTCCGTCCAGGGGACCGAAATAGCGCAGCCCGAATTTGTTGAACAGGAGTGACGGGAAGATCAGGTTCTGGGTGGTGCCTTCCAGCTTGAAAGCAAAGTCCCTGGCCTGCGCGCCGCCCAGCTTTTCAATGAAGGAGGCTGTTTTATCCCTTAACCAGGAAAAGGTTTCCGAAGTTTGCAGGGAGTTGAAGTATTTTGCCAGCGCTCCTACGTTTTTGTCGATGGCCCATTCGTTGTCATTCAGAATGGTGATGTAGCGTTTGGTGGTCTGGCTGATATTGTTCAGCGCCTCCAGAGTGGTGCCGCAGGTGAATGCCGCATCTCCGGCTACGGCCACCACATGGTAGTCTTCTCCTTTCAGGTCCCTGGCCGCGCACATGCCCAGGGCGGCGGAAAGCGCCGTGCCCGCATGCCCCGCTCCGTAGGAGTCGTGAGGGGATTCGGACATTTTGGCGAATCCGGAAAGCCCCCCATGCTGGCGGATGGTATGGATCAGGGGAGCGCGCCCCGTCAGCATTTTATGGACATAGGCCTGGTGGGAGACGTCAAAGATGATTTTATCCCGCGGCGTTTCAAAGACGCGGTGAAGGGCAATGCTCAGTTCTACTACGCCCAGGTTGGGGCCCAGGTGGCCTCCGGTGAGGGAAAGGGAGTGAATGAGCGTATTCCGGATTTCTTCCGCGAGCCTGGGCAGTTCCGACTCAGGAATTTTCATCAGGTCTGCGTGGCTGCGGATGCTTGCCAGCAGTTCCGGAAGTTCAGGTGAGGGAGAATTCATTGCTGTCTGGTTCATCGGTATCCGTTTTATCCTGAACGGCTTCCGGGTTGCTGAGAGTTTGAATGCGCAGTTCCGCGTCATGCAGGATGCTGCGGCAGTGACGGATGAGCTTATTGCCTTCTTCCACCAGGGCTATCATGTCTTCCAGCTCGGTAATGGGGGCTTCCGTCAGACGTATGATTTCTTCCAGGCGTGCTACGGATTCTTCAAATCCTGGAGCGTTTTTCCGTTGTTTGGCCATATGGGGATTAAGGTTGAGGAGTGGTTTCCTGAAGGTCTTTGTAAAGAATCATTTCCGCTCCCTGAATGAATTGGCGGGAATCAGGCGTTCCGAAGCGCTGCGCCAGGGGAGCAAGCGCCTGACTGTGGTCAAAGAGGTACACGGGATTTTTATCCTTGGTCTGGAACAGAACGGTGCCTTCCAGAACGAGGGGAGTGAATTCTCCGTAGGAGGAGGCAATGGTGCGGAGGTTCATTTTTGATGTGGAAGAGGGAGTCACCAGAATGCTGCCCACCTTGCCGCCGTGGAATTTCAGAATGCGTTCCAGCACCATGAGTTGTTCCACCATTTTGGGGATGCCGATGGCTTTCCGGTCTGCATACCAGCCGACGGCGGCCGGCTGGTCCGTGAGAATGAAATCCTTTTCCGCCGTCTGGGAGCGAAGATCCCGGTTAAGGCCCTGGGGATAGTAGGGAGGCCATGCCGGAATACCGCGGCCGGCTGTCAGGATGCCCACCCGCACAATGTGCGGAAGGTTGAGCAGAAGCGGAAGGGAGGTGATGAGCAGGGAAAGCAGCAGAACGCCGCCCCGAAGGATGGAGATTAGTTCTCTGTTGGAATGCCTGGCAATCAGGTTGAGAACAAATGCCGTGCCGTAGGCCGTGAAAAAGGGAGCGAAGAGGATTTGAATCTGCCCTAAGGAAATGCCGGTTTTATTGGAGGTATAAATGGCCATGCCGATGACGGCAGGAACCCACATGGCAAAAATGCCCCATTTGGACTGGTTGACTTCCGGCCGTTTGAATTTATGCAGGAGGGCCAGCAGAAATACCATGGCCAGGGGAAGATTGCCGAGGTTTTCATAGAGAAGGTCACCCTGTGTCAGAATGTTGTTGATGACGGAAGTGACGACTTTTTGGGCGGCGATGGGAATGCTTCCGGAAACCAGAGCATTCATCGCTATTTCTTCATTGCCGGTCAGCCCCGTGAAGATGGTGTAGTAAGCCGTTCCGAAGAAGCCCCCGCTGAGGGAGCGGTTGATGTAAATGGGGTAGGCCAGGAAAAGAAGGAGAATGATAAGGCCCGGGATGCAGTACAGGCCGTGCGGTTTGAACCGGATGCCTGCAAAAATCAGAAAACCGGCCATGGGCCACAGTCCGATCCACCCGGTGAGGCAAACGCATGAGAAACAGATGGAGCTGCCGATGAGAGGCAGCAGGAATGCGCGGTTCTCCTCCTTGTTTTGCAGCGCCCGGTACAGAAAATAGATGCCCCAGGCAAAGAAGAAGAGCATCATCATCTGCGGGAGGCCGCTGGTGGCGTATTGCAGGAAAAGATTACTGAGTATCATCGTCAGGCAGGTGAAGCAGGCGATGGTGACGTCAAACATCCGGAGGAGGATATAATAGCAGCTCAGGACGGCCAGGATGAAAAACATGCAGGAAATGCCCGCCACAATTCGGTCAGGCAGATAAATCATGGATGAGCCCGTCATGCTCCACAGATCAAATTTGTGGACGCCGGCCATCTTGAAGACGACTGCTTCCACCAGAATGTTCAACGGAGCGTTGCGTGTGTCCCGGAGGGCGTAGGGATTGAATTTTTCCGGATCGACAAGGGTTTCGCCCTGTCCGGCCCGGATGGCTTCCTGTTCGTGTATCTGGGCGTCTGAAAGAAAAGGGTTGAGGCCGGCGCGGGTACTCCCGGAGACCATCTGGATGGGCCTCAGCCAGTTGGTGGTCATCCCCTGCCCCCTGGCTACGTTGCGGGCGATTTGGGCGTGGTCCATGGCGGCGTCGGTGCCCAGCCCGTTAAAGTTGAAAAAGTACTGCACCCCCGTGATTGCCAGCAGCAGGATAAGGATGATGATAAAAGGGGTGCGGGATGCCGAGGAGGACTCATTCATGAATGGAGGATATCTTGTAGTTTGCGTTGAAGGGTGCGCCGGCTGATGCCCAGCAGGTGGGCCGCTGCCGTTTTGTTGCCGTTTGACTGGGCCAGTGCTTGTTGGATGGCATTCCGTTCCAGCAAGGATAAATTCAAAACCCCGGCCGGGACAAGCCCATTCTGCGTGTTGGGTGCATTGTCCTCCGGCCGTTCCTGTGGAGGGGTTTCCGGAGAAGTATCCTGCAGTTGAGGGGGAAGATGGTGGATGCCTATGCTGGCGGAATTGCTCATGACGACGCCATGTTCCATGGCCGTGCGGAGTTCACGAACGTTTCCCGGCCACTGGTAATTCCGGACGGCTTCAAGCGCGTCCCGGGAAAGAGGCTTGAATTCCTTGTTGTTTTCTCTGGCGAATTCTTTCAGGAAGGCGGTAGCAAGCAGGGGAATGTCTTCCCGGCGGTCCCGGAGGGGGGGCATTTGGATATGCACCACATTGAGACGGAAGTAGAGGTCTTCCCGGAATTTCCCTTCCTGGACGAGTTTTTTCAATGATTTGTTGGTGGCCGCGATAACGCGCACATTGACGGGAATGGATACATTGGACCCTACGCGTTCTATGGTCCGTTCAGACAGCACCCGCAGCAGCCGGACTTGCGTTCCGGCGTCTATTTCCCCGATTTCATCCAGAAAGATAGTGCCGCCGTCCGCCTGCTCAAAGCGGCCGATGCGGCGTTGTCCGGCTCCGGTGAAGGAGCCTTTTTCATGGCCGAACAGTTCGCTTTCCAATAATTGGGGGGAAAGGGCCGCACAGTTGACGGCCACGAATTTATTTTCCGGCCTTCCGGAGAGGGAATGGATGGCCTGGGCTACGAGTTCTTTCCCGGTGCCGCTTTCCCCCTCAATCAGCACGGTCGTTTTGCTGGGAGCCACCTGGCGAATAATGGAGAATACGTGTTCCATGGCGGCGGACCTGCCCAGCAGTTTTTGCAGGCCGGAGTCCGCCTGGATGCGGGTGGTGAGTTCCTGGTTGGCCGTTTCCAGGTTCCGGGTGTGGAGCGCCCGTTTGAGCACCAGCTCCACGGCGTCCAGATTCAGGGGTTTGGTGACGAAGTCGTACGCTCCCTCTTTCATAGCTGCTACGGCGGCATCCACGGAGCCGTAGGCAGTCATCATGATGCTTTGCGGAGGGTGGGGCAGGGCGGCGGCGGCTTTCAGCACATCCATACCGCTTTCCCCGCCCAGTCTCAGATCCGTCAGGACCAGATCCGGAGATTCTTCCCGCAGGAGGGCGGAAGCCTGGGAGAGATTGGCGGCGGTGTACACCTCGTAATCATCCTGAAAACCCATGCGCAGAGCGTCGCGCGTAGGTTTTTCATCATCTACGATCAGCAAGACAGGCATCTTCATGATGGAATGGAGGGGGGCAGGAGCCTGATGGTGCGTTCCACGCGCGGCAGGAAGACCGTAATGGTGGTTCCCTGACCCGGCTGGCTGGCCAGGGTGATGGAGCCGCCGTGTTCCTTCACGATGCGGCGAACGATAAGCAGCCCCAGTCCGGAGCCGGTGGATTTGGTGGTCAGGAAAGGTTCATAAATACTGCCCATGACCTCCGGTGAAATGCCGCAGCCGGTATCCGCCACAGTGACGAATACGCTGTCATCCGTATAACCGCTTTTGAGCAGAATAGTGCCTCCCTCCGGAGGAATGGCCTGGTAGGCATTCTTGATCAGGTTGTAAAAGACTTGTTTGATCTGGACGGGGTCCAGGCTGAGGATGGGAAGACTGGGCTGGAGGTCCGTGTTGATCTGGATGCCGCGCTGCTGGATTTCCGGTTCCAGCAGTTTCAGCACTTCCATGAGGATGGTTTCAATATTGTAGGGTTCCCGGATGGGCCTGGTGGGGCGGATGGCCTGGAGGAATTGCTTCAGGATAACGTCCAGCCGCGTGGTTTCGCTCTCCGCTGTTTTCAGCAGTTCCTCCATATCCGTCCGGTATTTTGGAGGCAGCTGCTTTGCCTTTCTGGCCAGGAGCTGGAGATGGAGGCCTATGGAATTGAGGGGGTTGCCTATTTCATGAGCCACTCCTGCGGCCAGTAGCGTCAAGGCATTCAGTCGTTCTGCCTCAATGTTTTCCGCGTTTTTCTTCTGCCGGGGTGTTTCATCCCGTATCAGGACCAGGTGGCCCTGGTTTTTGCCGCCGATAGGGGAAATGAAGATGTTCAGGAATCTGTGCTCCGGGTAAAAGATTTCCGTGTCCCGGGAGACGGCGGTCCGGCTCTGCTGGATAGTGTCCCATGTACAGTCCCTGCCCAGGAAAATACAGAAGTCATCCGGAGTGATCTGCCCGCGTTCCTTGTCAAAGAGTTTGAGGGCAGCCTGGTTGACGAACAGAATTTTTCCCTTGTTATCCAGCAGGATCAGGCCTTCCTGAATGGCTTCAAATACCTGCTGAAAAAAACCCTGCTGTTCCGCCAGCTTGACAAAAAAGCGCTGGAGGTCTTCCTCCTTGATGTGGTCAATGCGGCCGATCAGCTTGTCAATGGTGTCTTTTTTCATGGCGGCGGTTCCGTTGCCGTGCGGCTCGCTCTTATATATAAAGAGCGGCATGTCACAAATCAAGCTGATGTGACATATTGTCGCGCATTTGCGGCTGGACATGATTCCGGGGGAGAGGGCAGGATGACGGCATGCCTGAAGATTTTCCCTGCATTCCTTTTGTCAGAACGCGCCAGGTAGCTTTTCATGATACGGATGCTTCCGGGGTGGCCCATTTCTCCCGTCTGCTTTGTTTGGTGGAGGAAGTGGAGCACGAGTACCTGCGTTCCCGGGGAGTGGAGATTTTTTCCCCAGACTGCGGCTGGCCCCGCGTGCATGTGGAGGCGGATTACTCCAGCTCCGCGGGGCTGGGAGATTGGCTGAGCATTGAATTAAGTCTGGGAACGGTGGGAACCAGTTCTCTGGAATGGAAATTTGCCGTGTTTCATTCCGGGCGTCCGGTGATGAGGGGAAGATATGTGGTCGTTCGTTTGGGGAGGGGCGGCAAACCTCAGGCAATTTCAGAATCGGAGAGGGAATGCCTGATTTCAGGCTTTTCAAAAGGAGGAGATGTCTGTAAATAAAGCCCATGTCTTCTAAAAAGCCTGTCGTTCTTGTTATTCGCGACGGCTGGGGCCGCAATCCGTTGGGGCCTGATGTCGCGAAAGAGTACGGTGACGCCACTGTTCTGGCTGATACCCCCTTCACTGATTACCTCCTTGCCAACTATCCCCATAGCCTGCTGGGCGCTTCCGGGGAGGATGTGGGCCTTCCGGACGGTCAGATGGGCAATTCCGAGGTAGGGCATTTGAACCTGGGCGCGGGCCGCGTTGTCTTTCAGGATCTCTGCCGGGTGGACAATGCCATCAAAGATGGTTCCATGGGGGAAAACGCCGTGCTGAAGACCGCTTTTTCCCAGGCCGCTTCTTCCCGCCTGCACCTGCTCGGCCTGGTGAGCGACGGCGGCGTGCACAGCCATATCAACCATTTGATCGGCATCGTCAAATATGCTTATGAAGCGGGTGTCCGCGATATCTGCATCCATGCCATTACGGATGGTCGCGATTGTTCGCCGACCAGCGGAGCCGGTTTTGTCCGCCAGCTGGAGGAAGCCGTCAGGCCGTACGGCGCCAAAATTGCCACGGTTGTCGGCCGTTTCTATGCGATGGATCGGGACAAACGCTGGGACCGCAATAAGCTGGCATGGGATGCCATCGTGCTGGGACGCGGCGAACAGTGCTCCTGCTCCCCTGCCGAATATGTGGAGCAGTGTTATGCGAAGGGTGAGACGGATGAGTTCCTGAAGCCCGGCATTTTTGCCTATGGCAACGAACAGCGCGTACGGGATAACGACGTGGTGTTCTTCTTCAATTTCCGTGCGGACCGCGCCCGGCAGATGAGCGACGCTTTCCTTTATCCCGAATTTGACGGCTTTGACCGTGAAGTGACGCCTAAAGTGCACTATGTGACGTTAACGGAATATGATGCCAAGTATCCCTCTCCCATTGTTTTTGAACAGGAACAGTTGAACAATATTTTCGGGCAGATTGTGTCGGAAGCCGGGAAAACCCAGCTCCGCATAGCGGAAACGGAAAAGTACGCCCACGTTACTTTCTTCTTTAACGGAGGTGTGGAGACCCAGTTCCCCGGAGAAGACCGCATTCTTGTTCCTTCCCCCGGGAAGTGGCCACTTATGACCTGAAGCCCCAGATGAGCGCGGCGGAAGTGGCGGATAAGTTTGTGGACGCTGTGGACAAGTACGATGTGGTCATCATGAATTTCGCCAATGGGGACATGGTGGGCCATACCGGATTTGTGGAAGCCGGCATTGCCGCCTGCGAAGCGGTGGACAGCGCCTTGGAAAAGTGCGTGAAGAAGGTGTTGGAACTTGGCGGCAAGCTGCTTATTACGGCGGATCACGGCAATGCCGAACACATGCGCAATGAGGATGGTTCCCCGAATACAGCCCACACGACCAACCTTGTGGACCTTATTTATGTGGCGGCTGATAAGGATCAGGTAACCCTTTCCAATGGCATTCTGGCGGATGTCGCTCCCACGTTGCTGAGCCTGATGGGGTTGAAACAGCCTGCTGAAATGTCCGGGCATTCCTTGGTGGCGTCCAGGAAATAGCGGTCTGCCTGGTTAATTCATGAAATCCGTTTCTGGATGCGTTCCGGAAACGGATTTTTTATGTCATATTTTCCGGACAGGGCAAAATGGGACAGCTGGCGGATGCGCAATGAATAGCCCGGCTGCCGTTTTTGATGAAAAAAACTTTTTCGCGAATTCTGATGACAGGCGTGTTTTGTTCGTGTCTCTCCCGCGCTTCAGGCATTTTTTTGCGGTAAGGGGCCGGACATGAAGAAATAGTTTTTCTGCCTGCGGGGAAATTTTTCTGTTTTATTCTTCATCTGTGGAGAAACTGCCGGACGGGGAAGAAAAAGGGTCCCGGGAATCCGAAATGGAGTTTTGGAAGGAGCGGGGAAAATGGCACGGATAAAATATTTAGGAAAAGATGAATAAAAGACTTGTCATGATATAAAATCACGTTATATTGGCCGTCCCCAAACGTGCCGAAAGGCACAAGAAATACGTTTTCTATCGGGTTTGCCTCCGGAAAAAAGGCGCGCTTCCTGCTTATAAAAAGGAATGTTCGCCTTGAATATCGGATCAGACCGACGAACCACAACCAAAGCAGGAAAACATGCCGACCATTAATCAGCTCGTCCGCAAGGGACGTATTACTCCGGAAGAGAAGTCCAAATCACGTGCTCTTCATAGCTGTCCGCAACGCCGCGGTGTTTGTCTCCAGGTGATGACCCGTACGCCCAAAAAGCCGAACTCGGCTCTCCGTAAAGTGGCTAAAGTCCGTCTTACCAATGGTGAAGAAGTGATCGCCTACATTGGCGGTGAAGGTCATAACCTTCAGGAACACTCCATCGTGCTTGTTCGCGGCGGTCGTGTGAAGGACTTGCCGGGTGTTCGCTACCATATCGTCCGCGGCGCTCTTGACTGCCTCGGTGTTGACAAGCGTCGTCAGGGCCGCTCCAAGTATGGCGCCAAGCGTCCGAAGGCTGCTGCCAAGTAAACCAAACATCTTACCTACTATATATTATGGCTCGCCGTAAACGCGTTTATAGAAAAATCGAACGTCGTGACCCCCGTTACGACAGCGCTCTTGTTGGCAAACTGATCAGCAAGGTTATGCTGGATGGCAAGCGCTCCCTTGCGGAACGCATTGTTTATGCCGCTATTGACATGGCTAACGAAGGCACGGACAGCATTGATCCTCTGGAAGTGATCACTCGCGCCATTGAAAATGCCAAGCCCCGTGTGGAAGTGAAGAGCCGCCGCGTCGGTGGCGCTACTTACCAGGTGCCGCTTGAAGTGGATCCGGCCCGTTCCGAATCCCTGGCCATGCGCTGGATTGTGAACTATGCCCGCAACCGCAAAGGGGTGCCGATGCACAAGGCTCTCGCCAACGAAATCAAGGAAGCCGCCAACAATCAGGGTTCTTCCGTTCGCAAGCGCGACGACGTTCATAAAATGGCTCAGGCCAACCGCGCCTTTGCTCATTTCCGCTGGTAATTCCTTCCGCGACTGTCAGCCGAATCATTCACTTTCGATCACTACAGATACTTTCCAGACACTATGTCCGATCACGTAAATAATCCCAATCGCAAGGCTCCCCTTGAGCGTTACCGCAATATCGGTATTTCCGCTCACATTGACGCCGGCAAAACCACGTTGTCCGAGCGTATTCTTTTCTACACCGGCATGATTCACAAGATTGGTGAAACCCACGACGGTTCCACCACGACCGACTGGATGGAGCAGGAACGCGAACGCGGTATCACCATTACCTCTGCTGCTGTCACCACCAACTGGAAGCAGGTGAAGAATGAAGGTATCAGCAAAGTGTTCGAAGGCGAAAATTTCCAGCTGAACATTATCGACACTCCCGGACACGTTGACTTTACCGCTGAAGTGGAACGTTCCCTTCGCGTGCTTGACGGCGCCATCGTGGTGTTCTGCGGCGTGGCCGGCGTTCAGCCCCAGACGGAAACCGTGTGGCGTCAGGCCACCAAGTACAGCGTGCCCCGCATGTGCTTCGTCAACAAGATGGACCGTACCGGCGCCAACTTCAACAATGTGCTGGACGATATCCACAACAAGCTGGGCGCGAATGCCGCTGCCATTCTGATTCCCATCGGCGCTGAAGACCAGCTCCGCGGTCAGATCGACGTGGTGAACCAGAAGGCCGTCATTTACGCCGACAACGACCGCCTGGGCTCCACCTACACGATTGAGGATATTCCCGACGAACTCAAGGAAGAAGCCGAGCTGGCCTACCATGAACTCGTGAGCCGTGTGGCCGACGTGGACGATGAGCTTGCTGAAAAGGTGCTCATGGAAGAACCCTTCACTCCCAAAGAGCTCAAGGAAGCTATCCGCCGCGCCACCATCGCCAACAAATTTGTGCCCGTTGCCGGTGGCTCCGCTTTCAAAAACAAAGGCGTCCAGTTCCTGCTTGACGCTGTGGTGGATTACCTCCCCTCTCCGGTAGAAACTGTTCCCGCCCATGCGGAAAGCACGCTGGATCCGGAAAAGACCTTCGAAATCACCGCTACGGACGACGCCAAGCCCATGGTGCTGGCGTTCAAGCTCTGGGCTGACAAATTCGTCGGCAAGCTGGTGTTCATCCGCGTGTACTCCGGTGTTCTCAAGAAGGGTGACACTGTGTACAATCCCCGCACCCGCAAGACGGAACGCGTGGGCCGCATTATCCAGATTCAAGCTGACCAGCATACGGATATTGATGCCGTGTACTCCGGAGACATTGCCGCCATCGTGGGGCTGCGCAACGTGACCACGGGCGACACCATCACCAGCCCGGACAATGATATCTGCCTGGAACCCCCCACCTTCCCGGAAACCGTTATTTCCATGGCGGTAGAACCCAAGACCAAGGCTGACCAGGAAAAAATGTCCAATGCTCTGGGCCGTCTGTCTGAAGAAGACCCGACTTTCCGGGTGAAGACTGATGAAGAAACCGGCCAGACCCTGATTTCCGGCATGGGTGAGCTTCACCTGGAAATCATTATTGACCGCCTGATGCGCGAATTCAAGGTGGAAGCCGACATCGGCAAGCCCCAGATTGCCTATCGCGAAACCATTACTGCCCCTGCCCATGGCGACGGCAAGCTGGTCAAGCAGTCCGGCGGCCGCGGCCAATACGGCCACGTGGTCATCGATGTGAAGCCGAACGAACGCGGCAAGGGGCTTACCATTGAAAACAAGATCGTAGGCGGTGCCATTCCCAAGGAATACATGAACGCCGTTTATGCCGGCCTTAATGAAGCCATGACCACGGGTGTCGTCGCCGGTTATCCGGTGGTGGACGTGCACGTTGAAGTGGTGGACGGTTCCTACCACGAAGTGGACTCCAATGAAAACGCTTTCAAGATGGCTGCCATCTTCGCCATGAAGGACGCTTTCAAGAAAGCCAAGCCGATCATGCTGGAACCCATCATGTCCGTTGAAGCTTCCACCCCGACCGATTACCAGGGCGACATCATGGGCGACCTGAACCGCCGCCGCGGCCAGATCAGCAACATGGAAAACAAGGCCAATGCCTGCATTTTGAAGGCTATGGTCCCCTTGTCCGAAATGTTCGGTTATTCCACCGCCATCCGAACCCTTTCCAGTGGCCGCGCTTCCTATTCCATGGAGCCCTCCCACTTTGAACAGGTGCCCCAGAACCTCGTTGACCAGATTGTCAGCGAGAAGGCTAAATAAACAAACCTTTGAAGTATAACCAATAGACCGCACGTCCATGCAAAGTCCAAAAATCCGCATTCGACTCCGCGCATTTGACTACCGCGCTATCGACCGCTCCTCCCAGGAGATCGTTGAAACCGCCAAGCGCACCGGAGCCAAAGTTCACGGCCCGATTCCGTTGCCGACCCGCATTGAAAAGTTTTCTGTGAACCGCTCCGTTCACGTCAACAAAAAATCGGCCGAACAGTTTGAAATCCGCACCCACAAGCGTCTGCTCGACATTGTCGATCCGACCGCGCGCACGATTGATGAGCTCAAGAAGCTTAATCTTCCGGCTGGGGTGGACATCACGATCCGCATCTAGTTTGGCACCCGGATAAGTAATTAAAAAACAGAAAGACACACTACAATGGCTCTAGGACTTATCGGAAAAAAGGTCGGCATGACCCGTCTGTTTGACCAGGAATCCGGCGCTATGGTGCCCGTGACCGTCATTGACGTCAAAGGCAACACCTTCGCTCAAATTAAAACGGAAGAGAAGGACGGCTACAATGCTATCCAGGTCGCCTTTGATGCGCAGAAGGAAAGCCGCGTGGCCAAGCCTCAGGCTGGCCACTTCAAGAAACTGGGCATCCAGCCTACCAAACTTCTCAAGGAATTCCGCGTAGAAGCATCCGAACTGCCTGCTGAAGGCGCTGAAGATCCCGGCGTGGATCTCTTTTCCGCCGGACAGTGGGTTGATGTGATCGGAACTTCCAAAGGCAAGGGGTTCCAGGGCGCGATGCGCCGCCACAACTTCCACGGTTCTCCCGCCGCCCACGGTTCCATGATGCACCGCCGTACCGGCGGCGTAGGCGGCTGTTCCACACCCGGCCGCGTCTGGAAGAACCAGAAGATGCCCGGACAGATGGGCAATGCCAAGCGCACGGTGCAGAACCTTAAGGTCGTCGCCGTTCGTCCGGAAGATAATGTCATTCTTATCTCCGGCGCTGTGCCCGGCGCGCGCGGTTCCTACCTCGTGATTCGCCCCGCCAAGAAGAAGTAAGGCTTTAGTTAACCTCACATTGATTATAGGAAAACCTATCTATGTCCGCAAATACCTTTACATTAGAAGCCGCCGCCGCCGCCAACATCCAGGTTGTAGGCAGTGACAAGGGCTCCCAGGCTGTGCATGACCTGATCGTGGCTTACCAGGCGAACCGCCGCACCGGTTCCGCCAATTCCAAGACCCGCGCAGAAGTCAGCGGCAATAACAAGAAGATCTTCCGTCAGAAGGGCACCGGTAATGCCCGTCACGGCGATAAGCGCGCTCCCATCTTTGTGGGCGGCGGCGTGGTCTTCGGTCCCCGTCCCTGCGACTACAGCAAGAAGGTGAACAAGAGCACCCGACGCCTGGCTCTGCGCCGCGTTCTGGGTGACCTGATTGCCGCTTCCAAGGTCAGCACCGTTTCCGAATTCTCCGTGGCTGACGGCAAGACCAAATCTTTCATCAAAGCCGTCAAAGACCTGACGGACGCCAAGAAGGTGCTCATCGTGGCAGCTTCCTTTGACGAAACCACTTACCGTGCCGCCCGCAACGTTCAGGAAGTCCTCCTGATGACCGCCGCGGAAGTGAACATTGAACAGCTCATGAATGCTGATGCAGTGATCCTCGTTGACAACGCTTTAGAAACCCTCGCCAGCCGTACTGCTTAAGAAGCCATGAAAGACATTTACCAAGTCATCAAGAAGGTGCGCATCAGCGAAAAGGCCACCATGCTCCAGGAAACTACCGGCGAGCTGGTCTTTGAAGTTGATCGTGACGCCAACAAAATCGAAATCAAAAAGGCTGTCGAAGTCGCTTTCGGCAAGAAGGTCGCATCCGTGCGTACCGCCAACTATGACGGCAAACTCAAGCGCCAGCGCCGCTCTGATGCAGGTCGCACCGCTCATTGGAAAAAGGCTTACGTCAAGCTTGCCAACGGTGAAACCCTTGATCTCGTTTAACGCCCCCTACTAGGAAGGAAAGCTATCATGTCCCTCAAGTCATTCAAGCCAGTTACTCCCTCTAACCGTTACAAGGTGTGGCCGTCCTTTGACGAAATCACCACCTCTACCCCGGAAAAGAGTCTCTGCAGACCCCTCAAGAAATCCGGCGGCCGCAACAACAACGGCCGCATCACCACCCGCCATATTGGTGGTGGTCATAAGCGCAAATACCGTCTGGTGGACTTCAAGCGCAACAAGTTTGACGTGCCCGCTACCGTTCTTACGATCGAATACGATCCCAACCGCACCTGCCGCATTGCTCTGATTGAGTACAAGGATGGTGAAAAATCCTACATTCTGGCCCCCACGGGGCTGCAGGTGGGCATGAAGGTGGAAAGCGGCCAGAAGGTTGCTCCCAAGGTAGGCAATGCCATGCCCTTGAAGAACGTTCCTCTGGGTACTTCCGTTCACAACATTGAAATTCGTCCGGGTTCCGGCGGCAAGGTTGCCCGCGCTGCCGGCCAGCAGGCCATCGTTTCCAACCGTGAAGCAGGCTACGCGCTGATCAAGATGCCTTCCGGTGAAATCCGCCGTTTCAATGAAGATTGCTACTGCACGATCGGTCAGGTGGGCAATACCCAGCACATGAATGAAATGTCCGGCAAGGCCGGCCGTACTCGCTGGATGGGTGTTCGTCCTACCGTGCGCGGTATGACGATGAACCCTGTCGACCACCCGAACGGTGGTGGTGAAGGCAAATCCAAGTCCGGTGGCGGTCGCCAGCACCTCAAATCTCCGTGGGGCCACGTCAAGGGCCAGAAGACCCGCCGTCTCCGCAAGCCCAGCGACTCCGTCATCGTACAGCGCCGCAATGCCAAGTAATCAATATATTATAACTTTAACTAGGATTATATAACATGGGACGTTCTCTCAAAAAAGGCCCTTTTGTCAGCCAAAAGCTTCTTGCCAAGATCGACGCTCAGCTTGAATCCGGCGACCGCAAGCCGATCAAGACCTGGAGCCGCGCATCCATGATTACGCCTGACTTCGTCGGCCTGACTTTCCTGGTGCACGCCGGCAAGAACTTTGCCACCGTGTACGTCACGGAAAACATGGTAGGCCACAAGCTTGGTGAATTTGCTCCGACTCGTGTCTTCAAACAGCACGGCGGTATCGGTAAGAAGTAATCAGTAAGTTAACAATCAACATGTCGAATTCTTCTTCCATCCTTGCATACTCTCTTACCACCCTTGTAGGGCTGGGCGGGGCGTTGCAGGGAGCGGAAGAGGATACGGCGGCACTGACGCGCAGAATCGAGCGCCTCGAAAAGCAGAATGCGGCCCTCAAGGCATCTTATGCCCAGGCCCGCAGCGACGCCGACAAGGCGTCCGCACAGCTGGTGGACATCCGTTCCAGGCTGGAAGCTTTGGGGGGCGCTGCGCTAGGTAACAGCGAGGAACGCCTGATTCAGGCGATGGCGGACATCGAAGCCTTTAATGACCGCATCCAGCGGCTGGAGCAGGCGTCCGTCAAGCTCTCCGGAGCCATCCTTGCCTACATGAAACAAGCCATATCCGAAGATGCGAACGCCAGGACGGCTGTGGAGAGTTCTCTGCGCCTGCTGGAATCCGTTCTGGGATACAGGCAACAGCCCGTGCGAGATGGCGCGGGAACCCTGGCGGAAGCCAAGGTGCTCAGCATTGATTCCGAGTCCGGAGTGGTGGTGCTGAATACCGGCAGAACGGCAGGAATGCAAGTCGGGATGCCGGTTCGGTTAACCCGGGGAGCTCAAACCATCGGAGAAGCCGTAGTCACGGACGTCCGCAAGGAAGTATGTGGCGCGCTTGTTCAGAAGCTTGAGACGCCTGCCGATCCGGTGCGCGTCGGAGATTCTGCCTCAGTAAAAACCAACGACTAAATCATCTTCATAATAACCTGCACTACGAGGAAAAACCCATGGAAGTGAAAGCTGTTTACAAATACGCCCGCATCTCCGCCAAGAAGATGCGCGATGTTGCTCAAGAAATCCAAGGCTTGTCCGTCTCCCAGGCGACCGACATCCTGTCCTACACCCCCAAGAAGGGTGCCTACCTGCTGAATAAGACGCTCAAGTCCGCGCTGGCCAACGCCGAAAATAATGCGGAACTGTCCGTTGATACGCTGGTGGTCAAGTCCGTCATGGTCGATGAGGGCCCCACGATGCGCCGCACGATGCCCCGCGCCCGCGGATCCGCCAACATGATCCGCAAGCGCACATCCCATATCACCGTTATCCTGGCCGATCAAGAAGGCTAGGCCATACCAATCTAACACACATATAGCTGAACTAATATCATGGGTCAGAAAGTAAATCCAATCGGGTTCCGCCTCGCCGTCAACAAGGACTGGCGCTCCAAGTGGTACGCCACGGGCCAGGATTACGCCACCAAGCTGCATGAAGACTTGGTGATGCGCAAGTACATCAAGGAACAGTTGATGTCCGCCGCCGTTTCCAGCATCGTGATTGAACGCGCCTGGAACAGTGTCCGTATCACCGTCCACACTGCCCGTCCGGGTCTTGTCATTGGCCGCAAGGGCGAGGAAATTGAAAAGATCCGCCAGTATCTCCAGGGCCTGTGCGGCGCTTCCACCCAGGTCAACATTGACATTGTGGAAATCCGCTCCCCTGAAACGGACGCCCAGCTTATTGCAGAGAACGTGGCTGTCCAGCTGGAACGCCGCGTTTCCTTCCGCCGCGCCATGAAGCGCGCCGTGCAGGTTGCCATGGAACGCGGGGCCGACGGCATCCGCATCCGTTGCGCCGGCCGTCTTGGCGGGGCTGATATTGCCCGTGCCGAATGGTACCGCGAAGGCAAGGTGCCGTTGCAGACGCTCCGCACTCCGATTGACTACGGTTTCGCCGAAGCCCGTACCCTGTACGGCATCATCGGTGTGAAGTGCTGGGTCAACAAGCGCGATGAAGTCGTCTCCCAGCAGAATTCCCGTCCGTCCGGCCCCCGCGGACCCCGTCGTCCGCGCGCCTGAGAAAGCCGCTACCACATTTGTTCATCACACTTAACACAAGGAGGAATAAGATATGCCTTTAATGCCCAAGAGAGTGAAGCACCGCAAGATGCACCGCGGCAGCCGTTCCGGCAATGCCACCAGCGGTACCTATGTTGCTTTTGGTGACTTCGGCCTTCAGGTGCTCGACCGTGGTTGGATCACCAACAACCAGATTGAAGCCTGCCGTATTGCGATCAACCGTTACCTGAAACGTAAAGGTAAGGTGTTCATCCGCATTTTCCCGCAGAAATCCTTTACGTCCCGTCCCCCGGATACCCGTATGGGTAAGGGTAAGGGCGCTGTGGAAGGCTGGGTAGCCGTTGTCCGTCCCGGCAACATTCTGTTTGAAGTAGGCGGCGTGACCGAATCTCAGGCGCGTGAGGCCCTTCGGCTGGCTTCCAACAAGCTGGGCGTATCAACCCGCTTCGTCTATCGTCAAGGCGTTCAACACTAAAGCTACTCATCACCATGTCCGATAAGAACTCCGCCAAAGAACTTCGTGCTATGTCCGCCAAGGAGCTTTCCGCTCTGGTGCGCAGCCTTCGTGAAGAACTTTTCAATCTCCGCCTCCAGCAGGCTACCGGTCAGCTGGAAAACAACCAGAGAATCCGCACCGTCCGCAAGGACCTTGCCCGCGCCCTTACCATTCAGGGCGAAACCGGGGAGGTTTAATTGAGGATTTCCGGTAATTACAGAATATTCTAACACTTTTAGAATCCAATGTCCGAACAAACCGAAACAACCAAGAAGCCCGGCCTTCGCAAGACGCGCGTCGGCGTGGTGACTTCCACCAAGATGGACAAGACCATCGTTGTGGAGTACGTCGCCCGCGTTCCGCACCCCAAGTTCAAGAAGATCGTCAAGAAGAGCAAGAAGTTCTATGCCCACGACGAGAATTCCACGGCCAAGGTAGGCGATAAGGTACGTATCGTTGAAACCCGCCCGCTTTCCAAGCTGAAGTGCTGGGAACTGGTGGAAGTGCTTACCCATTAATCAGGAATCAACCATTAAGTAAAGGAGATTTGATACCATGATCCAGATGGAATCCCTAGTCCAGGTAGCCGACAATACCGGCGCCCGCTCCGCCAAGATGATTGGCGTTATCGGCAAGCGCACCCGTCAGGCTCACATTGGCGACATTATTACCTGCCACATCCGCGAATCCATTCCCACCGCTTCCGTGAAGAAAGGAACCGTGGTGAAGGCCGTGGTAGTACGCACCGCCGCCCCGATCCGCCGTGATGACGGTTCCGTGCTTCGTTTTGACGGCAATGCCGTCGTCATCATCGACAAGGATAACAACCCGCGCGGCACCCGTATTTTCGGGCCAGTCGCTCGTGAACTCCGTGAAAAGAAGTTCATGAAGATTGTTTCCCTTGCTCCGGAAGTGCTCTAATCAAGACGCCTCAGGATTTTAAACGCCGTCCTCTGAAAGGGAGGACGGCGTTTTTTATTGTCCGCATTTTGCTGATCAATTTGCATTGCAGTGTGGTTCCCATATAGGGAAAAGGTTGTCGGAACACATCCCTTGCCTGGCGTACGAGAAGAGGAAGGAGACGTTTTTATTCGGAAGATCCGGGGCAGCGGCCTTATAGCCGTATTTTTCCTGGCCGGCTTTGGGGCGGTTCCTGTTGGTGGATTTTTATAGAATAAGTTACCGGAAGGGGGGTAGGCTTTGCCGGAAGCCGTTCCCTGGAACCAGGAGAAGCAGGAAGGGGCTTTCTGTTCTGTCAAAACGCGGATTTGAAGTGAGGGAACAGGGGAAATAATGGAAGGAACGGACAGATGAGGAATCTCCTTCCAAATGCCTGGCAAGGGGAAAAGAGAAGGCAAGAAACCGGGAACCCGGGAAGTCTGGCGCAGGAGCTAAGGCATTCGTTAATGCCTGTGCTGTTCAGTTCGGCATTTTCCCAGCTGCTGGGAGGAACCGCAGGCCGGGCAACGGAACCAGCGGAAGAGGAATATATGCAGCGCCGTGGCAAATACGTAGCCGAACAGGGGAATGTGGTGGGCCGCCTTATTGCGAGTGTATTTTTTAAAGGAAAAGACATGAGCCCTGCACACGCTGCATTTCCGGGGAAGCGCCAGGGAGAGATAGAGAATCATCGCCAGAATCCAGGGGCCGAAGCAGAGGCTGATTAATGGCCAGCCTCGTTCTCCATTGAGAAGCACAAGAGTGGTGACCGAAATGGAGAAGAGGATGCAGACGAACAGGAGCAGGACGGTAACGGCTCCCATCCATGTCCGGAAGGAGGTCATGTGCTTGATGCCCTTTTTGCGAAGGTAGGTTTTCGGCTTCTTGAGGGTGTGAACATGTTTTGCGGGATGGTAGCAGTGTTCTTCCTGCAGCCTGGCCTTGGCGGAGAGATGTTTTGGCGGACCGTCCGTATGGGAACGTCCCCGTTCCTTTCTGTTTTCTGAAGAATCAGTAACCGGAGGGTCAACAGGCGTGGCAAGGGGGAGGGCGTCTTCCTCATGGGAGGGAAGAAGCTCCGGTTCCGGCGCCGTGGGAGAGGAAAGAGCCTGATTCACCCATTCCCTGAAAACGGGAGCGGAAGGAATTTCCGTTTGCAGTTTCAACATCCGTTTTGCCTGGTGGAGTTCAGGCAAAACGGTGGAGGGGTCCGCGGAAGCGAATTGTTCAAGAGTGCGTATGCCCACCGCTTCAAGCAATTCAATGAATTGCTCGCGGCCGGCAAAGTACTTTTGAATATTATTCATTCCCGGAATGATAGATGGTTAGGAAAGGGAATCAAGCATCCCTTTTAACTGGGATTGTTTTGCTTCCCAGTCCGCCAGACGGGCTTTTTCCTGGTTCACGACTTCCGCCGGAGCTCTTTCCACAAAGCCTGCATTACCCAGCTTGGCCGCGGATTTGGCTATTTCCCTGGCTATTTTGTCCAGTTCCCTGCCCAGGCGTTCCTTTTCCGCTTCCACGTCAATAAGGCCTTCCAGAGGCAGGAAGAGTTCCCCAAGCGGCGTGAGGGTTGCCGGCGTTCCTTTGGGAGAGGAGTAGGCCGCGTCCCGGATGACGGATTTGGCGTTCGCCAGAATGGCCAGGCGGGAGAGAAGGTCCTGGGGAACGTCGTGGGGAGTTTTCAGGATGAAGCTGACGTTTTTATTGTTGGAAAGGTCGTATTCCGCTTTCAGGTTGCGGGCCTTGTTGGCCGTTTCATAAAGAGCCGCGGCCTGGGTATTCGCCAGGGTGATGCGGCTTTCATCAAGTCCCGCCAGAAGGTTTTCGGCAGAGGGGAGGGGAGTGCGCATGAGCGGCAGGCCGCCGTTGCCTTCCGCAAAGCCCAGGGAGGCCCAGAGTTCTTCCGTGATATGAGGCATGACCGGATGCAGAAGAGCCAGGTAGTGCCTGAGCACCGTGTCCATGGTGGTGAGCGTGGCCGCCCGCGCCGCAGGGTCCGCCCCGTCCTTCAGGTCACCTTTGACGGCTTCCAGGAAGCGGTCGCAGTATTCGTTCCAGAAGAATTGGTACAGGGTCTGGATGAGGGCGTTGAATTCGTAGTCCGCCAGCGCTTTTTCTACATCTGCATGCAGTTGCTTGAGCTTGGAGATGATGGAAATATGCACGGACGAGTAGTGCGGGGCCGTTCCTCCCCTGGCATCTCCCTGCATCAGCCGGAAGCGCGTGGCATTGTACAGTTTGTTGGCAAAGTTGCGGCCTTCGCTGATCTGGTTTTCGTCAAAGCGCACATCCGTTCCCGTGGGGGCGATACGCATGAGGCCGAAGCGGAGGCCGTCTGCTCCGTAGTTGGCGATCAGGTCCAGCGGATCCGGGGAGTTGCCCAGGGATTTGCTCATTTTACGCCCGATTTTGTCACGGATGATAGACGTGAAAAAGACGTTGCTGAACGGTTTGTTATGCTGGAAGCGGTATCCGGCCATGATCATGCGCGCCACCCAGAAGAAGATGATGTCCGGTCCCGTGACAAGATCCGTAGTGGGATAGAATTTGGCGCGGGTCTCTTCATCCATGGTGGAGAAAGGCCACAGCCAGGAGGAGAACCATGTGTCCATTACGTCGTTGTCCTGAATCCAGTTGTCCGGGTCCTGAGGCGGTTCGGTTCCCACGTAGAGGAAGCCCTGTTCCAGTGCGGAGGCGTCCAGCGCCGGGGCGTTCTTGAGTTCTTCCGCCTTGTCCTTGCGGTACCAGACGGGGATGCGATGGCCCCACCAGAGTTGGCGGGAGATGCACCAGTCCTGGATGTTTTCCAGCCAGTGGGCGTAGGTTTTCGCCCAGCGCGCGGGGCGAAAAGTGATATCCCCTTCCGCTACGGCGTCCGCAGCTTCTTTTACGCAGGGGTATTTAAGGAACCACTGCATGGAGAGGCGCGGTTCAATCGGGACATTGGCGCGTTCGGAGAACCCGACTTTGTTATCATAGTCTTCTATGTTGACCATGAGTCCGGAGGCTTCCAGCATTTCCACGGATTTACGACGCGCGTCAAAGCGGTCCATGCCGTGAAGTTCGGGTACTTCCGGGCAGTTGATATGACCGTCGGGGGTAAGGATGTCGATAATTTCCAGGTTGAATTTCCGGCCTATTTCAAAGTCGGCCTTGTCATGGGCCGGCGTGATTTTCAGAGCGCCCGTGCCGAATTCTATTTCTACATATTCATCTCCGATGATAGGGATGGGGGTGGGGTTGAGCGGACGCATGACGTTTTTTCCGATGAGGTGGGCGTACCGCGGATCCTTCGGGTTGACGGCCACAGCCACGTCCGCCATGATGGTTTCCGGGCGGGTAGTGGCTACATGGAGGGCGCCGGAGCCGTCTTCCAGTTTGTAAAGAACGGTGTAGAGCTTGCTTTTTTGCTCAGTCATGATGACTTCTTCATCAGAGAGGGCCGTGAGGGATACGGGACACCAGTTGACCATGCGGCGCCCCCGGTAGATGAGCCCTTCCTTAAAGAGTTCAATGAAGACCTGTCCGACGGCTTTGGTGTATTCCTCATCCATCGTGAAGCGTTCGCGGTCCCAGTCGCAGGAGCAACCCAGCTTGTGGAGCTGGTTGATGATGATGCCTCCGTGTTTTTCTTTCCATTCCCAGACTTTTTCCAGGAAGGCTTCACGGCCCAGATCATGACGGCTCTGGCCCGTTGTCTGTTTGAGGTCTTTTTCCACCCTTACCTGCGTGGCGATGCCGGCATGGTCTGTGCCGGGCAGCCAGAGGGCTTCATATCCTTTCTGGCGCGCGCGGCGTACCAGGATGTCCTGGATGGTGTTGTTCAGCACATGGCCCAGATGCAGCACTCCCGTGACGTTGGGGGGAGGGATGACGACAGAGTAGGCAGGCTTTTCAGAAGCCGGGTCAGCCTTGAAACAACCTTCTTCAATCCAGCGGGATTGCCATTTTTCTTCCACCAGGGAGGGATCATATGCTTTGGGCAGATCAGACATGGGCAAAAGGGTAGCATAAAGTTTTTTTCTTTCAATCCCTACCTGTCCGGGAGAGAGGGGAAAGATGTCTCTTTTCCCCCGGAATAATGTGATGAAAAAGCCGCCGGGTTCCTGTCGGATCCCGGCGGCCGGAACGGAGAGTTTTCCGGTTTGTTATTTGACCGTCACAGTGGTCTGAGCCGGCTTGAGGCCGTTGGAGATGACCTGGAGCGTCACTTTTCCGGATTCTCCCTTGCGGGAGCGCAGAACGACCTGGGCAAGGCCGTTGAAGGCCTTGATTTTCATGATTTTCCTGTTTTCCGGATTCGCCATGGTGGTGAAGTCCGTGGGATCGCCGTTGCAGATGCCGGCGATGTCCGCGGGGCCGCTTACCTTGAAGGTGAGCTGGTTTTTGCTCCGGGGCACCATACGGCCCTGGGCATCGCGGACGGCTACGGTGACATAGGACAGGTCATATCCGTCTCCCTTGATTTCGTTGCGGTCCGGCTTGAGGGTGAGCGCCGCAGGTTTTCCGGTAGTGGTTACCGTGTCCGTAGCCCAAATTTTACCGTCCTTTTTGGCGACTACTTTGAGGGTGCCGGGCGTGTATTTGACGTCTTCCCACACGAGGCGGTAACGGTCTTTTTCCCCAGTGCCCTTTTTGCGGACGCCCAGGGATTTCCCGTTCAGGAAGAGTTCCGCTTCATCCCCGCTGGTGTAAACATGCACGGGCGTTACCTGTCCCTTGCGTTCCGGCCAGTTCCAGTGCGGCAGGATGTGCGCCATCTTGACATCCGGCCTCCAGTGGGCCTGGTAGATGTAGAAGCGGTCCTTTTTGAAGCCGCACAGGTCCACGATGCCGAAGTAGGAGCTGCGGGAGGGCGCGCGGTCTCCCAGTTTTTTGAGTTCCGCCATCAGCTTTTCGCGTTCCGGCCCTTCCGGAACGTTCAGGGCGTTGGTGGCGTCCAGGTTGTACGGGGTGGGTTCTCCGATGTAGTCAAAGCCCGTCCATACATATTCTCCCGCGCTGTTGGGGTTGTCTTCCTGAGCGGCGAATTCCACATCCGGACGGTTGGCCCAGCCTGGGGCGTACAGGTCATAGGAACTGACCTGGTAGAGGTAAAATCCCTTGCCCTTGTTCCAGTCCACAGGGAAGAAGTATTCTCCGCGAGAGCTGACGCAGGATGCTGTTTCCGCACCATAGAACGGCTGGTGGGGGCGGTCCTTGGCGAAGCCTTTATAAGCCCAGGGCTTGTAGTTGTAACCGTAAACGTCCAGGGTGTCCCCAAAGCCGTTGCGTGCGGCATTGGCGTTGTTGCAGCCGGAGGTTACTTTGCGCGTGGGGTCTTCCCGGTGGAAAAGATCCGTCAGGGTCTGGGAGATATGGTGAAGATTCGTCATTCCCTGTTCCGGAACTTCATTTCCCGAACTCCACGCAATGACACTGGGGTGGTTGCGGTCCCGGTGGCAGAGGTTGACCACGTCCCGTTCATGCCATTCGTTGAAGGATTCGTTGTTGACGCCTTCTTTGGAGCATTGCCATACGTCGAAAAGCTCGTCAATGACCAGGATGCCCATTTTATCGCACAGATCCAGCACTTCCGGAGCGGGCGGGTTGTGGGATGTGCGGATGGAGTTGACGCCGAATTCCTTCAGGATTTCAATCTGGCGTTCATAGCCTCGCTTGTGGGCGGCGGAGCCGAGCGGTCCCAGGTCATGGTGCTGGCAAACGCCCTTGAGCTGCACGCGCTCCCCGTTAAGGTAGAATCCCGTGGGTTTCCATTCAACGGTTCTTACACCGAAGTTGGTGACTTTTTGGTCGATGATTTTGTCTCCCAGCCGGACCGTGGTTTTCATCTTGTACAGATGGGGCGCGTTGAGCGTCCACAGAGTGGGGTTTTTGAGCGTCAGCGTACTGGTGATTTTGCCTTTTTCCCCGGCGGGAATTTCTTTCCCCTTGGCGGTTGTGGAGGCGACGATTTTACCGCCGTCCAGAATTTCTTCAGTAACAGTGGGGATGACGGCTTTGTCCGTAGTGTTTTTCACCGTGGTGTCCACTTCCACCTTGGCGGCGGATTTGGTGATTTCCGGAGTTTTGACGAAGACGCCCCAGTGTTCGATATGCACAGGATTGGATTCCGTGAGCCACACATGGCGGTAGATGCCGCCGCCCGGATACCAGCGGGAGGAGCTGGGCGGATTGTCCACTCTGACGGCAATGGTGTTTTTCTGCCCGAATTTCAGGAAGGGCGTGATGTCTACGCGGAAGGAGCTGTAGCCGTATTTCCATTCGCCGGCCAGATGCCCGTTCACATAGATTTTCGGGCGGGACATAACGCCGTCAAAGTCCAGGTAGAATTGGTTGCCCTTGGCATCCGCCGGGATTTCCAACGTCTTGCGGTACCAGCCAATGCCGACCCAGGGGAGTTTTCCTGTTCTGTTCTCAATTTCCATCCGGAAGGGGCCTTCCACGCCCCAGTCGTGCGGCAGGTTCAAGGAACGCCAGTTTTTGTCGTTGAAAGAGGGGCTGGAGGGATTGTCCGCGTTGCCGGTTCCGGCGGCGGCCTGAGGGCGGATGATTTCCCCTTTGTCGTTTTTAAAGGTGATTTCACGGATGCTGGCCCAGTTGCTCTGGTTGTTGCCCGTGACGGTGATGCGGAAGTAACGCGGTTTGCCGGTTTTGTTTTCTACCGTGTCTTCCCTGGAGTCGTTTTGCCCGGAAGTTTTGTCTTCAATAGTCGTCCAGCGTTTCCCGTCACCGGAGCCTTCCAGCTTGAAAAGATGGTTGCTTTGTTTTTCCCACAGGATGTTGACGGTTTTCACGTCTGCGGGGCGTCCCATGTCCACGGTGATTTTTTCTCCGCTTTTGCCGCTGTCGGCACACCAGCGGGTGGACTTGTCCCCGTCCACGGCATTGTCCGCCGGATTGCCGGATTCTTCACTGGTGGCAGTGGCGAAGCCCATGGCTTTTCCCGGTTCCGGTTGAGTACTGCCATCCGGCATTTTCCCGAAACGGGCGAATTTCCAGTTCCAATCCAGGCTCTCCGTTTTGGTCGCATCCAGAGGCGCCGCCATGAGGCCGGCGATGCTGAACGCAGTAATGCAGAGGGTCGTGCGTGTAATATTGGTGAACATATCTGTGATATTACGACTGGAAATCTGCGATCTTGCAAGATTTTTATTCAGCGGAATCCGGTTTCAGGCCGGATTCCGTCAACAGGGTTTCACGCGTCAGGCGGGATGACTTGCCGCAGCCGTCCAGTTATGTATGAAGGCGTCTTCCGGAGATATGGGCCAGCGGAAGATGCCCCGGTTATGAGAAGGAGAGCGGACGGAACGGCCGGCGGCCAGGGAAACGGGGGAATGAAAGAGAGAACGCCGGACCGGCCTTGCTGAATGGGCCGGTCCGGCAACGGGGGGAAGGAGAAAAAGTCAGATGTATATTTTGACGATGGCTTTTTTCCGGAGGCGTTCCACCCATTTTTTATAACGTTCATTGCTGCGTTTGTTGCGCGCCATGATGTCAATCTGCTCCTTGATGGCGGAGAGGGGGGGCGGAGGAGCCAGTTCTTTTTTCTCCACCAGCACGATGGTGAAGCCGGTGGAGTCCACCAGCGGCCCGATGATTTCGCCGGACTGTGCGCCAAAGATGATGGCCGCGGATTCCGGGGAGAGCGTGGAGCGTTCCGTAACGGGCCAGTCACCGCCTTTTTCCGCATATAGATCCTTGGAATAGCGTTTGGCCATTTCCTCAAAGGTGGCGTTTTTGGATTTGATTTCCTTGGCGATGAGTTCCGCCAGGTTAAGCTGTACTTCCGGCGTGGAGGCGGAGTCATCCCCCAGCATCGGGATGAAGATTTTCTTGAATTTGATTTTGTCTTTGGTCAGGTCCCGGTATTGTTCTTTGGTAGCCTCGTATTCCTGCTGTATTTCCTCCGGAGTAGGCGGTATTTCCTGGTCGTATTTGGAAGCCCGCATGATTTGAACCTGAAGCTGTTTTTTCGTCATTTCCCGGAAAGCGCGGATGGTCATGCCGGAGAGGTTCAAATTTTTCAGGAAGGCGGAGCGATCTCCGTTGAAAGTGGTCAGGATGGTGCGGTTGATTTCCTGGTCAATGAGTGAGTCTCTGATGACGCCGCCCATGCCTTCAAATTCGTTGCGGAGCAGTTCTCTTTCCACCAGGTCTTCAATGATGTTTTTTTTCGCCAGGGCAAGTTGTTTGTAAAATTCGGGCCCCTGTTTGGGGTATTGGGCCGCGAGTTGCGCTCCGATGGGCATGAGCCGCACGCTGACTTCATTGGCTGTGATGGGACGGCCGTTGACTGTGGCAGCAATCCGGTTGACGATTCTCTGGGGTTGAACGCGGGAGGCTGGCGCTTCATTCGGGGAGATGCGCTTGGATTCGTCTGGCCGTACCGTTTCCCTGCCATCATCCCCGTGAAGCTGGACGGCCCGCGGAAGGGAGGCCCCTGAATCCACGATGCTTTGTCCCTGTGCGGACAGGGGCATGGTACAGATGAGAAGCGCCTGGATGTGGGTCCTGATATTCATGGGGGAGAGAAGAGTATTTTTAATGCTTCCGGCATGATAGGGGCCCGCCCCGCAAAGACAATCTATTTCTGGGTATGTATGGATGCCTCCCTGCATTGGGGGGGATAGCGGTTCCCGCACTTTTACTGACTGTGGATGTGCTTGGTCATTGCTGTTTTTCCCTGTACAGTATGCGGCGATGCATGATTGCCGTTTATTGAGAGGAGTGCTTCGTTCCTCCCGTCCGGCCAATATTCCCACGTTGTTTACCAATGCGGCGGCGGCGTGGGCTTCCGTCCGGGGGGCGGAGCTGCCGCCTCCCGCCCTGTATGCGGGCGTAGCGCTGATGGGGCTGTGCTTTTATTTGTATGGCATGTGGGAGAATGACCGTGTGGACGCCGGATGGGATGCCGCCCGTTATCCAGACCGCCCCGTTCCGTGCGGCGCGGTGAGCGTTTCCGTACTGAGGCTGTTGTCTTTGGCGGCCGGGTTGTCCGGTTTGTTGCTGAATATGGCGCTGGGCGGGGAGTTTGCCGTGGGGGCGTTGCTGCTGGTTGTGATTTCCCTGTATAATGTGTTCCATAAACTGTGGAGTGGCTCCATTGTTTTGATGGGGTTGTGCCGCGGTGTGTGGGCGCTGGCCGCCGGTCTGGCGTTTGCCCGTGCGGGGGGAGAGTCCGTTCTTCCTCCGGCGTTGTTGTGGTATGCTTTCGGTTTGTTTTTGTTTACCTGCGTGATTTCCGCCGCAGCACGGCGTGAGGCGGGCAGGCCCCGGGTTCAAACGGCCGTAGTGGTGCTGCTTTCCGGCATGTGCCTGTTTGATGCGGTATGGCTCCTGAGTTTCGGCTCCCTGCTGTGGGTTGGCGCCGTCTTATTATGGGCGGGAGCACGGTTGCTGCAGAAGCTCGGCTGCCGGGCCACATAGGTTTGAGTTGAATTTACATGGGAAGTGTGCATGATCTAACGCGAAAAAGAGGGTTATGAATGAATTGATCATCAAGATAGGTCCGTTGTTCTGGGTTTTGAGCGTTCTGGCCGTTTACGCGCTGGCGGTTGTTGCGGAGCGGATTTTGTATTTTCACAGGATTCAGATTAATACTGGAGATTTTTTAAGAGGCATTTCCAAGCTGGTAAATGCCGGGAAGACGGATGAAGCCCGGCATGAGGCTTCCATTTTGCCGGAACCTGCGGCCCGAGTGGTTTCTTCCGTGCTGGCTCATGCCGGATTGAGGCGTGAAGAGCTCCGGACTGTGGCAGAGGATTCCGTGCAGATGGAGGTGTTTCAGATTGAAAAGAATATCCGCGGATTGCTGGTAGTGGCTACGGTGAGCCCGCTCATCGGCGTGCTGGGGACGATCCAGGGGCTGGTGGGGTTTTATTCCCAGCCGGGTGTTCTGGAAGGGAAGGCGCCCACTCTCGCCATGTCGGATGCCGTTTACCAGGCCTTGCTTAGTTCCGCGCTGGGGCTGAGCATTGCTATTCCCGCTTATTTGTTTTATTCCTACCTGGCTTCCCGCTCCCGCCAGATTGTACATTCCCTGGAACGGGCCGGTACGGAGGCCGTTTGCCTGGTGTGTGATGCCCGGCAAAGGCGCGAGGCCGGAGAGAGCATGAACGGCCGGGGCGTGTGAGTGCAACAGGGAAGGAGGAAAGTCATGCAGATCAAGACCCGCTCAACATTGCCCGCCGGGGCGTTTTTTATTCAGGTGGTCGTCCTGCTGGATTTGGTCGTTCTTGTTTGCGTGCTGACGCTCATGACTTCCCGTGTGGGTATGGCGTACGGGTATGAAGTAAAGGCTCCTTCTTCCCATTTTCTGATGAACATTGTGGGGGATGTGGAGTTTATTTCAGTTACGGCTGGTGACCAGCCCGCTTTTTATATCGGAAACCGCCTGATTGAAGGCGGTCTGCCAGGCGTTTCTTCAGAATTGGACCGGATTTCCCGGGAGCACGGGGAGAATGGGAGCCGTATGGGGATTGCCCTGCGTTTGGATTATTCCGTTTCACGGGCCCTGGAACAACAGCTGGTGGATATGGTGCTTGCCAAGGGAATGACGTGTTATATTGCCGCCGAGCCCGCGGATTGATTTTTTCCCTTTTTACCTCATGAAGCTGAATAAAAAGAGCCGGGATAAAATTTTCGACCTTCATTTGGGATTGACGTTTGACTGGAGGGAGACCGGCATGCTGCGCTGGCGCATTTTGATGTGGATGCTTTTTTTTGGCGTTTGCGCTTTTGCCGCCGCCCTTTTTGTTCATGTGGGGATGCCGGAAATCCGCAGCAGGGGGGAGCAGCCGGGGGCCGTGGTGTTGCTGCCTGCGGATCATCCGCGCCTGCACCAGTATGTACTGCGCAATACTCCTCTGCCTGTGAGAGGCCCCGTCTGGGCTGATCCGGTCACGGCTGGCCCGACCGGAGAAATGGGCGTGGCTTTGCCTTCTCCGCGTTCCACGGATACTTCTCTGGCGCTTCTGCCTTCCCTGTCCGTGCCTACTGTGGCGGATCAGGTCTGGCGTATGTGGCAGCATCCGGATTTTCATATACGCGCCATGATGAATCCTTCCTTGGAGGTTTCCGGAGCATGCATTCCCTATTTGTCTTTTTGTTCTCCGGGGCTGGACGGACGGATTGTTACAGCCGGCTCACTGTCCGGTTTTTCCAGAAGTGAAGATCACACGGGGCTGAGGAGTGATTTTTTTGTGGTGGTTGATGTCTGGGGCGTTCCTTCTCAAGTGTTGTTGCTGGAGTCTTCCGGCAGCAATGGCGCGGATGAGTCCGCCATGAGGTTCGCCCGGTCTTTGCGCTGGGTTCCGTCCAGGGAGCCGCGGAGCGGCACCATGTCCATCGAATGGAAGGAGGAAGAACCGTGAGCATGACCCTCCAGGATTTTTTGCTGCGCCTGTTTTTACTGGCCGCCGGCGGTTTTTGCGCTGTGGTGTTTGTTTTCCTGGTTGTGGGATGGGTACGGTCTTTTCTGGAGCGGAGGCGCAAGTTCCAGTGCCGGATATGCGGATTCCGGTTTTATATGGAGGATGGGAATTCCCGTGCAGAATGTCCGCATTGCGGTGCGGCCAATAGAAGGGGGTGAGAAAATTCCGGGCAGGAAAGGGCGCACGGGAAGATTCCGGCGGAACTAGTAAATCCGCAGAGATTCTTCATCAATGGGGAGTGAGTCCATGCCCAGGTCTTCCGCCCCGTGCGTTCCCATTTCTTCCCGAACATAGATGACGTCCACGCGGCTGCTCTTGCCTTCACCGGAACGGTACCGAATGCGGGGTTCCCTGATGACGACAGTATTGCCTCCCATGGCCGCAGCTTCCCTGGTGAAGTAGTCGATTAGTTCCTTATCTTCCATGGAGACATGGACAATGCGCCCTTCCGGTCCATTAAAATGCCCCACGTTGGTGTATTCCCCCATGGGGTATTCGTCAATGACCAGAACTTCGTTCTGGGGGATGGGCGCACGCGGGGAACCGGAGGTGACCGGCGTCCACGCATTGGGGCCGGAGGGGGAAGAACAGGCTGTAATCAGGCTTGTAATGAGGCAGAAGGCCGGACTGAAAAAAGGCGCTTTCATGGTTGTCCTGCCGTCAATAATCGGCAGGCGGCACAAAAATGCAACGGTAAACTTCGTTGCCGTTATGAAAGATTTGAACCATGACACGCTCCGGAGTTCTTTTAACGCAATAGGAGTCGTGTTCTTCAGGGATGGGGGGCGCGTAACGGCGCGTGCTGCGGCGCGCAAAGACATGCTGGCGGAAGACTCCCACGACGGCATGATTGCTCATTTTGACAATGGTATGGTAGTCGCTGGTAGGCAGGGTGATGGAAGGAGGAACGTCTTTGGCACTCACGGGAGGAATTATAGATGGCGGCTGAAAACAATGTCGAATCTGAAATGTGGCATGGGATCACGTCTGAAACATCGGCGCGTTAGTCCGTACGCCCCATCATTTCCCTCGTTTCCTGGATAGTGTGCGCCTGGGCCTGCCTCGCACCCATGATAGTTGGTTGTCCAAAGCTTTGTCTCTTGGCTTCAATGTCCCGGTTGACGGTGCGGCCGAGGCTTTTGTCCGCTTCTTTCCAGGAGCGCCCCTGAAAGCCGGATTGCTGCGTGGCGTATTGTTTGGAGGCATCCTGCCAGGAGTGAGTATTTACTCCCCTGGCGTGGGCGATGAAGTCTGGCGTTTCCAGTTTGCCATCCGTGAAGGATTTGATGCCGTCCCATTTCTTTGTTTCAAACCGGGTGGAGGCGCCGTCAAAGTTCTTTTTTTCAAAGGATGCGGTTTCAAAAGCCTTTTTTGCGATTTGAGACGTGTTGCCGCTGTACCGGAGCCCTTCAAAAGAACTTCGTTTCTGGGACACCATCCTGGTATTTCCTTCCTTGTCCGTTTGCTGGCCGAAGCCGCCGGCGAATTTCGCTTCCAGAGCATCCATTAGCTCTGCGTCCGTTTTTTCCGAATCAGGGCGTTGCCGGGGTTGAAAGTTTGTGGCTACCGTGCGTTCTGTGGCGCAGGAGCAAAGCGTTGCTGCGGCAATCAGAAGAAGGTGCTGTATCCGGAACATGCTCACGGTTCCTTATATTCCCGAATGGCGCGCAAATTGCAAACAAAAAGACGCCTCCATTGTTTGATGGAGGCGCCCGGAGTAATCTGTCTGATCCCTGCAGGGATTACTTGGAAGCGGTCAGCTTGGCGACCTGGTCCTTCAATTCCTTGCCAACCTTGAATTTGACAACGGAACGGGCCGGAATCGGCACATCCTGGTCAGGGTTTTTGGGGTTGCGGCCTACTTTGGGCTTCACTTCCTTCACCTGGAAGGTTCCGAAATTGCGAATCACCACACGGTCGCCTTCAGCAAGGGTGCTGGAGATAATGTCCACGGCACGCTGTACGATGTCGAACACTTCAATCTGGGTGAAGTTGGTTTCGGCGCTGATTTTGTTAACGAGGTCTCGTTTTGTTAATGTTTTAGCCATATGAAGTGCAGAATGATATGAATGTATGAGTTTTATAGTTCAGCGTGCATGATTTGTCTCCTAAAAAATCACATAATCCGTGGCATGCTTGATTTTTACGTCCTTAACCGCGCGATGCGGGAATTTTGCTTGACCGGAATGGTTGGGATGCTTCCATTGCTTGCCGCCGGGGTGTTCCGGCTCCGGGAAGGATGATATATGCGAACCACGTTTACAACCATGCTGACTGACGCCCAGGCCGGAAGGCTTGAGTCCATTCTTGAGGAAAAGGGGTTTGAAAGAAGAGAGGTTCCCTACGCGCGTTTTTCCTTTGCCGGGCCTTCCCTGCTGGCGACGGTTTACGAGAAGAAGAACAAGCTTCTTCTGCAGGGGAAGGGAACGGATGATTTTGTAGAGTTTACGCTGGAACCGCAGGTGACCGGAGTTTTGACCCAGCCGGAAGAGATGGAAGAAGGAGGCGGTTTTGTTCCCCACTTCGGGATTGACGAGAGTGGAAAGGGAGATTACTTCGGCCCGCTGGTGGTTGCAGGCGTTTATGTGGACGGGGGCATCGGCTCCGCTTTGCGCAAGCTGGGCGTTTGCGACAGCAAGATGGTAGGGTCTTCATCCAGAATCCGTTTCCTGGCGGAGGGGATCCGCAGGGTGCCTGGCATCCGGTTTCACCTGGTAAGCATTGGTCCGGAACGGTATAACCAGCTTTATCCGGAGTTCGGGAATTTGAACCGTTTTCTGGCCTGGGGGCATGCTACGGTGATTGAGGGGCTGGCTGCCAAGGTGCCGGATTGCCCCATGGCGTTGAGCGACCAGTTCGCCAATCCGTTTGTTCTGAAGAGGGCGCTTGCCGCCAAAAAGGTGTCTATCCGGCTGGAACAGCGTGTCCGGGCGGAGAGCGATGTGGCTGTGGCCGCGGCATCCATTCTGGCGCGCGAACGTTTTGTGAACTGGATGGATGCGGCGGGGGAGGGTGCCGGCATGAAGTTGCCGCTGGGCGCTTCCGGCCAAGTGGTGAAGGCCGCGCGCCAGCTGGTGGCCCTGCATGGGGAAGAAATGCTGCCCAAGGTGGCCAAGATGCATTTTAAGACCACGCGGAATGTGTTGAAGTAGGGAATCAGACCGGAGTGGCGCAAGGGGGCGCTTCTTTTTTCCATTTCCCGTCTCCTACGGAAAGTACGGTGATTTTGACTTTGTCCAGTCCGTGGTGTTTCATGTCCAGCCGTTCTGCGGCCTCTTCACTAAGGTCGATGATTCTGTTTTTGATGAAGGGCCCTCTGTCGTTCACGCGGACTTTCACGGTTTTGCCTGTTCGAAGGGATTGAACGAGCACTTCGCACGGGAGGGGAAGGGTAGGATGCGCCGCGTGCAGGTGCCAGGGGCGCACGTTTTCTCCGATAGCCGTTTTTCCGCTGACGAGCCCCCAAAGGGCGCATTCATTGTAATGGGAGGCAATTCCCGTTTGTTCATACGTCAGCGCCTGTTCCACGTTCATGGGATGGTAGCGGTGCCCCCGGATGGTGTAGGGACGGATCATGTAGCCCGGATAATCCCGGCTTTTGGGAGAAGATGAGCAGGATGCCAGCCATAGCAGCCCGGCCAGCACGGACATTCCCCTGATGATACCTGTCTGCATGATTCTATTATATGGACGGGAAGATGGTGAAATGCAAGACGCGGGCGCGTTTTGCCGCCCATGAGAAACTGGATTCCTGAAGTGGCGTGATGTTTGCTGGGGTAAAGGGGGAGTTTTTTCATTGCCGTTCCTATTTTGATTTTGGTTGACTTGGTTGGACCGCTTGCGTAGCGTTGGTACGATTCTGGGAACTTACTACAATAATAGATAACATAATGAGCAGACAGGCATTTTATCCGCATCTCTCAGTGGATTGTGTGTTGATCGGGTTCGATGAGGAAGGTTTGAAAGTTCTTCTGGTAGAGAAGACGCAGTTTGAACCAGGACATACCGGCGCTATTTCCAAGTTGCCCGGCGATTTGATTTATGAGGAGGAAGAACTGGATGCCGCCGCCCGCCGCGTTCTGTTTGACATGACCGGCATGTCTTCCCCTCACTTGGAACAATTCCATACGTTCGGCGCGCCATCGCGCATCAAGAATCCGGAGGACAGGGCATGGGTGGAGGCTGTTTCCGGCCAGAAGATAGGGCGTCTGGTGACGGTGGCCTACATGGCCATGATCAGGATTTCCACCAAGCTGCGCAGACTGATGGAAAGCCACAAGACCCGCTGGGTGCCTGTAGATGACCTGCCGGAACTGGCGTTTGATCACCGGGATATTATTGACCTGGCGCTGGAGAGAGTGCGTTCTTCCGTGAAGAAGGAGCCTGCGCTGATTTATGACATGCTGCCTGCCAAGTTTACGGCTCTTCAGCTCCGGCGGTTGAATGAGGAGATTCACGGCAAGCCCATGGATGTGCGTAATTTCCACAAAAAAATCGCTTCCCGCCCCTACATTGTGCCGCTGGATGAGAAGGAGGAGGGGGTTCCCCACCGCGCCGCGCGCTATTACCGTTTTGACCGTAAAATTTATAATCGCCTTTATTGCCGGAGCTGACGGCGTCGGGCCGTTTCGGTTTAATTTTTCCGTTTTTCCGGGCCCCGCCCCGCCATGTTTGCGGGGGCGGGGTTCTTCTCGTTTGACAGAGTCCGCTTTGTAACGCATCTTATCCGCACGTTGATTCCCATGATAAATCCGGCCTTTATTCCAGACGATTTTTTCAAGGTGCTGGCGCCTTCTGATATTTTTGGCGCGGATGGTCCTTTTGAGGTTGATTTGGGGTGTGGGGACGGTGGGTTCCTGCTCCAGATGGCGGATCATTATCCGGAGCGCCGTTTTCTGGGGATAGAACGGCTTTTGGGCCGTGTGCGGGGAGTTTGTTCCCGGGCGGCCGTCCGCGGACTGGATAACGTGAAGGTGTTTCGCGTGGAGAGCCGTTATTTTCTGGAGTGGATGATGCAGCCCGGCTGCATTTCCCGGCTGCATTATTTATGTCCGGATCCGTGGCCCAAGGAGAGACACCATAAGAACCGGCTGGTGCAGGAGGATTTTCTTCCCGTGCTGCACCAAGCCCTGTCCGATGGCGGGGAGTTTCTGTTCAAGACGGATCATGAAGGGTATTTTCTGTGGGTGCTGGACCATGTGGCGCGCAGCGGGCTGTTTAGCCGCGCCAGTTGGGATGAGGACGAATTTTTTTATCCCCGAACGGATTTCCAGCTTCAATGGGAGGCCATGGGAAAACCGATTTACCGCGCCCGTTTTATCAAATTGCAGAAAGTCTGATTCCGATGCCTTTTATACTTCATCAAAAAGATTCTTCCACGGCTGCGCGCCTGGGTTCGCTTGAGTTGCCGCATGGACAGGTTTCCACCCCCATTTTCATGCCGGTGGGAACGCAGGGTTCCGTAAAAACCATGCATCCGCAGGATTTGGAGACGCTGGGTGCTGAAATTATTCTGGGAAATACCTATCATTTGTCCCTGCGCCCAGGTTCCTCTTTGATTAGGCAAATGGGCGGATTACACAAATTTTCCTCCTGGAACCGCCCTATTTTAACGGATTCCGGCGGGTTCCAGGTCTGGTCCCTTGCCAAGCTCCGTAAGATTACGGAAGAAGGGGTGCGTTTCCAGAACCATTTGGACGGGGCGTACATGATGCTGAGCCCGGAGCGGTCCATGGAGATCCAGGCGGACCTGGGCAGTGATATTGCCATGCTGTTTGACGAGTGCCCCCCTTATCCCTGCGACAGGAAGTACGCGGAGGCTTCCCTGGGTTACACGCTCCGTTGGGCCCGCCGCTGCAAGGCGTGGGTGCAGGAACATCAGCCCCGTTCCGGGGAAGGGCGTCAGCACCATTTCGGCATTGTGCAGGGTTCCGTGTATGCGGATTTAAGAAAGAAGTGCGCGGAAGAACTGGCAGCCATGGATTTTGACGGGTACGCCATCGGCGGCGTTTCCGTGGGAGAGCCGGAGGATGAAATGCTCCGCGCCATTGATCATTCCGCTCCCTGGCTGCCGGAGGAAAAGCCCCGGTACGCCATGGGGCTGGGCACCCCCCCCCAATTGCTGGAGATGATTGCCCGCGGCGTGGATATGTTTGACTGCGTGATGCCTACCCGCCTGGCCCGCCACGGCGTGGCTTTGACTCCGGACGGCCCCATGCATATCAAAAATCAGCGCTGGGCGACGGATTCCCGCCCGATTGATCCGGAGGGGCATCCGCATGTCACGCAATTTTCCCGCGCTTACGTGCGGCATCTGTTTAAAGCCGGTGAAATACTCGCTTTAAGATTGCTTTCTTTTCAGAATCTGGAATTCTATCTCCGGCTGATGGCCCAGGCGCGCGAGGCCATAGCCGCCGGCACGTTCGGTTCCTTCAAGGATTCGTTTATCGCGCGGTATCAAGCAAACGACATTTTATGAATATCTTTATGTTAGCACAGGCTCAGGATGCGGCGGGCGCCGCCGGGCAGGAACCTGCAAATATGTTTCAGCAGATTCTCGCCAGTCCCATGTTCATGTTTGTGATTATCATCGTCCTGTTCTGGGTGATGCTGATCCGTCCCCAGAGAAAGGCTCAGAAGGAGCAGCAGGCGCGCATCGCGGCCCTGCAGCGCGGAGACAAGGTGATTACAAACGCAGGGCTGCACGGTTTTGTGGAGAAGGTGAATGAGCGCACCGTTTCCCTCAAGATTGCGGAAGGCGTGGTGATTGAATTGGAAAAGAACGCGATCGTTCAAGTGGAGAAGTAAGTTTTTCCGCTTTCCGTACGTTTCCTGCATCCGCCCATGTCGCCCGCCGGCAGGGGCGGATGTTTATTTTTGAAACCGTCTTTTCCCGGCGGGGTTAGTAAAAGTGATGATGAGATTGCCCCACATGTTTATTTTGTCATGTTCTGCAGCGCTGGCGTGTGGTCTGTTCCCGTTTGCGGCAGGGCAATCCGTGTTTTCCGGAGACTGCGGGAAAAAGGAGACCGCCCCCGGGGCCGGACTGGAATGCCTTCAGGTGACTTTGCTTATCCGCCAAATGGTCTTGGACCGCTATGACAGCACGGGCACGGGAATTTTGTCCGATCAGGATAAGGCCCGGTTAGTGGAGGATGCCCGCGCTGCGCGGCGGGAGGCCAGAAAGGCCTTTCTGAGGCAGTTTGATAAGGATGGGGACGGAAGGCTTTCCCCGGAAGAGTACAGGGCTTTCCGGCAACATGTAGAAAAGCGGAGAGGGGGACGCAGAGCGGATGCTGGTCCGGACAAGAGAGACGGCATTCCGCTTTCCCCACCCGGTGAGAGGCGGAAAATTCCTCCGCCTCCCCCCCCTGCGGAGGGAATGGAAATGCCTCTGGTGGAAATTCGCACGGTGGGGAAGAAGCGTTTCATGGTTGCTCCCGGATTGTTTCTGCTGACTCGTAATATGTTACTGCATCATTATGACGCCAATGGGAATGGCCGCATTGATCCGGAGGAGCATGCCGTTGTCATGAAAGATGCCGCGGCTCTGTACCAGGTCAAAATGAAGGAGATGATGGAGCTTTACGATTTGGATCAGGACGGTGTGCTCAGCCCGGTGGAGAGAGAGCAGGCCCTGGCGGACAGCCATGAGGACAGCCCTCTGTATTCCATGGAAGAACCGGACGATATTGATTTGTTCATCCGGGCCAATATCAGCGAAGTGCTGCTGAAGGAATCGCCGGTGGATGCCGGGGATGAAAAAGATAAAGGTACGGAGTAATTTATTCTTCATGATGGGGATTCCTCTGGAACCGGAACAGGACTTTCTTCAATATCTGGAGGTGGAAAAGCAGGCTTCTCCTCATACGGTGGAGGTGTACGCCCGCGCCTTGCGCCAGTTCAGGGCCTGGGCGGCTGATTCATTCCCAGGGTGGGAGAAGTGCACGCCGGACCAGATGAGGGACTGGCTTTTCCAGGAGCTGAAGGATGAAGCCGCCACGTCCTCCATCCGGCTGAGGTTTGCCGCCCTGCGCAGTTTTTACCGTTTCATGATGCGGAGGCGCGGGCTGGAGGCGAATCCAATGACGGGCGTTTCCCTTCCCAGGAAAAAGAAAACACTTCCCGTTTTTCTGACGCTCAACCAGATGTTGGAATTGCTGGAGCTTCCCTACAAGACTGCCGTTCCCTCCAATGCCCCCGCATGGCTTCCCTACCGTGATGCGGCCATATTGGAACTTTTTTATTCCTGCGGGATGCGCCTGAGTGAACTGGTAGGGCTGGATGTCGGCAGTGTGGATCACCGTTTCCGGGGCGTGAAAGTAATGGGGAAGGGGCGCAAGGAGCGCATTCTGCCGGTGGGAACTCCTGCTCTGGCAGCTCTGGAGACTTACGTTGTCATGGCCTGCCTGCCGAAGAATTCCCCCTTGTTTGTTTCCCGTATAGGAACCCGGCTAAGCGCTCGCGCCGTACAGATGATGCTGAATAAATATGTGAAGCTGTCTTCCATTCCTTTTACCATTTCTCCCCATAAGATCAGGCATACATTCGCCACGCACATTCTGGAGGCCGGGGCAGATCTCCGTTCCGTCCAGGAACTGCTGGGCCATGCTTCCCTGTCCACTACCCAGATTTACACGCATGTGACGCGTGCCAGAATGGCGGAAGTGTACAGACAGTCGCATCCCAGGGCATAAGGATTGTTTTGTTCCATGAAGGAGGAATTTATTTTCCGCTGGCAGCCCATTCGTTCCTTTTACGGGACGGTATGCCGGAATACCGGATGGAATATTGTCTCTTGTTCTGGAGGCGGGAGGATTCAGCATGCTGTATTCTTTTGACCTCATGGCGGTGGAAAATTTCCCCTGACGCAGAAATGGATGAGAGGCTTTTTTCCCGTAAAAATAACTCTGGTATTGACAATGACTCCATTATATCGCATACATCTGCACCCGCTATGGAAAGCCAAACGCGCACGCATGTGAGTGGCAAGGCGCGCAAGTTTTCCATTAACACCTTTTATTTATAATTGATATGGCAGTAGCAATCAGACTCAACCGTCAGGGTTCCAAGGACCGTCCTTACTACAAAATCGTTGTTGTCGACAGCCGTGCGCGTCGTGACGGCCGTTACATCGAACAAGTGGGTTCTTATGATCCCATGAAGGAAGGTGTCAACTATACCATTAACCTGGAAAAGGTTGACAAATGGCTTGCTAACGGAGCGCAGCCCTCTGAAACGGTGAATTCAATGATCCGTAAAGCCCGTAAGGCTTAAGCCTTTTCCGGTACATTATCATTTTCCTGAAGGCGTTCCTTTGACGGGGATCGCCTTTTGTTGTTTCTTGCGCATGGAGCGGGAAAAAGGGTTTCCCTGGAAGTTCTTGCGTTAAGGCGGATCAGGAAGAGAAAGGTTCCCGCCCACAGAAAAACGGTGCGGCATTATTGCCGTCGGGACCGGAATACTCTGGCGGATTCCAGAATGCCGAATGCGATTTCATGAATGTGGAGATTGGCCGTATCAATGGTCAAGTGCGCCGTTTCCCGGTAAAAATCATGCCGTTCATTCATGAGATGTTTCAGCACGGCTTTGGGATTGGGGTGTTGGAGCAGGGGGCGGTTGGTGCATCTGGAAATACGCTGGTACAGGATATTCACGTCTGTATGAAGCCAGACGACGAAGCCCAGTTTTTTCAGTAGCAGCCGGTTTTCCGGTCTGATAATGATGCCGCCTCCCGTGGAAATAATGCGGCTTTGTACGGCGGACGTTTGAAGCTGCCGCAGGATTCCGGTTTCCAGGTCCCGAAAATGTGATTCCCCATGGATTTTGAAAATCTGCGGAATGTGCATCCCCGTCTGGCGTTCGATTAACTGGTCCGTATCCGTAAAACCAAGGTGCGTTTCCCGGTGCAGTTCCTTTCCTATGGTTGTTTTGCCGCATCCCATCAGCCCGATCAGGATGATGTTTGGCAAGGATGTTGACGCGGCCCCATTCACGGCTCGATTGTACTCAATCCGGAGGCGTGAGAAAACAACTTTTTAGCGGAATGGCCTTTTCTCACGCCAGCTTTCATTCGAGGGAAGTCCGTAAAGGTAGTGCGGAGGAAAGGCAGTTGGAAAAAGAGAGGAGAAGGATGGTGCCGCGGGGCGTGCTCTTATTCATTTGTCTGTTTTCTCCCTTCCGGGAAAGGAGGTCTTGCTTGACGCAGGAGCTTCTTCAGGCAAGGATAGAGCCATGCAAACCGAATTGTTCGAGGTAGATCCCCTGTCAGACAACCGCAAACTGTATGCCCGTGCGGCGGAAGCTCTGGGTGCGGGAGCGCTGGTGGGGATTCCCACGGAGACTGTATACGGCCTGGGAGCGGATGCCTTGAACCCGGAAGCGGTGGCAAGGATTTTTGAAGCCAAGGGAAGGCCTTCTTTTGATCCGTTGATTATTCATGTGCATCATGGGAGTGAGGTGGAAAAATATACCGCCGTTCCGGAGGGGCTGAAAGATCTGGTGCATACGCTTGCTTCCAGATTCTGGCCGGGGCCGCTGACCCTGGTGTTGCCAAAGGCGGATATTATTCCGGATATTGTAACCAGCGGCCTTCCTACGGTGGCCGTTCGCGTAAGCGCTCATCCTGCCATGCGGGGGGTGGCGAAAGCGCTGGGGCGTCCTATAGCTGCGCCCAGCGCCAACCGCTTCGGCCATATCAGCCCTACTTCCGCTTCTGCCGTGCAGAAGGAATTGGGGGGCAGTATTGAAATGATTCTGGACGCCGGAGCCTGTTCCGAGGGGCTGGAAAGCACGATTGTGCGCCCTATGCTTGACGAGAAGGGCAAGCCTTTCCTGGAATTGCTGCGTGAGGGGCCGGTGCCCCGGGAACAATTCCGCAATCTGGTCAAGGTAGTGCGCCGCAAGCCTTCCTGCCGCCCTGTTTCAGAAACATCTCCGGCAGATGCGCCGGGACAGCTCACCAGCCATTATGCCCCGCGTAAACCTATGCTGTTGCTGGAACCGGGGAGGGATTTCGCTCCGGCGGAGGGTGTGAGGTATGGCTTGCTTTCTTATGAAGGAACGTCCGATCTTGCCCGGGAAGGGAATTGGGCGGAAGTGGTAGCCATGAGTCCCGGCAGCGGGCGGCTGGCAGAAGCTGCCGTCCGCCTGTTTGCCCTAATGAGGCAGATGGATGAAAATGAAGCTATTGACGTCATTGTGGCGGAATCCGTCCCGGAATCCGGCCTGGGCCGCGCTATTATGGATCGTCTGCGACGCGCTTCGGCCGTCAGAGAATAACTTGCCCACGGTTTACAAAACATGTTAAAGTTATTGCAGATTCTTTTTTAATCTTATGGCCGCTACGTTATTTGAAAAAATCTGTTCCGGGGAAATTCCCGCGGACATTGTGTATCAGGATGAGCTGTGTGTTTGTTTCCGGGACATTAGCCCACAAGCGCCGGAACATTTGCTGCTGGTTCCGCGCAAGCCCATTCCCCGCCTTTCCGAGGCCGGGGAGGAAGATACAGCCCTTTTGGGGCACATGATGCTGGCAGTCGGGCGGATTGTCCGGACTCTTCATCTGGATGAAGGAGGATTCCGCCTGGTTATCAACAACGGGCATGACGCCGGGGAAGCTGTTCCCCATTTGCACATGCATCTGCTGGCAGGCCGCAAGCTGGAATGGCCTCCCGGTTAGGCCGGAGCGAATTTAGGAATTGCCTGAAAGGGGAATAGGTGTGTCATTTCCCATGAATGGTGCCGCCCTGCCTGCTTGCCAGGCATCAGGTATGCCTGTAAAATATATTCATGAAAAGATTGCTGGTAGAACTGGAGAACTTGCCGGAGGCCGGGAAAAAATACAGCGGCGAGCTGGATTCTGAAATTTTCGGCATTGATGATGAAGAGGTTACTTCCATTGGGCCTCTTGCTTTTGATTTGCATGTGCAGAGATTTGAAAACGAATTGTTTATAAGAGGCAACATTTCCGCCCCCTTCAAATTCCGCTGCGTGCGTTGCCTGGGCTACTTTGACTACGTGGTGGAAGTTTGTGATTTCGCCGCTTCTTTCCAGATTGATTCACAGAATGTTGTGGATGTTTCAGATTCCCTGAGGGAGGAAATAGTTCTGGATTTTCCGGCATACCCGAAGTGTGCTGACGGAGGCATGGAAAACGACTGTATGGCGAAAACTCCGTATTTTGGAGTGGACAAAGAGGGGGGAACGGGTGTAAACAGTTCTGCCCCGATCAGGAATAGCGGCGTGTGGGACGCCCTCAATGAACTGGGAGATCATCATTAATCACCTTTTTACCAACTAAAATTATGGCAGCACCTAAGCGCAGAACGTCCAAGATGAAGCAGCGTACCCGCCTTGCCGCGCAGGCATGGCGCGCGCCGAAGCTCCGCAAGTGCCAGAATTGCGGCAGCAGCACCCCCGGTCATACCGCCTGCCCCAATTGCGGTACGTACAAGACCCGTTCCGGCAAGGAAATCGTGGTGAAGGCGGAAGCGTAAGTTCCGCGGGCGCCGCATTTGCCTTGAAAATTATCGCCGTATTGCGGCGCCATCATATAGACTTTCCAGCCGCTTTTGCTTCGCAAAGCGGCTGAACTTGCTTGAAGCGGGCTGTTTTTTCTGCTAACACATTTCTTCAACAAATAATATGAAGATTGCACTGGATGTGATGGGCGGCGACAATGCGCCCGATATTAATGTGGACGGGGCGAAGCGGGCCCTCCGGGATTTCCCTCTCATTGAAAAGATCTACCTTGTGGGAAGGGAAGAAACGGTGCGCAGCTCTTGTGACCGCTGGGGACTTTCTGGTCCGCGCGTGGAGATCGTTCCGGCTGCGGAAGTTGTGGAAATGAACGAGTCCGGATTGCTGGCGGTGAGAAAGAAAAAAAATTCGTCCATGTCCATTTCCGTGGATCTGGTCAAATCCGGAGATGCGGATGCCGTGGTCAGCGCGGGCAACACGGGGGCGGCTGTAGCGGCTGCCACCGTCAAACTGAGGTTGCTTGAGGGCGTGGAGCGTGCGGGCATTGTGACCCAGCTTCCAAATGAATTCGGAGTCTGCAATGTGACTGATACCGGAGCCAACCCGGATGCCAAGCCCCGGCATCTGGTAGGATATGCCGTTATGGCCAGCATTCTGGCGCGTTCCGTTTACTGCAAACAGATGCCTAAGGTGGGAGTTATGAGCAATGGCTCTGAAGATGAAAAGGGAACAGATTTTACCAAAGGAACTTTTTGTCTGTTGAAGCATTTGGAGGAGCGCGGTGCGCTCCCTTTTAAATTTGTAGGCAATGTGGAAGGCCACGATCTTTTTGAGCATGAAATAGATGTGGCTCTGACAGATGGTTTTACCGGAAATGTCCTGCTGAAAACATGCGAGGCCACCGCCAAGGCTTTCAGCAAATGGCTGAAAGAGGAACTTAAGGCAAACCCGTTCCGCATGGTTGGAGCTGCTTGCGCCTCCGGAGCATTCCGCGCCATGAAAGCACGCCTTTCTGCGGACTCCGTAGGGGGAAGCCCTCTTTTGGGCGTTAAGGGCGTGACCATCATAGCGCATGGCAGTTCTACCCCCGTAGCCATCCGCAATGCCCTGAGAGTTTCCATGGAAATGGTCCAGCAGGGTGTCAATCCCCTCATAGAAGAGGAGATGGCCCGGCTGGGCACTATTCCGGAGGTTGCCGAAGTGTATCCCAAATAATCATCATGTTTCAGTTTCTGAAAAAGCATGCCGCCGCCGCGGCAAAAGAAGGAGTTCCCCCGGAAGGCGCTGCTTCCGTGTCCCGTTCTGCTGGTGATCGTTTGGACTCCAGCCTGGCGGTATCCGTCGGGTTGTGCGTGCTGGTTTTTATCGTGCTTCAATGGATGGGCAGTTACAGCCCCCATTGGGGAAAATCCATATGGCATCATGTGTCGGAAGCTTTTCTGCTTTTTTCCGTGACACTGGCGCTGATGCCTATGTACTGGTTATGCGCCGGTTCCCTGCGCAGAAAAAATAAAACCTTTGTCGTCACATGGGGGGCGGTTCTGGTTCAGCTCCTGTTTTTTGGCTTCATCCGGCATGTAACGGCTGACATTACTTCCGACATAGGCAATGAGCTTTTGTACATTCCCTATATGATGGCTCCGTTGATTGTCACGGTGCTGCTGGGGCCTCTTTTGGGTATGTTTGCCACTATTTCCATCTGCATGCTTGGCGGATTTTTCATTCTGCCGGAGCAATATGCTCCGGAAAAGCAGGTCCAGTTCTGGATTCTGAGTTCTCTCTCCGGCATGCTTACCGTGTTGCTTACCCATAACCTGCGGAATCGCGCCCAGTTGCTGCGGGCGGGATTCTTTGTGGGGCTGCTTGTCATGGTACTGTGTTGCATCATGGGGGTCATCAATCTCCAGGCATGGGATTACAACCTCACTGGAGTTCTGGTTTGCCTGGCTGTGGCTTTTGGCGTAAGCATGCTGACCAGCGTGCTGATCAGCGGCGTCCTGCCTATCATAGAAGGAGCTTTTAAAATCATTACGCCTATTTCCTGGCTGGAAATGGCGGATATGAACCGCCCTCTCATGAAAAGGCTGCAAATGGAAGCTCCGGGAACCTTTCATCATTGTCTGATGGTTGCCCAGCTGGCGGAGGCTGCGGCGGAAGCCATTGGGGCCAATCCCATTGAATGCCGGGTGGAGGCTTATTACCATGACATTGGCAAAATGCAAAACCCCCTTTATTTTATTGAAAATATCATGGACGGCCCCAATCCCCATGATGAGCTGACGCCCAGCATGAGCGCCCGTATCATCATCGACCACGTTCAGGACGGGGTGGCATTGGCCAGGGAGAATAACCTTCCGCGTCCTTTGGTGGACGTCATAGAGCAGCATCACGGCACCTCACTGGCTTACTTCTTTTACCGGAAAGCCCTTCAATACCGGGACGAGATCCTGAGCCGAGTGGAAAGCGGCCTGGCTTCTCCGGATGACGTTCCGGAAGTAGTGGAATCCAACTTCCGTTACAAGGGGCCCAACCCGCAGAGCAAGGAAACAGGAATCGTCAGCCTGGCGGACATCGTGGAAAGCGCCACGCGCTCCATGGGTAAAATTTCCTGTGAGGAAATGCAGAAAAGGGTGGATGAACTTTTGAAGCAACGGGTGGTGGACGGCCATTTGGACGATAGCGGTCTTACCTTCGGAGATCTCAAGAAGATCCGCAACAGTTTCATTAAGACGCTGAAAAGCATTCACCACAACCGCATTGCCTATCCTTCCCACAATCCGGAGGCAAAGATTGAAAAAAATGTTCTTCCTGATGTGTCCGTCAGGGAACAGGAAGAGAAAGCGGTGAAAAAGGAAAGTGAGGGCAAAGCCGTTCCGGAAATCATGGAGTTGCCCGATGCCGGAACCCGAACCCTTCAAGAGGGAAAATCCACGGAAGCGGAGATGGAGAACGGCGCGGTTACGGAGAAAAATGAAACCGAATCTTGAACTCTACAATCATCTGGAGGAGGGGAGGCTCAATTCATCCGTCATGGATGCCCTGATTGGCGCCTTGGAAAGTTGCCTTCCCTCTGTGTTGGCGTTGACTGAAGGTCCTGTCCCCGTACTTTCCGGATTGGATGAAGTAGAAATCAGCGTGGTTTCCGATGAAGTCATCCAGGATGTGCATGCCCGTTTTTTGAATGACCCGACGGCGACGGATGTTATTACTTTTCCGCATGGAGACGGAATAGGAGAGATCATCGTCAGCTTTGATACCGCTATCCGGCAGGCTTCGGAATTCGGAGAACCTGTTTTTAGAGAACTTTTCCGGTACATGGTGCATGGTCTTCTGCATCTGCACGGGTATATAGATACGGAACCGGAGGAACGGGAGCGCATGTTTTCCCGTCAGGAGCCTCTGGTGCGGGAGTTTGGAGCGGCCCTGGCGAATTTATCTTTTACGCATGACCGCAGCTCCGGTGCTTAAAGCGCGCTTTTCAAAGATCCGGGCTTGCCAAGTCGAGATGAACTCTGTTACTCTTTTGCCGCATCATGCGTCCATAGCTCAGTTGGATAGAGCAACTGCCTTCTAAGCAGTGGGTCACTGGTTCGAATCCAGTTGGACGTGCCATTATAAACCCCGTAAACTGAAAGGTTTGCGGGGTTTCCTTTTCTTTTGTCTTTGTGTTGGTTGTCCGTATGGTTGTCCGTAAAAAGAGATTATTCTTGCGGTTTAAGGGCCGCAGGGCATGCTTGGAAGTATGAAAAACACCCTTGTTGCGACGGATTATCCGAACTTGTATCGGTCAAAAGAGTCGGAAATTTTCTATGCCCGAATTGATACCGGAAGAAAAACGGTGAAAAAATCTCTTAAAACGCGCGTGTTGACGGAAGCCCTTTCCAGGCTGGCCGGGTTCCTGGCAGAGCAAGGGAGGGATGAATTACCCGTGGAATCCGTGTCTTGGTATTTGGCGGTTGATATGTACGTCCAGCGGCAGGAAATGCGCCCCCATTTGAAGCCGGCCGCTGTAGAATCCATCAAGTTCTTTTCCAGCCGCGCTAAAAAGCTTGTTGCTCGTGATATTGCAGCAGAGGCCATCACGGAACAAATGTGCCGGGCTTGGTGGAAAAAAGATGCGTTGTCTGTGTCTGCACGAACAGCAAACGGAACACTCGCTGTTGTGAAAAATGTTTTTTCCATGCTTCAGGAAGCAGGAAGTATCAAGAGCAATCCAGCATCCAAGCTTGAACGGATGACTTTGAGGAGTTCAAATCTTAACGTTCCGGAAAAAGAAGATTTCCGAAGAATCGTTGAGGAAGTGAAAAAAGCCCCTATATTAAGGAAGTGGCAAAAGAAGGGGCTATATTCCGAAGCGGCGGATATGATCGCTTTCCTGGCTTATTCAGGGTTACGTATTGAGGAAGCCCGGCGCTTGGCGTGGGGAGATATCGGGAAAGAGTCCATTTCCGTGCCTGATATCAAACATGCCACCTCACGCCGGACCCTGTACATTAACGCATCTCTGGCTGAGGTGATAGAAAGCCTCCGAAGAGAAAGACGGGGGAATAGTTCCGATGACCCGGTATTTTCTATAGAAAGCCCCCGGAAGGCTCTCACAAACGCGTGTATCAGGCTTGGACTGCCTCACGTCCGTATTCACGATTTACGGCATTTCTTCGCCACGTCCTGCATTGAGGCAGGCATTGATATTCCTACGGTGGCTAAATGGCTGGGGCATCGTGACGGCGGAGCATTGGCTATGAAGGTATATGGGCACCTCCGGGACGAACACAGTAAGGAAGCGGCCAGAAAACTCACTTTTTAAGTTATTCACAACCTGCAACTTAAAAGAAAGGGGATTTTACAGACGAATATATATTCCCTCTCGCCGTCATGAGATAGCTCGAACTGGCACCGTGTTTCTAAGCTGTTTATCGAATTCAACATTTTTAAACAGCACGGATTTTGTCGCGAAATTTACCCATGACGCCATATTTCCAAAATGATTGATAGAAAGAAAAGTTTCGAATAGAATTAATCGTATATATAAGGAATAATCTCAATCGTGTTTCCAGGTTTCCATAAATGTTTTTCTAGCATTCCTTGTGAAGTGATAACTTTGCTCTCTCTTGCGGGAATAACAGTTTGAGATGAATATGTATATTTTATTTGATAGCCATTTTTATCTTTGATTACAAGCTTGGCATCCATATTTAAATTTTTCCCAGTAGTATTGAGTATTTCTGCTTTCCATGAGTAACATACATAGTTTGTGGATTCAGATATTTTTTTGATACCTTTACTTAGAACGCTTAAAGGAGCTTCTTTACGTGCAATTTTTTGTGCTTTGATTTGCCGCTTAGCTTGTGTTTTAGTCATATTAGCAAATTCCGCCTCTATAGATGCTTTGTCTTCAAACTTTTGAAGAAAACTTTGTAATTTTTCTGCACACTCTTTAGCAAGTTCAGGATCATTTTTTTCTTTTAATAATTCTGTGAGCATCAATACTAAAGAGGTTGATGTTTTTCTTGCTTCCTTAGAAATAAGGAAAATATCTGGATGTCTATCTAATAAGGAGCACGTTGTTGATATAGCAAAGCTGGATTTATTTTTTAATGGAGCAACTAAATTTTTTAAAGCTTCCATTGGCTCAACATTAGTTCCCCATCCCCATATTTGACATCTAGCAACCATAATTTGAGAACCTATATCCCCAGCCTTTTTCCCTCGCTCGAACCACCAGAAAGCGCGTTGCTCATTTTTTGGAACTTCTTTTCCCAGCAGGTACATTCTGCCGACCTCATAGGCTGCCTCCCCGTCGCCATCCAATGCTTTTTTAGTCAGGGAATTGATCAGAGATATTTCTTCGACTTGACTAACATCAAATGAGACTTCGTGTGACTCTCCAAAGGATTTTCCCGCTCCTGAAAAAAGAAGAGTAAAACAAATATAATTAATTATTTTTTTGAAATAGATATTCATTTACTATATTCGACATTAATGTTGATTTTTGTTTTAGAATCAAATTTTTCTTTTGGTATAAAACGAGCACCTTCTACTGTAATATTTCCCTTCGCAGGTATGGAAATATCAAATTCAATGGCTTCATCTATTGTTTTTCCATTAATATCTAAAAGCTTGAAAGTCACAGATCCGTTCCATAAAGTATCAGCAGTGTTAGTAAGAAGGACTTTCCATTTATATTCAATATTTCCATCATCAAATTCTTCCAAAATTTCTGTGGAAGGATTTTCAATGTTGATTGCTTGATTCATTTTTCCATTTTTAGCTTTTTCCAATCCCCATTTATCCGTTTCTCCGTGCTTCGCTGCCTTTTCATAGAATAGAATTGCTTCGTCGTATTTCTTTTGTTCTGAATAAAAACCTGCGAGCATATGTTCTGCCAAACCGTAGTTTTGGTCCGCTGATTTTTTTAAAAGAGATAAGGCTTTCTCCTTTGATATGTTAAACTTGAGAGATGGGGAAAAAGGATCATTTCCGTCTTCATCCAACCCAGAAGAATGTAAAGCTAACGAATATTGTGCCTTGGGATGTCCGTTTTTTGCTGCTTGCCAGTAGTATTTCTCGGCTTTTACCCCGTTTTTTTTGATGCCTATTCCTCTTTCGTAGGAATATCCGACTAAGTATGCAGATTCCGCGCTACCAAGGTTAGCCGCTTTTTTTCGATATGTAAGAGCTCTGGGGAGATTTTGTTCCACACATTCACCTGTTTCGTAAGTATCGGCGAGTTTTTCTAGGGAATAAAGGTCATTTTGTTGGGCAAGCTCCCATGTAGAAACTAGGTCAGCCTTAATTATTTCGGAGGGGGCTTGAGGGATGTCCGTTGGCGTGGATGAATCTTTAAAGCATACTTTGACAACACCCCCTCCCACAAGTCCTCCAATAATCCCCGTCAACGCAACAAGTGAGATGATTTTACTATTGAGCAACATAAAGGAATCATACTGAAAAAATACACGATAAAGTCAAGAGTGAAAAAATCAATATGAATAGATAATCATCTATATGGAGTCCCGCGGAGACAACAAAAAAGCCCCTGACCCGGAGGTCAAGGGGCGAAGCATTCTAACAAAAGAGACCGAATGATAGCCTCTCTTCTCAGAATAAGCAACTCCTAAATCATCATTTCAGTATCATCATGTAAAAATATATACTGAAATTGTTATTAAGGAGACTATGCTCAACAAAAAGGAGCTGCCCCGATAGAGGCAGCTCCTGAATATAATAGGGGGAGGTGTTAATCTTCCCAGGTTCCACCTGCAGCTTCAATAGCACGCCGTACCTGCGCTATAAGATAGTGGGGGGCATTGTCATTATCGTGGCCCGGGATAGTTACCGTCTGTCCATGAGGATGATCGTATACACGATGGGAACCCCGTCCTTGTCCTTGCTGCAGAATGAATCCAGCATCTCGTAACCGTCTGATTAAATCTCGTATTCGCATAAGTGATGTTGAAGATACGAGAAGAAAGGAGAGTTTCAATGAACGCTGTCCGAATGGAAAAATCAGCCTTTTTAACAGTCTGCATTGCTTAGGAGAGATTCACCGTACTCAATTGATTGGATCACAAGAAAATTATTTTTTGGATGTCAGAGGGGTAAAGGATACTGAAAAGAGTATCTAAAAGGGTCACTTATGAAAAATATGTGATTTCTCTATCTTGATTTGGCTGAGGTCTTCTAAAAGAGCATTGCAGAATTTTATTGTCCTTTAGCTTTTTCAATACGGGTTCACAATGTTCTGGGAGCATCCATAAATCACAACATTTATCATAGAGTGCGGATTCTGAAATAGGATGATTCTCTAAAATAAAGAGTTTAAATTGTTCCTGAAGATTTTCTATATGAGTTTTTTTAAAAGCAAACAAAAGTTGACTGTCTTTATTTGGCTGATCTTCATGTAGGAAGAAATTTGCCAACCCTTCTACAGGATCTTCTTTCCAACACAGGCGTAAAAATTGATCTATTCCTCTTCTGCTTCCAGAAAAATAGATTAAGCCGTAAATATTTGTTTTTTTCTTAAAAGCAAATGATCCGAAAAATAGTTTTTTCTCTAAAGGGGCTTCTCTAAATGCTTTTAATATTTGAGTATGAACATGTCTATAATCTTTGGGATTTTTGAATTTGTATCCCATATCAGAAAATCGATTTTGAAGTTCTTTAAAACGGTGCAAAGACGAGGAAGCCATAAAAACCATACAATCTGTATAGTAGCATTTAGACAAGCTAATAAGCTTCTCCATATCGAAATGAGCCATTCCAAATTGATCAATAAAAAGAATATTTGCAGTATTTGTTTTCCTTATTTCTTCTATATGATCATTGAAGGAAGTCTCAAAATCTGATGTTTTAAACTCAATTTTTATATGTGGATGGGAAGATAGACTGTCTCCAAAAATGTCTTTGATATTTTTCTGGAGGGAGTTAATACTTTTTTCTTTACGGTCAAAAAAATGAAAATATATTGGTTTTCCCCATAGATGTTTGGTTTGAGGTGCCGTTGCCATTTCCAATATTGTTTTAATGGCAAGAAGAGGGCTACCATAACGTCCTAATGCATCCATTCCTGGTCCTGCAAAAAAGTCATAAATATTTATGGACTTAACAGGAGAAGTAGGAGGCAAATTTAGGAATACTGCGACAGCACTCTTTAGGTAACTGGCGTATATATTGAGTTTTTGAAGAGTACCTGCATCAAAAGCACGATTGTGAAATCCTGTATTACTTGACATTAACAAGCATTATACTCCTTTATATACAGGAATGCAACGGAATTCCGGTATGCTTCTATAGTGGGTTCCATCCAGTTCAGATCCTGTAACTTTTTTATTCCGCCCTCCCCATTGTTTGAAGAAGAAAGGAATGGAGCGTTTTTCCGCCTGGTCTCTGATGCTGCGTACCCATTCCGGTTTGATTGGGCGGGCGTTGGGTCCGCTTTCGCCTCCAACAATGATCCAGTCAATGAAAGATAGGTTCATGGGACCCAAGTCCTCCAGCAGGGGTTCGCAACTGAGGAAGCGAAGTGCGGCCGGCGTTTGACGGAGTGTATCAATTCTGGGGAGACCTTGCTTTTTGTTCTCAACACTTACTCCCCACCAGATATGAGGATGCAATTCCATGTTGGGAAAATTCTTCTGAAGAAAGTCTCTCATTCTTTCAGGCCTTTTTGTCAAGACCTGATAAATATGTTGTCTGGCTCGCAACATCACCTGAATGACTTGCTTGATAAATTCGTCTGGAACCTTTTCATGGAAAAGGTCACTCATGGAGTTAACGAATATCATTCTAGGCCTTTTCCATTTGATGGGAATGTCAAGGTTGTCACGGACTAGTACAACGTCAAATCCTTTTTCAAACGGATGGCCTTTGATGCCTCTCCATCTTTCAGCAAAGGCATAGGCATAGCAATTTTTACAACCATCGCTGATTTTCGTGCATCCACGAACGGGGTTCCACGTTGCGTCAGTCCACTCTATTTTACTATTATCGCTCATAAAATTCTTTTTGGATTAAGCTTTCTCCCACCTATCCAGCGTTTCCACATAGATGCCGGAGATTTTGCCGCCGTCCATGGGTTCTATGTCTCCGAAGTCGGGGTTGATGGGATGGAGGGTGTATTCCATTTTACCGGTTTCCGGGTTTTTCCTGCGGACCAGTTTTTTGAGCGTCACGCCGCGTTCATCATGGTATTGAACAATGGTTCCGGGTTTGGGGATGGGGGGGATAGTGTATTTTTTCATGATGACCACGGAGCCGTCCGGGATGGAGGGTTCCATAGAGTGACCGTTGACGCGCAGCAGGTATTCCCCTTTTTCCAGTTCACGGTATAGCCGGATGTCCTGCGGAATGGTGTCTCCATCCGCCAGGTTGCCGGCTGCAATGTTGCCGATGATTCGTCCCTGAGCCTCCAAAGGAGGGGTTGTGAATGTTTCTACCGGGGTAAACTTCTTGCGGGCTGCCTCTTTTTCTTTGGCGGCATTTGTAGTAGATGACTGTACCAAGGGGGCAAGATTCATGTTAACAGAAGGCAGTGGAGCCCCTGTTATGAGAGATTGAATGACGGCATGCCCCTCCTGTGTGGTAGCGCACCATTCCATCATTAGGGAACAGTAGGCGGAAAGAGTGATATTCAGGCGGCGGCACTCCGCCAATACAGCTTCTTGGGATTCTTCATTCAAAGTGATGAAGAGCTTTCCCATATTATCTTTGCCCTCTATTTCGTAAGGGGGGGCTTGAGTTTCTGCCATGAGCCTCTGAATAAGCAGGAGCTTGGCTTTAGGAATTTTCCCTGTGGTCGCGAACCAGTTATCTACGCTCTGTTTTGAATTCAGACCACACTGCTTTGCGAGCCATTCACGATCTTTTCTGATGGTCTTGAGCCATTTTTTTATGTCGTTCTTGGTCGGCGTCATGCATTGATATTATGTAATTTTGTGAGATTGTCAAGCTTGTTGTACGCATGATTTCTATCAAAATCAGTAGAATTTTGTTGCAAAATCTAATAGAATTGCATAAAACAATCTCATCAACCGGACGGACACATGAAACCATCAACTATTGAAATCAACATGGAAGACCTGACGGAAGCAGGAAAGCTTCTGTTGCTGGGAATCTCCGCCAAACTGAAATGTTCGCCACAGGAGGCCATGTCTTCTGCAATCAATTCCAGCGGACACCTGCTTTTTAATAGTAGCCGTCTAACCACGGCTAGTAACCTTCCCAGCCCGAAGAACCCCAAGAAGCCGGCAGCCTAATGGAAGAAGCCCTGATTGACGAATTGAAGCTGCTCGGCTGGCACGAGCTTTAACCCGCCCCCTGAACAACAATGAAAAAAATGACGAACGAACAATATTGGATGCGCCGTGACCGTGCCGAGAAAATGGGATCCCTTTACGGCTGCCCGATAGACTTTTCGGAAGACGAACTCAAGCCCCGGCCCGGTATCGTACAGAACCTTGTCTTTTCCGCTCTGCTGGTTGGAATTTTCACGATCATTTATTTCATCGTTAAATCTTAGTGAATTATGAACGGATTAGATCAATTTGTAACCTCTATTGTGGAGCAAACCATAGAATCCCTTCATGAACGTGGCTTGTTGATTTTGAATGAGTCCGAGGAAGAGAATGCCACTCGCATGTTCGACGGCAAAATATGGCTTACCCTTGAGGATCTGCGGAAACACCCTGCTTGTTTATGGGGTAGGAAAAAGGTTCGTAACCTGTTGCAGAACCATGAAATAGAAGACATTGGCACCAATCAACGCGAATACAGAATTTCCGCGATAAGCGTGTACAGGTATTTGACCCAAAAGACATCCAAAACCAGGACGGACATGAACAAACCTCCCGCTAAGCGGAAACGTAACTCCGTCAGTACCCTTTCCAACTACCCATAACCAAAAAGGCCGGGGCCAGCAGGAACTGACGCCCGACCTGAATACAATCAAACAAGGAAATAATATGAGCCTATTACAAAACATCAAGCGCGGAGTGCAGCAGCGTCCGCAGCGAGTCATCATCTACGGGCCGGAAGGCGTGGGAAAATCCACGCTGGCGGCCGGGCTGCCCGCTCCTGTTCTGCTGGACACGGAACAGGGATCTTCCCACATCGACGTTGCCCGGCTGGACTGCCGGAGCTATGAAGACGTGCTGAACGCCATCGAATCCCTGCGGACGGAACCGCATGATTTCAAAACCGTCATCATTGACTCCATCGACTGGTGCGAGCGATTCCTTCAAAATTCCTTCCTGAAGGAAGAAAACAAAAAGAAAAACGCGCATCATCGCTCCATTGAAGATTTGGGCTACGGCAAGGGATATAAGATGATCGAACCTGTGGCCATGGATCTCTTGTCACGCCTCAACGCGTTGATGAGCGCAGGAATGAATGTGGTGCTGGTGGGACACTCCCGCCGCGTCAAATTTGAAATGCCGGAAACAGCCGGCGCCTACGACAAACACGAACTGAACCTCTCCAAATTTGTCGCGCCGCTGGTCAAGGAATGGGCTGACGCCATGCTCTTCTGCAACTTCGTCGTAACGGTCCAGGACGGCAAGGGACATGGAGGAAACCAACGCATGGTCTACACCTCTCCTTCCGCCCCGTGGGAAGCCAAAAACCGGCACGGGATGCCCGCGGTGATGGCGATGGACGCCGGGGAAATCTCCCGCCTGCTGTTTGGAGAGGGCTGCGGACCTGCCAATGCTTCGGCGAATGATGCCCCTGCGGCAAACAATGGACAGGAGCCGCCTCCGGACGCATCCGCGGGAGACCGTCAGGCGGATGCCCTGGCCGCGGTGATTGACCACGCAAAAGACGCCCTCGCCTTCATGATCAGCCGCGGAATCATTACTGCCGGACAAGGGCTGGAAGAAGTCCCGGCGGAATATGCCGCCCGGATTTTGAAAACTCCCGCCCGGTTCAATAACTCCGTAAAAGAATTCATGGAAGGAGGGGCGTGCCAATGAAACCCGTCACCTGCATCAACGTCGCCCGCGAAACCGGGCATGCCGTCCTCTCCCTGGACGGAGCGGAATACGCCGTCAGCCTGGACGACCTGCAAAAAATCCTCGCTGACATTGCCGGGCCCCGTCCGGCCCCGGCCACGGAACTATTGAAGCCGTCCCTGCTCCCCAAGCTGGCGCAATGCCCCTGCTACGTCTCCTCCCCCGACGCGGGGGAAGCGGCCCGGCGGGGAACCCGGATGGACGACGCCTTCCGGGCCCTGCTCATGGGCGTGGACGAATTCAGGGCGTGTGAACACCTGAAAGCCGATGAAAAAGAATCCATCCTCTGGGCGGTGAAAACGGTCCGGACGCTCTGCTCCGGGGAAGAAGTCATTGCCGACAAAAACCGCTGCGCCTTCCCGCAATGGCACCCCCGCGTGACAGGCGGGGAAGCGGACTGCCTCTGCCCCGCGCTGGGCAAGCTCTTCGACCTCAAAAGCGGCCAAATCCGCAACTACTGGGAACAGCAGGCCTCTTACGCGAAATCCTTCATGGAACGGGAATTCCTGGATGAAATCACCTGCCACCTCCTCTTCTGCGACCAGCAGCAAATTGTCACCCGGAAATTCACCTACCGGGAAGCAATCTCCATCGTCAACGACGTGGTGGACTCCGTGGATCGCGGCGGTGGGCCGCGCCTCTGCGACTACTGCGGCTGGTGCGCCTCGCAGGACACCTGTCCGCTGCGGAACCGGGCGGCGCAGGAAATGCTGTCCCTGGCGGAAGCCGGAACGCTGGAAGCGAGCTTCGCCGAAATCGCGGAAAACCCTTCCAGGCTGGCGGAATTCGTCACCAAGGCCGGAATCCTGGAATCCTATGCCAAAAAAGGAAAAGAAAAAATCCTCGACTACCTCAACAACGGAACGGAAGTCCCCGGATTCAGGCGCGTCTCCCGGAAAGGCGCGGACACCGTCGCTCCGGAAGACGTCGCCAAATACGCCACCTGGATTGGCGTCCCGAAACTCCTGAAATCCTATGGCCCGCTCAAGGCGGACGTCTTCCGCGCCCTGTTCGCGGAAGCATTGCCGGAACAACAATTCCCGGAAGAACTGGTCAGGACGGGGGCCGGATCCTCCTACGTCAAAAAAATCTCCGTCTCCAAAACCGCAACCACCAAATAACCATTATGTTCAGTTACATATCAGAAGGCGAGCCCGGCGAATACGGATTCCTCCCCGCGGGCGTCTACGAAGGAAAAATCGTCAAAATGGAAGAAGGAATCTCCCAGGGCGCCAAAACGCGGGGATGCCCGCAGCTGGCCGTCCACATCAGAGCCTTCGGCCCTGAAGGGGCGGCGACGGTCCGTTACTACCTGACCAACTCGAAAGACCTGGCCTGGAAAATTGACCTGTTCGTCAAAAACGTTACCGGGAACGTCTACCAACCCGGCCAGCAGGTTATCATCAACCCGGCGGAATACCTCGGCAAACCCTGCTACGTCCGGCTCAACGTCAGACAGGGAGACAAGCCCAGGGCAGACGGGACTTATCCCGAATTCAGCAACTGCGAAGACGTGCTGGGGCCGGACGAAGCCCGGGCCATCATGGCGGCGCAGGACAGGACAGCGGCGGGGCGCGGCGGAGCGCCCCTGCCTCCGCGCCCGGCGGACCTGCCGGCCAACAACCACATGAGCGCCACGGCGGGACCGCCGGCGGAAGAAGACGAAATCCCCTTCTAATCAACAGCCATGAACAAGCCGATAACCATCATGCTGCCGATTGTTCCCCCGACGAAAACGCACCAGAACAAAAAAATCGTCAACATCGGGAAACACGCCAAACTGGCGGACACGAAAGAATTGAAACTGGTCATCAGCGATTACCTGACCCTGCTGAAACCTTATCAACCGGCCCGGCCCCTGACGGGGCCGGTCTCCCTGAAGCTGGCCTTCGTCTGGCCCTACCGCAAGAGCGAGCCGAAAAAAAACCGGATCGGGCTCATTCCGAAAACGACCAACCCGGACTGGGACAACCTGGCCAAAACCCTGCAGGATGTCCTGACCCGGTTGAGATTTTGGGAGGATGACGCCCAGGTGTATTCCGCGTCCGTGGATAAATGGTGGGGCGAAGAACCACAAATAACAATCACTGTGCAAGAAGGATCAGAGCAATGAAACGGAATCCTCACATCATCGTTCAGCAGGTTTGCCCCATGAAGAAAACCGACGACGGGAAATACGAAGTTCAGGCCGCGATTGTACACCACAAAGGAATTATCGCCCGCTATCGCATGGAGTACCCCACGAAACGGCATGCCCGGTGGGCGCAGCACCTTATTTGCACGACAAGGAATCATACACGTCTACGGGTATTTGATGAATTAAGGGCCATCATTGACGGAAAGGAGGCCAGTAATGATTAACATCCTCTTATCCGTCAGGCGACCTTTCTCTGGGAAAATTCTGTCCGGCGAAAAGACATTGGAATTACGGAAAAACATGCCTCGCCTTAGGGGTAGAGAATTTGAAACGATATGGCTTTACGAATCCGGAAAGGACGGAGAGCGGGCAATTATCGGCAAGTGCAGACTTGCTCTTTGTTTAACAATAAATAAAGAGGTTTCCCCAGATAGTTTATCAGCCGTTTGCAAGTCGGCGTGCGTGACGGAAGAACACATTTTTCATTATATTCCTTGCTTCACCTGGGTCGTCCGGGATCCCGCCCGGCTACCTCATGCTGTACCACTCTCTGCCATTGGCATGGCACGTCCGCCGCAGAGCTGGCAGTATCTTACCCCGGATCAGGCAGCAATTTTAGAAAGGAGGGCGAGTGAATGAGCTACATCTTTTCGCGGGCGCTGGTGGAGGCATACTCGGAAGCGAATTGCTCGGCATCCGAACCATCTGCGCCGTCGAACTCGATCCCTACCCCGCAAGCGTACTGCTCGCCCGCCAGAATGACGGCATACTCCCGCCTTGCCCGGTTTGGGATGACGTATGCACCTTTGACGGACGACCGTGGCGCGGCCTTGTTGACGTGGTATCTGGAGGCTTTCCTTGCCAGGACATTTCCTCTGCAGGCAAAGGCGCCGGCATCGACGGCAAACGTTCTGGACTGTGGAGGGAAATGTTCCGCGTTGTTTGCGAAATTCGACCACAATTCGTCTTCGTGGAAAACTCCCCAGTTCTCACTTCTCGCGGGCTTGGACGAGTACTCGGAGACTTGGCCTCGATCGGGTACGATGCGGAATGGATGGTGCTGGGAGCGGACGACGTGGGAGCCCCGCACGTCCGGAAACGCATCTGGATACTTGCACATGATCCCCACGCCGACGGCTTGCAACGCCCCAAACAAGGGGAGCCATTCACGGGGTCCCAAGTCATTGATGGATGTAGCCTCCACAGGCTGGATGCCGGGGATGATGTGGCCGACCGCAACAACGAAAGGTCTCGACGGGGGGACGAATTCCCGGAAAGCCTTGCTGAAAAAAGGCGTATGGATTGGAACTCGCTCCGCTTCCGGGAAGAAGCGGAGCGAGAAGTTTCGGGAGGGGAACAAGCTGCCCAATCCACACGAGTTTGTAGAGATGTTTCCTACTCCAACCGCCAGTTGCGGCGGCAAGGAAAGCAACCGGGAAACAGGGAAGAAATTGATAACTGTGGTTTCACAGTTTCCAACACCCCGCACCAAGGGCATGTGCGGGGGGACGGGGAGTTATCAGAAAATGAAAGACTTGGAAGCCAAGGGGATTATCACGCCGGACGAGCGGAGACAAATGACTGCGGGGAGTGGTGGTCAGCTGAACCCGACGTGGGTCGAGTGGCTCATGGGGTGGCCGCTAGAGTGGACCGCATTAAAGCCATTGGCAACGGACAAGTTCCGGGAGTGGCGGCAACTGCATTCCAGGTTTTGCTTGGCAGATTCATGAAAACAACCCCCAACTGACGCTTTTTTGATTATGGAATTCATCAATATCCCAACAGCCTTGTTTTCCAGCCCCGAATATATCGGGGCGGAACCCATACAGCGCGCCACCTGGATCTCTCTGCTGGCCTGGTGCTGCGAACAGGAAAACGGCGGCATCATTGAGGGCTGCCGCTCCTGGGGCATGCGCCGCTGGATGCAGACCTGCGGCGTGACTGACCAGGAAATCAGCGCGGAAAACGAACTCTACCACTTTGACGGCGACAATCTCGTCGTATTCGGCTATCCGCATGAAATACAGGACAGCGTGCAAACGCGCCGGAAGACCGCCCGTGAAAATGGGAAACTTGGGGGGAGACCCAGGAAAACCGACATTGGAACCAGTGTAGGAACCGAAAAGGAAACCCACGAAAAACCAACGTCAGTTATTTCCGAAAACCCAGCAAAAACCAAGCCGGTTATTTTTGAAAACCCAGAAGAAAACCCAGCAAAAACCGTAAGGAAGGAAGGAAGAAAGGAAGGAATTCACCCCCTTACCCCCTCTCCGTGCACCGTGGAGGAAGTCGAAGCCCATCTTCGGGACGCGGCCTTTGCGGGGCGTGTGCGTTTAACCCCCGACCAGATACCGGACTGCGCCACGGCCTACTGGGGAAGCCGGGACGCCGTCAACTGGACCCGCAGCGGCATCCCCGTGACTAGGTGGCAGTCTGATGCCGTCAGCTTTGCCACCTCCTACGCCGTCAACCATCCGCCACCCCCTGGGAACGGAGACAAAGACCCTTACAGCAACTTTGAAGAACTTTAACAATCAACAATTTCAAAAAACATGATCGACTCTCAGACACTCATCGACGCCGAAAAACTGGTGCTCTCCCAGGCAATGGACGGCACCCAGGCCTTTGCGGACCTCCGGGACAAGGGCATCAGCCGCCAGACATTCAGCCTCCCGGCGCACCAGCAAATCTGGACCGCTCTGGAAACCGTCGCCGGCACGGGAGGAACCGTGGACGCCCTCACTGTCATCGCCCGCCTTGAAGCCCAGGGCCAGCTTGACGCCGTGGGAGGGCACGCCGGAGTCGTGGAGACGGCCACCTACGGAGCCCTTGCCCGGTACAAAACCGCCGCCGCCCTGGAAATGGTCACGGAAGCTGCCAAAAAACATGCGCTGCTCGCGTTTGCCTCCCGGATGGCGGAAGCTGCCGGCGATCAGCTCAAAAGCGCGGAAGAAGCCCTTGATGAAGCCGAGCGCGGCATGTCCGCCCTGCGGGACCGGTGCGGCGTCCGCCAGACCGAAACCATCCGCGGGGCCGTGGGAGCCATCATTGAAAACCTGCAATGGCGCATGAACAACCCCGGAGCCATCAAAGGGATCTCCTCCGGATACCGCCGCCTGGACCTGACCCTGGACGGCCTGCAGCCCGGCGCCATGATCGTGCTTGCCGCCCGGCCCGGAGTCGGAAAAAACCGCCGCCCTGGTCAACATCCTCACCAACATCTGCCTTGAGGGAACCCCCGTGGGCATGTTCAGCCTGGAAATGCCGAAATCCCAGCTCCTGGAACGTGTCCTCTACGGCATGGCCGGCATTAACTCCGACGACATCCGCCGCGGCAAGCCGATGACGATCGGACAGCAACAGCATTTCACGGCCGCCGTCAGGAAAATCACGGCCGCTCCGCTGCACATCGACGACGAAAGCTCCCTCACCATTGACAGCATCAGAGCCCGCGGCCGCCGGATGGTCCGGGAACACGGCGTCAAATGCATCGGCGTGGACTACCTGCAGCTGGTGCGCTCCACGACCCAGCAGGCCCGGGGAAGCCGGGAACGGGAAGTCTCGGAAATCTCCGCCGGCCTCAAATCCCTGGCCAAGGAACTCAATATTCCCGTCCTGGTGCTGGCCCAGCTCAACCGCGACGTGGAAAAAAGAGCCGGGAACGCCCAGGGCAAACCGGTCGTTTCCGACCTGCGCGACTCCGGCTCCATTGAGCAGGACGCCGACCAGATCATCATGATCCACCGCCCCTACATGTACAAGCCCGACAAGCACGACCCCACGGAAGCGCAGTGGATCATCGGCAAAAACCGCTTCGGACGGCTGGGGCGTATTCAATTCCGCTGGACCGCGGAACTCACAAAATACGAGGAAGAACAGAATTATCCCGTCACCAACAAATGAGACCCCCCAAACCATCCCTGCGAAAAAACAAGCCGACGCGGCGAGGAAAGCCCGGATCCTACAAACTGCGCTTAACGCTTCTGGTGGATCCCAGAAAGAAAGGCAAACTTGTCGAGCTGGGACTTGGTACTAACGACAGACAGGAAGCCGAAGAACGCGCCAACAGCATTATCAATGCTCTGGAATCCGCCGGACTCTACCGTCTTCCCGCCGTCCGCATTCTGGAACATCACGTAGCCCAATTTGGCAAGATTGAACCTCCCCCCTTTGAACATCCAGAATTGCCTCTATGGTAACACCCCTGGAAAAATTCCTGGCAAAACATCCCACACCCTCCGGCATGGATTCAAAGGAATGGGCTGCTCTGAACGCTGCCATGAAGGAAAACAAGTTTTTCTCTTCCAAGGTGGAGAATATCAGATTGCTGGAACGGCTGCACAGGTTGATTAAGAATTATCTGACAGGAGAAAAGGAGACTTTACCCAATGGGGAAACGGTTATCAAGGTAGGAAGCGCCGCGGACTTTTCCAACCAGGCACTTCAATGGCTCCAAACCGAGGGGCTTGTTCCACCGGACGCCGAAGGCCCGAAGTATCACAACGATATTAAAAACATCGGTGCTCTGGCCCGTCTGAAGCTCATTTTCAAGACCAACGTCCGGCAAAGCATTGGGGCTGCTCAATGGGAGGCATCCATGAAACCAGCCAATCTCAAAGCATGGCCTGCTTTCCGGTTCATCCGCTTTCCGGGAGCCAAGACAAAGCGGCTTGTTCATGTCGTCAACGAAGATGCTGTCCGGCTTAAAACCGACTTTACTTTTTGGGCAGACGAAATGAACGCCGCCAGCCTCGGGGGCTTTGAGGTCCCCTGGCCGCCGTTCGGCTTCAACTCCTACATGGATCAGGAGCCTGTTTCCCGGGAAGAATGCGAACGGCTGGGACTACTCAAACCCGGGGAGCCGTTGAAGCGTCCAAGGGGTGCGGAGCGCTTCGGGATTGACCTGATTGAACGGTACGGGTACGGCAAGAAGGCCAGTACGGCGAAGTTGCCGGAGGAACTGAAGGCCAAATTGAAAAAGGTCTATGAAGACCGCTGGGGAGTCAAACAGGACAAATCTGATGAGGTTGTCTTTCCCTCACAGGAAGTGGCGAAAAAGGCCAGGGAAACGGCGGAGAAAGTCATCAAGGTTCCCTCTGCTCCCATTCCTGCGCCAGTCTCAGCCGTCACGCACACGGTCAGCCTGGGAGATGTCCCCAAGGTGAAGATGCCTGCCCCGTTGACGGATAAGGAAGCTGATGACCTTTTGCGAAGCGTTACCGGGGAAGTGTGGGCAAAGGCATCCAGACTGGAAAAGAACGCTTTGTTTTCCTACACCGGAAATGGATATGCCCGCATCAACAACGATTTGAGGAAGGGGAAGTCCAACGCCAAGGCGAAACAGATCGCCAAAGTCATTGACAGATGCAAAGTGCCTCAAGACATGGTTGTTTTCCGTGGCTGTGGGGTTTACAAGGAATTGAAAGACGCTTTGAACTGGAAAGGAGAAGAAATAACAGACGAGCTGGTTGATATGCTCAATCTCTCCGTAGTGGGAAACCCTCTCAAAGACGAAGGTTTCATGTCTGCTGCCGTAGCGGAGGGGAAAGGATTCATGAACCGTCCCGTGTTGTTCAGAATTCTCCTGAAGAAGAAAACCCGTGCCATTTATGCAGAGCCCTTTTCCAGATTCGGGGCAGGGGCCGGTAAGGACTGGGACGGCCTTAGCCCGCAAACCTATTTTAGCAGTGAAGATGAAATCATCATCCAGAAGGGAGGAACCCTCAAATTTCTCCAATTCCATAATCAGAACGGGAAATTGATCATTGACTGTGAATTGATACAATAATGATATGAAAGAAGAAACATCACCAGCGCACAAGAGAATTTGGGAGTCTGATTTCAAAGGATGCAAAACATCCCACCCTCTCCTGATGAAATGCCTTTTGTGCTCCAAGAAGAAGCTCAACCCGGGTAGTATGGAATGTAGCGCTTATGAGCGTAAACCTGATAGTATCCTCTACGATAACGCGGACTGCCCCAGCTTTGAACGCTGTATTGACGCGGAAGGGCTGCGCTGGATTGAAGGATATGTGAAACTCTCCGGAAAGGCGTACGTTCCCCGCCAGGACGATATACCTCCGGCAGGGTGGGAAAAAATCAACAAGGAGTATGCGAAATGAAGAAAGAGAGGACCGGGAAGAAGGGAAATGTTTCCAGGTATAGCGCTGCCCTCTCTGAACGCATTTGCGGTCATATACGTTGCGGGGATAGTCTGAGGAAGGCTGCCGAAAAGGAAGGCATTCCCCATCCCACGGTGATGAATTGGGCCAGAGAGAACGCGGATTTTGCAAACCAATACGCGCGCGCGTGCGAGGAACGGCTTGCCGCCCTAGAAGACAAGTTGCTTGACCTTGTGGAGAAAGGGCATGAAGTGGCCCCACGTGCCGAAATAGGGGGAACCATGTTGCAGGCGGTCAAGTTGGAAATAGACACACTCAAATGGATGCTTGCCAAGCTGATGCCGAAGAAGTACGGAGACCGTGCGGCGTTGGCTCTGGAAGGTGGAGAAAAAAACGTAGAGGTGACCCATAAACTTCCAGCAGAAGCAATCGTTCCGTTAGTGACAGCCTTGAGAGAAATATGGTCCGAAGAGGAAGAAAGCTAGGGGCTCCGGTCAGGCCGGAAGACTCTCCCGTCATCTTTGCCGCCCTGATTCTGGGGGAAACAGGGCTGTACAAATGGCAGATGCGGGCCCTTGAAAGGGCTGCCCGGGGAAAGCGGGTTGCCCTGCGCGCTGCTAATGGTTCCGGCAAGACGGACAAGGTAATTGGTATCCTTGCCCTATGGTTTCTCTGGCGCTACCCCCGTGGGCGTATGCCTATTACGTCCGGCTCATGGCGCCAGGTAAAAAACCAGCTCTGGCCTGCCCTGGAACGGCACCGGAACAACCCATCCCTTGCGGGCTGGAAATGGCTCAAGAATTGCCGCGTGGAAACGCCGGAAGGGGGATTCATCGAAGGCTTTTCCACCAACCACGCCGGGAAGGCGGAAGGCTGGCACGGGCGTGTGACGGACGAATTCAAGGATGAGCGGAAGGAACAGGATGAGGAAGACCCCCGCAGCGAGAAGAAAGCCCGTCTGTTTGACGTTGACGAGTTTACCGGAGATGATCCTTCCTCCCCCGTGTTTTTCGTGGTGGACGAGGCAAAGACGGTTCCAGATGAAATCTTTGACGCCATTGAACGATGTACGCTTCAATTCTGCATCTACCTTTCATCCCCAGGCAAGCCGGAAGGGCAATTTTATCGCTGTTTCCACGAGGAAAAAGACCTCTTCTGTCCGATGGTGGTAACGGCCTTTGATTGCCCCCATATCTCCCAGGAGCGCATTGACCGCATTCTGGCCCGTGTGGGGGGTAATGAGGATGATTCCTATTTCCGTTCCGTCGTGCTGGCGGAATTCACGCTGGAAGGAGATTTGTACATCATTGACCCTGGAAAACTGGAATGGGGTCAGCGGCAGCCCTACGAGCCGCGCAGGGGGCGCCCCGTGGCCTTCCTGGACATTGCCGCGGGCGGGGATGAAACAGTCCTTGCCATCTGCGACGGAAACGAAGCCTGGATTGAATACGCGGAACGACAGCGGGACACGGTGCAGAGTGTCCGCAAGTGCATTGCCACCCTCAAGGGGCTGGGCATTGCGGATTGTGATTTGTGGGTGGACGCTCCGGGCATGGGCCTGGCTGTCATCAGCGATTTTAATGAATCAGGTTGGTATCCGAATGAGTTCTTTGGGAACAACCCTCCGGAAGACCGCGACCGCTACATCAATCTCTCGGCGGAATGCTGGAATGACGCCGGACTGGAACTCATGACCGGGCGAGTGCATATCAGGTCCAGGCGGCCGGACAAGACGCTTTTCGTGCAGTTGACTACCCGGAAGAAAGAATATGCGGACGATTCCAGGCTCAGGAACGAGAAGAAGGAGAAAATGAAGGCTCGCAACCTGTCTTCTCCTGATCGCGCGGACGCCTTGCTGGGGGCTATATGGGCTTCCTTTCGTGGATCTTCCGGAGTTTGGACAGGAGAGGGCAACAGGCCTATTGTGGGCAAGAGTCAGCACGCCGTCAAACATACGGGGAAATTTTATCCCATTTAGGACTGTTCGTAGCCCATTTTGACATTGTTGTACCCTCCCTCACGTTGGGGCGATAATGCGTGCATGAGGCAAGCCGCCAACTACAACGTACACGCCACGGAATCCCTGCCGCAGTCTCTTGCGCTGCATTTTATTTCTCCATCCGGTGAGGATATGGACATCAGCGGCATGACGCTACGCGGAGCGGTAGTACAGGATGGGGTGATCATGCTGGACTGTGCCGTTACGGGGGCGAGTGCGGCATTGGTGACATGGCCGAGGCTGGCCGCCGGATGCGGCGCTTATGATATTTTTCTGACCGACGCATCGGGCAAAGAATACCCCTTGTTGAAGGGAGCCGTGCATGTAGTGTCTCGCGTTACGCCTCCGGATGGAACGGAAGATGCCGCGGCCGTAGCTGGTGCACTTGATGTCTCCATCCCCGAAACGGAAGACGGCTCCGTGACCATTGTGGAAAACCCGTCCATTGTGGTCGAGGAACTTGTACGACAAGCCGAAGCGGCCCGGGATGAAGCAAAGCAGCTTGTGGAAACGCTGGAAGACCAGGTGGAAAGCGGGGAATTGGTCAATGAGGCTGTAGCAAATAAATTGCCCGCCGCGCTCAAGGATGCGGGAGTGGAATTGGAAGCCGTGACCGGGCAATCCACCTTGTCCAGCGGAGACGCCGCCGACACCTGGACCATCGTGGGAGGCTATGCGATGACGTGGGGAGACGAGATACTGGCCGGGCATCTGCCCGACAGCTGCCGCCTGACGAGTATTTCAACCGTGTATTTTTTTGACAATCCCGCCCTGAATCAGTATTGCCTGCGGATTTGGAAGCTGGTGGACGGAACTTACAGCCTGATTGGCACCTCCGCCTATGTGTCCAACCTGTCCAGCGGCCAGACGGCCACGTGGGTATTTACGCCGGGCGTTCCCCTGACGCGCGGGGACAAGATCATCATCCAGGTATGCGAAGGGACCGAGATGACGCCTTACGCGCTGGGAATGCACGCCATTCTTACTCCGTCCGTCCCTGGGCGTGGTTTGATCACGGAAGTAGCCAACCCTCCCACCGTGAACGGCACGATGGCCCCGCTGATGACCGTGGTGGTGGACTATGACGACGGCATTACCCTGGGAGGGATGGAGCTGGCCACCGCGCGGCAACTGGATAGCCTGGGGCGGGATGTGCGCCAATCTTCCGCAACCGCCGAGGCTGCGGCGCGGACGGCTGGCCAGTCCGCCGCCACCGCGTCCACGGCTGCCGATAATGCCGCAACTTCTGCCACCGCTGCGGCCAACTCCGCCACGGCGGCGGCTAATGCTCTGGCGGCCATGCCGCAGGTGGACGCATCCGGCAACATGACGCTGGCCGGAGGTCTGACGGCGGCGGGGGCCGTCAACGCCAATGGCGGCATCAACATCCCTCTGACCGTGGGGGCGGCAACGGATACGTCAGCGGTCAACCGCCTGTACGCCGCGGGTATGGCCGGCGTGACAGGCATCCTGACCTCTAATGCTTTCCTCAATACGGATGCCATTACCGCGTCAGGATCTTCGACGGTGACCAAGACGGTTCCCTACCATTTGGCTGGCATTAAGATCCCCAAGGGTACTCATTCGACCATTCAGGCGAAATTTGAAGGGAGCAATCCTCAATGGAATTATTCCAGTTTCGCCGGGTTTTCTTTCCTTTGGCGCGCTACCAATGCCGCAAAGTTGTCTTTTGGTATCGGCCGTGGCACGAAGACGATTCGTCCCGACCTATCTATAGATTCTTACAGTATTATCCCGGCAAACGGTTTGGCTTATAATCAAGGCGAAATTCTGGATATTACTTTTGATAACGTGAGAAATACGGAACGCAACGGTTATACGGTGCGGGTGCGTGAGATTTTTGCGCTTAATAATACGGACAGCTGGCAGGTTAAGACTACAACCAGCTTTATTCCGGCCAGTCAGAATGAGCCTGTTCCGTGGACGATTGCCAAGGTTATTTACCAACAGAAATCTGTCGCCAGTATTGCCAGGTATGAAGATACGGGCGCGCTCTGGCTCATGCTCACCGGAGGTCAGGGGTATAATCTGTATCAAATTGCCACATGCCGGGGCGTCTCCAATTTTGAGACCGGCGTCGGCATTTCCAGTTGGGTGACTGATGTTGTGAATAATGCGGGTGGCGACGTTTCTGTTTATGCGGGAATCGGAGAGTACACTTATTACCAGCCCGGAGGTATTAACCCGGTTTTTTACGGACTGGAAGCAATGGCCGTCAATGTCATTGAATCAGAAGAGACGGCGGATTTTGTGGATGTAAATACCCCCTTAGAATCATGAATAATTCCGAGATACAAATACAGTTTCCCCGGCCGGGACAGTGGGATGAATTCATTTTGATGGCCATTTACCCGGACGAGGAAGGGTACACCCGCATAGACCGCTATACGCAGGACGATATACCAGCGGAGCAGGCCCTGGCCATGCAGGCCGTCGTTGCCGCGCTGGTGGGATTGTCCGAGCCATGGCAGGCCTCCCAGGTTTGGGCGCGGCTGGATCATGTTCTTGCCAGTTGGCCTATTTCGGAGGATGGGCCATTTGAAATGGCGGAGGCCATATCATTGACTGTTGAGGCGGTTAATGAGCAAGGGGGACACCGAATTTTCACCCCGGCCCAATACCAGGAGTTCACAATCAAGGATCCCGCCGCCGTGGACTTTTTCAAATACTTCACTACCCACAATCAATAACAACCATAATCATATGACTACTAGTAATAAATGCAATCACGCCTTGGAAATTGCCGAGGATATGTATAACGCCTATGCCGACGGCAAGGACCGCTACAAGCACCAGCCGATGGTGAAATACGCCGACCTGCCGGACGACGATAAAGCCGGCTGGCTGAACGTAGCAGAACAGGCCCTCCCCATCATCGGCAAGCATGCTATGGAAGATGTTAAAAACTACCTCTCCGGGCAGGCCAAGACCTCCACCGGCTTGCGGAAGTGGCTCTACTTGGCCGGGGTGGGCATTGTCGGTGCTGTCCTTGGCGGCCTGGGAATGTCCCTCTCCGGCTGCGGCCATTCCGTGGACGTGACGCCGGGCCGCACGGAGGTATGCAAGGACGGCTCCTGCCTCGTCATTGAGCAGGGGCATATTTCCTATTCCCAGGCCCAGCCGGAAACGGACGTTCCGCCCGTTGTTCAGATCGTACCTTCCAAGAAATAAGGCCATGTGTAAGCTCTCCGAAGTACCGGCGCGTTTCCTGGATTTTGCCAAGGCTTCCCCCGTGTTTGCCTGCGTCCTGATGTCGCTGACGATATGCGGCGGGGCATGCTGGTACATCGGGGAGGTGGTCAGCCACCACAATGACCGCCTTTGTGATCTGATGACCATGCAGACGCAGGCCCAGGTGGAGACGGCCAAGGCGATCCAACTACTTGCCGTCAGAATCGAAAACATAGAAAGGAAGCTGGAAAAGTGAATGAAGAACAATTCTTTCTGTCGTTAATGGCCATTTTATCAGCAACAGTTTTGGGATTTACCCTCATGTGTATAGGGGAACCTGGATATGGTATCGGGGTATGGCTCACTGCACTGGCCATTCTCTTGTACTTTTTTCGGTGCGGACGATAACACCAACTGTAAAGTTTTTCTTACAAGTTCCCTTTAGTTAATAATCAATAGTTTCCGTATGCCTACCCTGTACATACTCATTGTGGACGAACCCGGAAAGGAGCAATGGATGAAAATTTTTCTTACCGAAAGAGACGCCGCTTTTTTCCTGGCTCAATTTAATGAGTGGCATTTGCATGCCAAGTGCCATTGCTACACCGTGGAAGGCAAGCGGCTTGTGCAACTTATCGACAATCTGAACGAATGAATACTATAGAAAGAAAGATGGCCGCGGCTATCCTCCGGTTTGAAGACAGCCGCGTTACCGGGCCGGATTCCCTGCGCGTTTCCCGCCTTCCTGCCGCCGACAAGGGCGGCAAGTGGGAGATTTGCGGCATTTGCGACGGCATTGAACCGGCCGTGTTTAACAGATTGAAGGCCCTGTTGGATGCCGGAAGACGTGAAGAGGCCTGGGAAGGTTGTCTCCAGTATGTCCTGGATAATACCGCCGCCGTGCGCTCCTGGCTGGGTTCCGACGCTTTTCCTGGCGTTGAATTCATCCTGCGGGATCATTATTTCAATTCCGGGAGCAGGAATACCGGGAAGATTTTGCAGCGCGCGCTGAACATTCACGGCGCCGGGCTTGTGGTGGACGGGATTGTCGGCCCCAAGACCCGGCAGGAACTACAGGACCAGCTGGCCGCCACGGGTGAAGCGGTGTTCCTTATCGCCCTGCAGGAGAAGCGTCAGGCGTTTTACCGCTCTTGCAAGCAGTTTCCTGTGTTCGGGAAGGGCTGGCTGAACCGCTGCGACGATGCGTTCAGCATGGCGCAGGAGCTTGTTTAATCCTTAAATCTCTATTCGTTCATGGCATTATTTCCCAGGCTTCGCGGCAAGGTGAAAGAGGCGGTCCAGATATTGGTTTCTCCGTTTGCTGATCATAAATTCAAGCACTGGCCAGCCTCCGAACTTGACCCGGAATCCCTGAAATCTCTGAAAGAGTCCATTGCTTCCGGGCGGCTGGACCGGCAGGAACAGCTCTTTATGGCTATGCTGGAAAAATGGCCGCGTCTCCGGAAGAATCTTGGGGAAATAGCAAACGCCGTTGCCCGCATGGAATGGACAGTCATGCCCTGGACGGAAAAAGGACAGCAACCGACCCCGGAAGCGCAGGAAATGGCGGAGCTTGTCGAATCCGCCTTCTGGCGGTCAGAACCGGAACCGGACACGGTAGAGCAGGGAGCAGACGATTTGCTCAAATCCCTGACCTATATGCTTACTTGCGGCAACACCGTTCATCAAATCAAATGGGCGTCGGATGATATCATCTACCCCCGCTGTTACGAGCCTCTTTCCGCTCAATTTTACGCATGGGAATATAACTACGGCAGGAAGGATCGTTTGCTCCTTTTCCGCAACGGCCTGGAAAACGACCTGGAAGGAGAAGAATTTCCCCCGGACAAGTTCCTGATTGGGCTGAATAAGGCCGACGTGTTCCACCCTATTTTTGGCGCCAAGCTCCGGTGTCTTGTGGGATGGTTCGGAGCCGCCTGTTACGGGTTGCCCTGGCTGATGACGTTTTGCGAGCTTTTCGGCATCCCTTTCCGGACGGCTAAAGTCAGGGGTGACGAAAAAGCAAAAACGGAGGCGGCGGAAATGCTGCAAAACCTTGGTTCCGGGGGATGGGCCATCACAACGCAGAATATGGAGTTTCAGCTTCATGACGCCGTAAAGGGAGCCAACGGGCTGCCCCAGGCGGATTTGATCAAACTGGCGGACGAACAATGCGACAACCTGATCCTGGGACAAACGTTGACCAGTTCCAAGGGGGACGGAGGGGCGTATGCCCTTGGCAAAGTGCATGCCGGTATCCGCAAAGAGGTCATTGAAGACGCGGGGCAGGCCGTGGCGAATATTCTCAATTCCCAACTCATTCCTGCCATCATCCACTTGAATTACGGGCATATTCCTTCCCGTCTCCCTCAATTTGTTCCCTCTATCCGCGGCATTGACGCAGAAGCCCTGGAAACGGTTGCCAAAGCGGCGGAAATCATGGATGTAGGAGAAGAATTCGCCCGCACCATCGTCAAGATACCCAAGCCGCGTTCCGGCGAGCCTGTCTTGAGAAAAGCCCCGTCTATCGGTTCCGCTCCGGGCCAATACGGGGATGCCGTTGAAGCCGCTGCCTCCGAGGGAAAAAACTAGCTCCGCTCGCCCTGGCCGTCGAGTTGGAGCAGGACGCGGAAAAGGCCGCAGAAGAAATTTTACAGGCGTGGGCCGAGCCATGCGCTGATTTTGTCCGGGAATTGATCGGCAAAGCCCGTTCCGGGCTTTCTGATCATGAATTTCGGGCGGAACTGGCCGCTGTGCTTGCCCGCCTTCCGGAAATGGACCTCACCAATGATGATTTGCTGCAGGAAGCCCTGTGGGACGCCAGCGCGGAAGCTTACCGGAAGGGGTGGGAAATCAATCGGATTGAAGACGAGATATGAACCTGACGATCGACTTGAACGGTGTTGACCCGGTAATTGCAGAAGTGAAAAAAATAGCAGCTCCGGAAAGTTTGGCGAAAGCCAATGAACGCATGGGGGAGGGAGTGAAAAGCTGGCTTTCGTCCTGGTACAGGAACAAGGCGGAATCCGGACACTTTGAAAACACGTCCCTGCCGACCCACGGGCCTGGAAGGAAGAAAACCGGGTGGGCCAACGACATTGCCCGAAACTGGTTTGCCGAGACGACGGCGGACGGTGCCCGCATCTACCTCACCGGGCAGGCAGGGGAGGGGAACGGGGGGGAACCTCTAGACCTTGCACAATCCCTGTTATTGAAAATCTACGGCGGCACGGTGACGGCCAAGCGGGCCCAGGCGCTGACCATTCCTGTCATTCCGGAGGCGCACGGCGTTCGCGCTGGCGCTTACGCCTCTATGACGGGCCGCAAACTTTTCACTCTTCGTAAAAGCATCCTCAACCTTCGCAACAGCATGACCGGCTCCGGATTGGAGCCGGGCTGCCTTTTTGAATCGGACGGGCATGGCGGAGTCAGGGCCGTCTATAAGCTCAAGAAGTCGCAGATCTTTGCGCCATGGCCGGAGGCTTTTCCGGATATGGAAGAACTTACGGGCATAGCATTCAAACACTTCATGGATGCCATGCTTGATGACGGGGGAGGTTCCGAAGACTGGATAAATTGACTAGGAGAGCTAAGCTGAAAGACGGTGTAAAATAAACCGCCGCAGAGGGGAAACTGCGGCGGAGTAGAAAAAAGATTTGTTATAGAAATAGTTTTATTTCTTTTTTAAAATATAATGTTCGGATAAGATTCCTTGATTAATTGATCCTTCTTTGTCTGACAACATTAATTTACTACCATCAAGTATTTTATAATAAGATTTTTCATTAGAAGAGGTTAGAGATAATTCAATCAAGTTTCCATTTATCAAATTATAATGACCTTTTGATTCGAAAGTTGCGCTTTTTTCTCCTTCTCCTATATATTCGCTCCTCAGTATATAAGTTTTATCCTTATTTAATGTCAGTGTCGTCTTTATACCTTCACAATCGGCAGCGGGAAGAGTTCCTTCATAAGTGCCGTAAAAATTAGAATTTTCCGACTTGTTTTCTATTTTTGTTCCACCGTTTTCAATTTGATCATGATTCTCTTGAGGAGCATTGCAACCGGTTATGACAACTAAACATGTGGCCCATAAAAAAATCATTTTCATGGTAAGTACCTTTCTTTTTTAATTAGTGTTTTTTCTTAATTCAATAGAGCAGGGACTGAGAAATCAATTCTCTCCCAATACCATTATAATATTACGTAAAACTTTGGGAGGTGGCAAGATATTATTCTCGGCCAGCCGGGATTTTATTCCTGATCGTTACGGCTTGAATATTTTGTAGCCCATTTTGCGTCTATTGCCCCATACCTCCACTGTGCCTCATCATGGGGGCATGAGTACGCTGATAACGACGGTAGCCGGCAACCACGGCAAGGCTCCCATGGCTATCCTGTGGGCCCCCAAAGGAGAACATACTATTAAATGCTCGCTCAACGGCCAGCCGGGAACGTGTGTGGTGCGGGTAACGTCCGACTGCGTTCCCCGGCTCAATGCCGACCTGGAAGCCAAGCTATCCAGCAACGTCAAACCGGTCGGGCTCTATGATCATGAGATGGGGCCCGCCTCTTACAAGCCGGGACGGTTTGTGTGGAACGAGGAAAAAGGCGTTGTGTTGGAACTGGAAGGATGGACGGAGAAGGGAAGAACGGACGTGGAAGGCGGCAATTACGGCTATCACAGCCCCCGCTTCCGGCGCGACAAGGGAACCGGGGAAATCCTCGGCCTGTTGCCGGAATCCATAGAAGTAGGTTCCTTGGTCAATGACCCCGCATTTGACGACATCGAACGCATTGCCGCCAGCCGAATGGAGGGCGACGTAGCCCATTTTGACGACGTTGAAGACCCCGGGAAACCGGGCGACAATAGAGACCTTGAGAAGCCCAAGGAGGGCCTCGACCAGCAAGACAACCATACAACCAACCGAGACATGGACATCACTAAACTCGTTGCCCTCGGCATTTTGACCGAGGAAGAAGCCAAGGCTGAAAATGCCGAGGCTATCGTGTTGGAGCGCATCAAGGCCCTGCAGGACAAAGGCAAGGCCAGCTCCGACGAATTGGAAGCAAGCAAGAAGGAGCTGGCGAAATGCCAGGAAGAAATTGCCGCATCCAGGAAGCAGGTGAAGGAACGCGCCGTCCAGGACGTTGCCGATGCCATTGCTGCGGGCAAAATCGCCCCGAAGGATGAAGCATCCAAGACCTTTTGGGAACGAGCCCTGACGGAAGACTATATTGCCGCCAGCAAGCAGTTGAACGCCCTGCCGAAAAATCCCGCATTCGATGACGTGAATGCCGGCAAGCCGGAAGGCTCTCCAAAAGAACCCGTCACGGGAACCGCGGCTCTTCGCAGCTCCTTTGAAACCGAACTCAATAACCTGAACAAGTAATATGCCCGCGAAAGAATTTATGACCCTGCTGGACGTGCTTCAGCAGGAAGGAACAGGATCTATCAAGGCCCTTGACGCAGTCCGTTCTGTTGGACTTGCATCCCCGGAAGTAACCGCGTTTCCCGTTACCGTTATTGACGGAACGCAGTACGAAATCAATATGCCCACCGGCATTCCCCGTTTCGGGTTTCGTCCGGCCAATGCCGGAGCCAAGAACCTGACGACCGAATACACCAATAAAACCGTTAAGTGCTACTACATTGACGGACCTATTGCGGTGGACAAGGCCGTTGTCACCAGCTCCGCCAGGGGGGCGCAGCTGCTCACCAAGGAAACCCGAAGCGTTACGTTGGGTGCCATGGCCTCCATTGCCCTGCAGATGTGGTACAGGCTTCCGGAACAGGAAAATGTGTTCCCGGCTATTTCTGAACAGATGGGGGATTATATGACCATTTCCGCAGATCCTTCCAAGCAGGAAGACTCGGAAGCCAACCGCGCCGACAACTCCGGAGCTTCCGCTTACCTGGTCATTTTGGGTGACGACTTCCTGCACTCCATATGGGGGAACAAGAAGACGCTTTCCATGTCTCCGGTGCAGGAAGAGACCGTGGCCAGGAATACGGAAGACGGGGAATCAGGAACAATGAGGGCCTATACTTCCCGTTTGGAAGGCTGGACGGGCATTGCCGTGGAATCTCCGTTTTCCGTGGCCCGCATCAAGAACATCAGCGCCCAGCATCCCTTGACGGACAAACTTGTCGCCAAGGCGAAGAGCCTGTTTCCTGCGGCCTTGCGCGGCATGATTTCCTATGTGGTTATGAACGGCAATGTGAAATTGCTGTTGCAGGAATCCAGAACCCTTACGCCTGCCACCGGAAACGGCGGAACGGGCATGATCGCCCCTGAACCCGATTCCGTGATGGGAATCAAGATTCTGGAAGTGGATTCCCTGCTTGATGACGAATCACTGTCCAGTGTCCGCGCCGCATTTGCGGAAGACTTTTTCCGCGCCCGTCGCAACTCCCTTGCCCTCAAAAATTAACCTTTTATCCGCAGAAAGGAGAAACACACCACATGATGAAGAATATGTACCGCAATGACGAAGCGCTTACGATCCGTCTGAAGATGCCGGGAACCGGAAAGACGGTAACGTCTGCCCCGATTCATATCGGACAGAAAGGAGGCATCGACAGCGCTGTCATTTCATTGAAGCACGAAGAGCTTCCCGCGCTGGCCGCCGGCAAGACGATGACCCTCACCGTCGAATCGTCCGAGGACGGTGATGCCTGGACGGAACTGGATTCCCCGAAGCTGGTTGCGACGGGGGGTGAGAGCAATGGTTCCGGCTCCGGAGAAGTGTTCATGCGCGTTCCGTTGGAGGCCGGCCCCTGGCTGCGCCTGAAAATCGCAGCTGAAACGTCCGCAGGCGACAGCACGGCACAGGAAGCCGTCCTTGCCGTCAAGGTATAACCTTATTGAAACAATGGCCCTCGTAAGGATTACTCCGGAAGCGGTTGCCCGCTATTGCCAGGACAAGGAAATTACTTCCATTGCCCGGGACAAAATCAGCGACATCATCCGCGAGGTCTGCAACGAGGTGGCGGCTGCAGTCAACTCCTGCCCCAGAAATGCCAGGATTGCGATGGATTCCAGTTCCGTTCCCGCGGAGTTGGTATTCACCACCTGCATTCTGGTGCGGGATGCCGTCACCAGCTCCGTGCCAGGTTCAAGCGAATCCCTGCAGGGGACGGCGCGGGCGGCTCAATATCAGGATGCCCGCGCGAAACTCCGCGCCGTGGCTGCCTGTGAAGTCGAGTTTGCCCCCTACGATGGGCACCAGCCCAGCGACGTCATTTACGGAGGGCCGAAACACCAGGATTGGAGCAATCCGATATGAAGAAAACCCTGAAGAAGTCGCCTGTCATTGCATTTGCGGAAGTCCTCTGTCAGCGGGCCGTGGAAATTTGCTCCGCGGCCAACAACGGGGAAGACCCGGAAATCATTATTAAGGCATGGGACGGTTCCTTTGAGGAAGAAATCAAGAGGGTGACCGGTTCCCTGGAAACCGTCATCGTCATGGAGCGTCCGGAAATTGTTCCGGACAAGTTGAGCAGGAGCGGCAAAAGCACGGCCAGATGGCACGTCACCGTGGAGAGCAACCCGCTTCTGGACGGTGACGGCTGGGACGCCGACGACCTTGCCGACATCATCCAGGAGGGCTTTCACAAGTGGCGCCGCAACCATGCCCGGCTGATGATGACGGAGGTAATCGTTACCAGCTCCAAGCCGGCTCTCGCCAAAATCCTGAAAAAGTCCATCGTCCTGACGATGGAAACAACCCTGATTATCAAACATGGCAACTAAACCCACCACCGCCGCGGCCCAGGAGGCCGCTACTGCCCCGGCGCCCCGCATCGTCAAATGCCGGGTGGCCGTCAACAAGCTGGAACTCCCTCACGGCATCGCCGCGCGGGGAAAAATCGTCCACATCCCGGAAGACGTGTACAAAGTCCACGCCGACGCCGGGAAAGTGACCTTTATTGACTACGTAAGAAGCTAACAACCATGTCAGAACTCTACAACAAGGAAATGCTGGTCGGCACCTTTCTCGACCTGTGCCCGTTCGGAACGACAGTCACGGCCGAAAGCGGCACGGACACGGTGGACGAGCATTTCAAGCCGGCGAAGGACTCCGACGCCTGGATGATTGCCAACGAAGTCATCGACTACAAAATCACGCCGACCACGGAAGACGACGCCCGCACGGTATTTTCCCGCGACACGACCTCCTATGTGACGCGGAAGAACACCAAAGTGACGGGCAACACCATCGAGATTAACTCCACGGAGGTTAATCCGGTCTGCTGGCAGGTGATTTACCAGTGCGACAGGCTGGAAGCCGGGAAGGAAGTGCAGCCCTTTTCCCGGAACATCTACGGGCAAAAGGTATGGGCGCGCCTCACCAAATACCAGGAAGACAAAAAAGAAATGATGGTCCTGGAAGTCGCGGCGCTGCTCAAGGTGGAAATCCCCACGGAAAATAACAAGCTGATCACGCCGAAATTGACGCTTGAAGTGATACCGTCCTCCCTGAATTCCCTGACGCCCACGGAAGAAATCGCCTTCCCGGCCTCCGCCGGAGCATGACAGACGGGGCCGCCCCTCTGTTTGCATGGGGAGGGGCGGCCCCTGTTTCCCCCACCATTATTGAGGCATGGACACGACCGTCTCTCCCTTTTCCATTACCTTTGACGGGCGCCCCGTCGTGCGCGCCGGGGAATTCCTGCTCGACTCCCTGCCGGAACACGCTTTCCCGGTGCAGTTCGGCACGTCCGCCACGCCGATCATCAACAGCCCGTTCCCCAGGCTGGACGCATTCGGCAACCTGTCCCTGTCCTTCACCATCTCCACCGTGCGGGAATGCGCCTCCCACATGGACGCGTGGAACGCCTTTTACGAATGGCTCAACGAATGGAAAACGGCGGGGAAAGGGGAATGGGCCTGGACCGACGCCTGCGGCCGTGAACAGCGCTTTGAAGCCGTCATCGCCGACGCCGAGCCGAAGGTTCAGGGCCTGCGCCTTATTGTCTCCTACAACTTCACCCTGGGCCGCCCCCTATGAAAACCCTTGACGTATCTTCCTCCGACTTCCTGGACATGGCCGAAAGCCCGTCCTACAACCGGCTGTCCTTCGGGGGAGCCTCCGTCTCCTTCCGCGTGCCTGTCTCCCGGTTTGCCTCCTGCCCGTTTGAAGAAGGGGAACCCGTCAAAATCGTCTGGCGCGGGAAAACCCTGCTCATCGGCCCGGTCATCGACCTGGAACATTCCCTTGAAGGAACCTCCGAGAGCTGGGACATCAGGATTTACGATTACTGGTGGAACCTGAGCAACATCCAGTACTTCGCGAATGGCCGCGCCAACGGCATCTTTGCCGAATACCGCCGGGGCACAGGCGGGAGCGGTCAGGAAAAACAGGCGACCGCGAACATCCGGGACGCCCTCTCCGGAATTCTGGACCACGCCGTCAGCACGGCTCTGGTTCCCATCAAATACGACCTCCGGATAGACAAGGAAGCCGAAATCATTCCGTTTGCCTACTCGTCGGAAACGTATGCCTCCCTGCTTTCCCAGATCCAGAAATGGCGCCCCAATATGGCCGCGTGGTTTGAATACGGCGCGGACGACTCCGCCACGCTGGTCATTGCCGACCATGCCGCCCTGCCGGATGTCGTGCTCGACCTGTCCGCCGTGGACGTAAGCGCCCTGTCCCTCAAGGCGCGTCCCGATCTGGTGCCTCCGGCCGTGGGGCTGACCTGCAACGCCTCCGTTGTCTCCCGGATTCAGCGCGCACTGGCCGTCTATCCCTCAGGCGCCTCCCTGTCCCAGCCCTATGTGGTGACGGCGGAAGTGGACGTTCCGGGCGGCGTCAAGGTCTCCGACACTGCCGGGCAATACAGCCCCGCGGAAACGGACTCGCTGGGTTACGACGCCCCGCGGATGATTGTCCGGGGAGACAAATTCCCGACCGGCACGGCCCAGTGGGCGGCCCGCGTCAAACGCTGGGCTCCGGCCCTGGAGGATTGCGCCGGCCTGGAAGTGGCGGCCAGTCCGAAAATTACGTCCATCACGCCGGCTGACGCGGAACACCGGGGATACAGCAGCGCGGCCATCACCCACGAACTGACCTCCGGCCAGATAAACGGCAGGAGCGCAAGAATCAAATGGGGCAAGGTCCGGGTGGATTTGCGGGTGCGGGCGACGGAGCCCCCCGACACGGTGAAGCAATATTTTCCGGAATACGGCGGAAAATCCGGAACCGGGGACCGCTGGATCGGAACATTGACGTTTGAAGTGACTACGACGAATGTCGGCTACGCGTCCTACCGGGTGGACAGGGCAGGGACGGTGGAAAGCGTATCCGACGACGGCGGAAGCCCCGGAGGCGACGAAACATCGGGCAGCTACGACACCTCCGTGTTGTATAAAAATTTCCTGAAATCCTACTACGAAGCCACCCGCGCGCTGCCCTATGACGGATCCGCGACCGTCCACGACGACTTTGACCAGGTCTGCGGGGGGCGCCTCTCCATCACGGGAGGATTGAAAGAATGGGAAACCATGCGGTCCGTCATCCAGGAAATATCCCTCGACCTTAAAACGGGAGTTTCCGACGTGACGGTGGGGGCCCCGGAACAGATCTCCCTGCAGGACTCCATCGACCGGAGCCGGCAGCTTGCCGAGGCGTTGCGCCGGACGGCCTGGGCGGACTCGTCCACGTCTTCCGGGGGAGGTTCTTCGGGCGGAGGATCCGGCAGCGGAGGCTCTTCTGGAGCGGACGATGAAGTCCCGGAGCTTCCCAGCGTCGGGCCGTCCGTAAAACTGCTGCAGGCCCAGGAGCCTCCCGCGTGGGGAACAAGCGCCGTTGAGGTGGGATTCCAATGCCGCCTGTCTTACGGGAGCGACGGCAAGGTGTCCGATGCCTACATCCGCCAGGGGAAGGCCGTTTATGCCGGCAGCTACATCGGGGGGCTGCTTCCGGAAGGGGACGGCTCCGGGGGATGGGTGAAAAGCCCCGTCACTTCCGGGGAAATCTGGCTCAAGATCCAGTTGGACAAGGACACGAAATACCTCGGATCCTCTCTGTCCGCCGCGGGCGGCGTCTCCGACCCCGTCAGGCTCGCGGAGGAAGACCGGAAAACCCCTTATGAATATTATTTCCATCTGGCCACCATCGACGGCAACAAGGTGGTGCAGCACCAGGCGGGCACGGTTTATCTCCAAATCCACCCGGGAACCTTCGGCCCCTCCGGAATGTCATGATCAGGATATACACCTTCACCTATGCCGGAGACGCGCAGGAAGCCGTGGCCTGCGTCCGGTGCGCCAGGACGGCTCTTCCGGAGGCGGTAGTTACGGTGGTGGACGACAGCGCCGCCCCGGTGCCCCCGGAGGCCAGGAGGGCTCTTGTAGCGCATGGGGCGCGGTATCGCCGGAGTTCTTTCCCCCGCTGCGGCAACCTGCGCGGCCCGGAGTGCGTCCGGGGAATTATTGCCACGCTGGCCGGGGGGGCGGCGGATGGCGACACCGTCGTCAAGATTGACTCCGACACGGCGCTTCTGTCGGGCGGCTGGGTCAGGGAAATGAAACACAACGGGCTTGCGCTGCACGCCGCCGGATACCGGGTTCCCCGGAACCCGTCCGAACGGTCCGCCTACGGAAATTGCTACGCCCTGAGCGGCCGGGCGGCCATGATGGCCGCCGAAGCGCTGGAATGCGCCGCCATCCCCCCGCTCGCCCCGGAAGACCTCACCATCTGCCGGGCCGTCATGGATGTCTGCGGCCGGGAGCGTGTCCGGCTTGACGAGCCGTGGACGCCCCTGAACCGGGCCGGGCGGTGGTCCTGGTGGAACTGGGACAGCCGGACGGCGAATCCGGAGGATTATGCCCGCAGCTATGACGTGGTGAGTGTCGGCAATCCCCGGCCTCCCCACGTTCCCAAAAACGCCCGCCGGGAAGTCATGCGCGCTCTGTGCGACGCCCGTTTGAATCTCAACAGCCAATCAATAGAACCATGTCAGACAGAAACCTGAACATCAATATCAGAACGACCGCCGACACCTCCGGCGCCACTCAAGCCGCCGCATCCCTGGACAGGATACGGGAATCCGGCGAATCCATGTCGCAGACTTCCGGCGTGATGGACCGGATCGCAGATTCTCTTTCCCGTGTCAAAACGGCTGCCGGGGAAACCGGCGACGCCATGAAGGACGGCATGGGCGCGGAATATGAAAAAGCCCTGGAAAACGCCAATTCCAAACTTGACCAATACGCCGACGCCCTGACCGCCGCCGGCTCCCGGATGAAAGCCGCCTTCAACGACAACCCGGGATTGACCGGGTTTATTGACGAAGTCACCAACGCCGTGCTGACCTCCGAGGAATTCAGGAAGAAGCTGGAACAGGTGGATGACGTCTTTGAAGTCCTCAACAACAAAATGTCTGATTTGGATCTCGGAGCGAAATGGGGAGATGACCTTGACGAAAACCTTCAACAAATCATCGACGGCTACAACAAGGAAATGGACGCGGCCGACAAGGCCGCGGAAAAGGCGGAAGCCGCGGAGGCCCGGAAGCAGCAGGCCGCCGCCGCCACGGTGGAACGGCTGGAAGCCAACAACCGCCGCGCCTCCGCCACCTATGAGGAACTACAGGCCGAACTGGAATCCTACATTGCCAAGTTGGAAGAAGCCCGGAAGGCCGGGGACAACGTGGCCCAGGCGGACGCCCTGAAGAATATCCAGGACCTGGGACGGCGCATCAAGACGGCCGGAGATGCCGGGCAACTCACCTCGACGCAGGTCAAGGGGCTGGCGGGGCAGATTACCATAGCGGCAACGCGCATCCTGGGCATGTCCAGCTCGCTCCGGGGAGCTATCCCGTTCATTCATTTATTCGGAACCACCATCAAAACGGCGATGGGGCCGCTGGGCTGGGCCATGCTGCTGATCCAGGGGCTGACCGCCGGCATTACCGCTTTGATTGACCACTTCAAGGCCAAAAGCGACGAATTGGAGCGGCAGGCGGAACAGGCAACCGAAAGGATGAAAAAACGTGCCAGGGATACTGCCGAATCTATCAAAAAGAGTTATGAAGCTATCCAGGACTATAACAAAGCCGACCGAACACAGGAAATCAACAAAGGGTTTGAAGACTTTGTGAAGGGCATTACGACGCAATACCGTTTGCAAACGCAGGAGATTGAACGGCAAATCCAGCTACGGAGGGAGGAAGCCGCCCGCCAGAAGGGGATTGACACGCAGGAAGCCGAACTTGCCCGCGTGAAGTTGGACAATGACTTTGAAGACGGAAAAATCACCGAGAGGCAACGGGACTACGGCATGATGATGATTAACCAGAATCTTGACGACAAAATACGCCGCCGGGATCTGGAAGTAGCGCAGAAGGAATTCATGGACTACGGAAAGCAGTTGGATACGGCCGTTCAAAACCGTGACCGTTTGCAAGACAAGGAATTCGATATGAAGTTCATTCAAGGGCAGATGCCCTCCCTTCAGGAGGTTGAAAGACTGTTCCAGCAACAGTTCAAAGCCCAGGAACGGATTGATGCGAGTAACAGGAAGCTTCCAGAGACAGAGAAGAGAATAGCTGATCTCGAAAAGGTTGTAAATACTGCACTGAGTAAAGGAGTTGAACCGGGGGAAGCGTACAATGAGCTACTCCGCCAGAAGGAGAAAAAGGAACGTCTTCTATCTGCCCGTGATGCAGCCCAAAACGAGGGAAATGCCGCCACTGTCAGAATAGATGAACTCCGGGACTTGTTCCGCCAATCCGGCGTGA